>JAXDMK010000167.1:0-71484 GCA_034666105.1 Actinomycetota bacterium | reverse complement strand
CCGTGGAAGCCCTATGTCATCCGGCCCAGGCGGTCGTGGCTCAGGCCGCCCACCGGGTCGCCGTCGAGCCAGGCGTGGACCGTCGCCAGGGCTTCCGCGCCCATCCGCCGCTCCTCCTGCTCGGTCGTGCTCGCGTGGTGGGGCGTGAGTATGACGTTGGGGAGGTCACGCAGGGGGTGCCTGGTGGGCAGGGGCTCGGTGGCGAAGACGTCGAGGGCGGCCACGATGTCACCCTTGGCCAGCCGGGCCACCAGCGCCGGCTCGTCGATCAGTTCGCCCCGGGCGGTGTTGACCAGGACGGTGCCGGGGCGGAGGCGGTCGAGCAGGCCGGCGTCGAGGAAGCCCCGGGTGGCGTCGGTGAGCCCCTTGTGCAGGGACACCACCCGGGCCGCCCCCAGGATCTCGCCCACCGACGCCCGCCGGGCCCCGGCTGCCTCCAGCTCGGCGGGGTCGGCCGCGCCGGACGCGACCAGCACCTGGCAGCCGAAGGGGACGAGCAGCTCGGTGAAACGGCGGGCGGTGTGACCCCACCCGACGAGGCCGACGACCAGTCCCCCCAGGTCGGCGCCGGGCCCGCCGGTGGCGACCGCGGCCTTCGGGGCCCCCCCGCCGGCCGTCCCCGGGGCCCCACCCATCAGGCGCCGCTCGAGCACGCCCAGCCGGCGGCGGAGCCCAGGCGGGATCGGCAACCGCCGCACCAGCTGGCGGGGGTTGAGCTGTTGCCGCCGTGACCCGGACGGCCGCTGACCGGGCCGGGGCCACTCGCCGGCGTGCATCCGCTGGTCGGTGAGGGTCAGCCGGCGCAGCCCGGCCAGGGTGACCATCAGGCAGTGCTCGGCGACGCTCTGGGCCACCGCGTCGGCGGTGTTGGCCACGACCACGCCCCGATCGACGAGCTTGTCCGCGTCGACGCTGCGCACCGACGCGCCGATGACGACCACCAGGCCGAGGTCGGGCGCCTCCCCCAGGTCGTTGCTCAGGGCCTTGGCCGTCCGCCCGGTGACGATCACCCGGGCCGGACGGAGGGTCTCGGACCGCTCCTCGCCGCCCATGACCCGGACGTCGCACCGCTGGTGAAGGGCGGACAGATCGCCGGCGGTGAAGAAGCGGGGATGGGCGGCCACCGGCTGGTGGAGGACGACGATCGGCCGCTCCGTGGCGGGAGCGGTCCGCCGGCGGCCGCCGGCGGCCCCCACCGCGGTGCCCCGCGCCCCGGCGGGCGCCCCGGCCGGCACCTCCCCGTCCGCGTCGACCTCGACCTCGACCTCGACCGGGGTCAGGCTGGCGGGCGCGGCCGACAGGAGGGTCGATACCAGGGTCATGAACCGGACGCCGTAGGCGAAGTCGCACGCCGGCGCGGGCCCGCCGGCGATGGCGGCCAGGAAGGCCCGGTACTCGCCGGTGAAGCCGTTGACCTCGTGGAACTCCCCCGTCCGCGACAGCGGGTGCAGCTCGTTGCCGGCGGCGAAGTCCCCGTCCTTGGGGAGATCGAGGCGGACGTCGTAGGTGGCGCCGGCCCACTCGTAGTGCTCCGTGCGCCGGCCGGCGGCGAAGTGGAAGAACAGCAGGGCGGAGCCGGTGGGGCAGTGGAGCTGGAGGCTCCAGACGTTGTCGGGGCCGCCCCCGACGACCCGGCGGTCGACGCCGGCGGCGCGGGGGAAGCCCATGGTGGCGACGGCCAGGTCGAGGGCGTGGGATCCGGCCGACGACAGCCAGTCGGCCACGCCGTCGGCCGGCGGCTTCCCGAGGTTGGCTCCCGACACCCGGCCGTAGAACGACGTCGGCGGCCCGAGGGGCCGGGAGCGCTCCGTGGCCTCGGCGTAGAGCGGGTTGAAGCGGCGGTTGAAGCCGATCATCGTGGTCCGGTCCGGGTGGGAAGCGGCGGCGTCGGCCATGGCCCGCGCCTGCTCGACGTCACGGCCGGGCGGCTTCTCGCACAGGACGTGGAGTCCCATCGCCGCCGCCTCCGTCGACACCTGGGCGTTGACGCCGGGCGGCAGGATCGCGGCCACCGCGTCGACGCCGGCCGCCGCCGCCCGCCAGTCGGCGGCCGCGGTCATGCCGAAGCGGGCGGCCGCGGCCCGGGCCTTGTCGGCGTCGATGTCGGCGACCACCACCTCCACCAGGCCTTCGTCCTGCAGCACCTTCAGCGCCGGAAGGTGGGCCGCGGCCGCGATCGCACCGCAGCCGACCAGCAGGAGACGGGTCACGCCGATGCCCCCGAGCGCAGCGCCGCCCGCAGCACCTGCGACCACTGGGCGACGACCCGTTCGGGGGTGTAGGTGGCCCGGATGTGGCGCTGGCCCTCGGCCACGTGGCCCTCGGCCAGGTCGGGATCGGACCAGTAGTCGCGGATGGCGCCGGCCCAGCCGCCCCCGCCGCCCGCGCCGGCCCAGCCGCCCCCGCCGCCCCCGCCGCCGGCGAAGGTGACGAAGCTCGCCAGCTCCCGGTAGCTGGGGATCGGGTCGGCGACCACGGGCACTCCCATCATGAGGGCGAGGACGACCCGGTTGTTGCTCTTGCACACGGTGAACGGGTTGACGTCGATGGGGATCACGCAGACGTCGTTGGCCATGAACTGCCCGGCGAAGGTCCGGGACCGCCAGGGCCGGTAGCGGACGGGGAAGCGGACCTCGCCCAGAACCGACCGGAAGGCGTCCTTGGAGTTGCCGATCACGGTCAGGCGGAGGGGCAGCTCCCGGTGGAGCGCCTCCAGCTCGGGGACGACCTTGCTCAGGCTGTAGATGCCGGAGCGGGGGACCCGGGTGCCGTGCTGGCCCTGCCACACGACCCGCAGGGGGGGCCGGCCCGTGGCCCGCCTCTGCCGGCCGGCGGCGGCCCGGCGCTCGGCCGACGCGCTCACGGGCGGCAGCTCGACCGCGTCGTCGACCACGAACGTGGGCTTGTCGTCGACGAGCTTGGCGATCTCGGGGGTGGACACGCTCACCACGTCGGCCCGGTCGATCATCTCCCGCAGCCGCTGCACCTGGTCGGCGTGCTCGGGCCGGGGTTCGGGGTGGAAGAAGTGGTTGTCGCACAGGTCGAACACGACCTTGGTGCCGCGGGCGGCCAGGTCCGAGGCCAGGCCCAGATCACCCTTGGCGTAGGCCTTCTGGAAGACGACCACGTCGTAGGTGCCACTGCCGTCGGCGGGGACGATGCCGGCCTTCACTCCCGCCGCGGCCAGGTGGTGGCAGGGCAGGTGGGCCCGGACCCGGGGGCTGAACACGTCGGGGTCGTAGCTGCAGGGCCGGAACCCGACCCGGCACCCGTCGGCCCAGCCCGGCCCGTCCTCGCCCGACGTGCCGTCGCTCATCCGCCCTCGGCGGTGCGGCGGGGTTCGGTGGGGGGCCCGTCGACGGGGGCGGTGGCGGCGACCACGCCGGCGCCGTTGCGGACCTCCCACGACGGGTTCACGATGCACAGCGCCCGCCACCGGCCGCTCTGGGGCTGGAAACCGGTGCCGAACACGTCGGCCGGCACCACCTCGATGGGGGCCGCCCGCTCGATCTTGTCGACCAGGCTCTTGACCCCGAGGACCCCTCCTTCGCTGACCCGCAGCTCGAGCCAGTACCGGCCCGGGTTGAGGGGGAGGTAGGGGATGGTGAGGGTGACCGACGTCTGGGCCGCGTTGCGGTCGAAGACCTCGAGCGGCTTCATGTTGGTGTTGACCTGGACCAGGCAGAGGTCGGTCTCGGTGGTGAGGCTGACGGCCACGAACTGGCGGGGGACCCGCAGTCCCTCCACGTCGACCGTCACCGACAGCCCGCTCCCCATCGGGATGCGGTTGGTGAGGGTGCCGTCCTCGGCGCGGATCTCGACGCGGGTGATGGCCGGTCGGGCGACCCCCGCCGGCCGGGGCCGCTCGGTGAGGTCGAAGACCCCGGAATGGTCGTCGGGGATGTCGCCCGACCGGGCCAGGTACCGCTGGATCCCCTCGGCGGTGTCGCCGTCGAAGACGACCCGACCCTCCTCCAGGAAGAGCACCCGGCGGCAGAAGAAGGCGACGGCCGCCATGTTGTGGCTCACGAACAGCACGGTGCGGCCCTCCTGGGACGCGACCTCGTTCATCTTGCCCAGGCACCGCCGCTGGAACTCGGCGTCGCCGACGGCCAGCACCTCGTCGACGACCAGGATCTCGGGGTCGAGATGGGCCGCCACCGCGAAGGCGAGCCGGACGTACATCCCGCTGCTGTAGCGCTTGACCGGCGTGTCGAGGAACTCGTCGATCTGGGCGAAGTCGACGATCGAGTCGAAGGCCCGCTTGATCTGGCCCCGCTTCATCCCCAGGATGGCGCCGTTGAGGAAGATGTTCTCCCGCCCCGTCAGCTCCGGGTGGAAGCCGGTGCCCACCTCCAGCAGGCTGCCGACCCGACCGTAGAGCTCGACCCGTCCCGCGCTGGGCTCGGTGACCCGGCTCAGGATCTTCAGCAGGGTGCTCTTGCCGGCGCCGTTGCGGCCGATGACGCCGACCGCCTCGCCCTGGTGGATGTCGGCGGTGATGTCCTCGAGGGCGTGGAAGTCGTGACGGGGGGTCCGCGCCAGCGGCCGCCGCAGGCGCCGGCGGAGGACATCCACGAACAGGTCGGGCCGGTCGGTGGCGGTGGCGATGGAGTAGGTCTTGCCGATCCCCTGGATCGACACCGCCAGCGGCGTCTCAGATGACATCGGCGAACCCCCTCTCCTTCTTCTCCAGCGTGACCATGCCGGCCACGAAGAGCACCACCGAGAAGACGACCGAGGGAATCAGCCGGGACGCGGCCGGCAGGCTCGTGCCCAGGAGCGACCAGCGGAAGCCTTCCAGCAGGGCGACCAGGGGATTGAGGTAGTAGAGGGTGAGGTACCGGTCGGGCACGGCTGACACCGCGTACGCCACCGGGCTGGCGTAGAGGAGGAGCTGGAGCAGGACGGGCGTGATCTGGGCCAGGTCGCGGTAGCGCACCGACAGCGACGCGGCCAGCGTGCCCAGGCCCATGGAGCAGAGCAGCAGCAACGCCAGCCACACCGGCAGCAGGAGCACCGCGACCCCCGGGGTCCGACCGGTGGCGACGAGGATGCCGAGCAGGACGACGAGCGAGATGACGAAGTCGATGACGACGCCGGCGGTGCTGGCCAGGGGCAGGATGAGCCGGGGGAAGAAGATCTTCGACACCAGGGCGGCGTTGGCCAGTAGGGAGCTGGTCGTGCGGGTGACGGTTTGGTTGAAGGCGTTCCAGCTCACCATCCCGGCGTAGGCGAACAGGAAGATGGGGACCCCGTCGGTGGACAGCTTGGCCACCCGGCCGAACACGAAGCCGAGGATGGCGGCCGAGAGCACGGGCTGGACGACCACCCAGAGGGCGCCCAGGGCCGTCTGGCGGTAGCGCAGCTTCAAATCGCGCACCGCCATCACCCGGATGAGGTCGCCGTAGTGGAAGAGGTCGCGCAGGTACTGGCCCAGGGGCGTGCTGCCCTGCTCGATGACCAGCAGGGGGCGCTGGGGGCCGGGCGCGGGGCCGCCGACCGTCGGGCCGCCGACCGTCGGGCCGCTCGGGACCTGGTCGGTCACCGCCGGGTCAGGCGGGAGCGGCCCTTCCGGGCCAGGTCCCGCGGCAGGCGGGCCGTCCGCACGATCGAGCTCCCGATCCTCCACGGCCACGACTCTTCCATCCTCGCCAGGCGGGCTTCCAGGTCGGCGACCCGACGGCGGGCGGTCGCCAGGTCGAGCGAGGCGCCGGTGAGCACCGACCGCCGCGACGGTGCCGACCGTAGTGCCGCGGTGAGCGAGGGCTTGACGTGTCCCGCCCGGACGAGTGCCTCGACCTCCTCGGGGGGGACCGCTCCCGCCTCCACCGCCTCCCGGTACCAGCCCATCCACAGCTCGGCGAGGGGGTTGTCGTCGTTCTTCCAGGGCTGGGTGGGGACGACGGTGTAGTGGAGCAGCTTGGTGCGCCCCGGCTCGAAGCGCTCCAGCTCGTTCCACTCGGGCGGGATGGTGTCGGCGATCTCGGCCGGCGGGACCACGCACACGTCGGAGAGCAGCTCGGAGTAGGTGTAGCGGTGCTCGTCGAGGCCGGCCACGATGTCGTCGATCTTCCACGGCAGCCGGTCGCAGTCGAGGAGCATGACGGCCACGCTGCGGGGGCCCAGGTAGGTGGAGCCCCGGCCGTCCCAGGAGCCGGTGGGCGGGGGGGCGCTGCAGAGCACCGCATGGTCGTCGAAAGGCACGTCGGCCAGCTCGGCCACATCGCCGAAGACCACCATGTCGGCGTCGAGGTAGAGGGCCCGGCCCCGGTAGCCGCCGCGCTCGGGGATCATGAACCGGCAGAAGGAGAACGTGGTGCGGGGCTTGTTCTCCGGATCGCGCGGCATCGGGTGGGGCCAGCCCAGCGTCGGTGTCACCTCGACCGGGATGCTGGCCGACTTGCGGATCGAGTACTCGAGCACCCGGTGGGCCACCACCTGGGACTCGTCGGTGCCGACGAAGATCCGCAACGGCTCCACCAGGGGCTGGTAGTCGATGCCGTGCTCGGCCACGATCACCGCCAGCCGCTCGAACTGGTCGTCGAAGGAGTTGGCCCCGTTGGCCAGCATCGTCTCGTCGGCCAGGTGCCGGAAGGGGGCGCCGTAGGCGCGGCCGCCGTCGATGCCGAGCGACCGCACCTGGCGCACGCCCAGCACCCCCAGCAGGTTGAGGGCGGCCTCGGCGCTGAAGCGCTTGGCCCCGATGACCGGCGACCGGCCGTGGACAGGGGTGCCCGAGAGGTTGTACCAGACCAGGCGGCCCTCCCGGTCGAGCTCCTCCAGCACCGGGTACTCGCCGAACCAGTCCTCCAGCGACCGGTCGCACAGGGTCGACCGCAGGTGCGGGTGGCGGGGCATGAGCAGCCACCGGCAGCGGTTGCGCAGGCCCTCGGCGCAGGCGCCGACCACGTCGACGTCGATGATGTGGGCCACGTCGACGTCGACCTCGTTGACGACGTGGTTGAGCGAGAGGCGGTTGTAGGCGGTGAGGTCGAAGCGGTCCCGGCGGTCGAAGGTGGGTCCCTTGCCGAGGACGAGCCACGGCCGGGCCGGGAGAGAGGCGTTGGCGAACCACTCGGTGAGCTCGATCACGGCGGCCCCCAGCCAGGCGTCAGATGCCGCTCCGCACGAGGTCGTGGAGGCGGACCACCCCGACGCAGTGTCCGAGCTCGTCGACGACGGGCAGCACGCTGATCTGCGAAGGCCGGTTCTCCATGAGCTGGAGGGCGTCGTAGGCGAGGGAGCCGGGCAGGACCGACACCGGCCCGGCCGTCATGACGTCGCCCGCGGTCAGGGCGTGGAGCCCTTCGGGGGAGGTGGCCGCCACCGCCCGCCGCACGTCGCCGTCGGTGACGATGCCGAGGAGGTTGCTCCGGGGGTCCTCCACCGTGACCGCGCCCAGGCCGCCGTGGCTCACGGAGGCGACCAGGTCGAGCCAGGGGGTGGAGGTGCCCACCCGGGGCCGGTCGTCGCCCCGGCGCATGACGTCGCTCACCCGCAGGGTGAGGCGCTTGCCGAGGCGGCCGGAGGGGTGGTTGAAGGCGAACTGCTCGGGCGTGAGGTGCTTGACTTCCATGACCGACATGGCCAGGGCGTCGCCGACGGCCAGGGCCACCGCCGTGCTCGACGTGGGAGCCAGGTTCAGGGGGCACGCCTCGCGGGCGGCGAAGGCGTCGAGGGCCACCGCCGAGCGGGAGGCGAGGGTCGAGTTGAGATTGCCGACGATGGCGATGACCGGGATCTTGCGGTGCTCGAGGTAGGGGAGGAGGACGAGGAGCTCGTCGGTCTCACCGCTGTTGCTCACCAGGACCGCCACGTCGTCGCCGGTCACGATGCCCAGGCCGCCGTGGAGGGCGTCGGAGGGGTGGAGGAAGAGGGCGGCGGTGCCCGTGCTGGTGAGCGTGGCCGCGATCTTGCGGGCGATCATGCCCGAGGTCCCCGCCCCCGAGAGCACCACCCGCCCCTCGACGCCCGAGAGCAGGTCGACGGCGCCGGCAAACGTGTCCTGGTCGAGCCGGTCGGCGGCGTCGAGGAGGGCTTGGGCCAGCACGCGGACCAGGTCGGCACCGGACGGGGGCGCGCTGTCCATCGGAGAGAGGCTAGCGCCTGCCCCCGTTCCGAGGCTGGCTCCGCCCGTCCCCGAACGCGCCGCCAGGGCCCTGCTGGTATCGCCCAGCAGTGCCCTGGCCCGCGGCTGGTGTGGATCGGCTACGAGACCGAGAGGCAGACCGCCCACGCGCTCAGGGTCCACGTGGTGATGTTGTCGGGTGAAGTCTCGACCGCCTGGACCACCCAGGCGTCGTCCTGGCTGATACTGGTGAACGGAGTGGAGCGGTGGATGGCGACGCGGTCGGCGACGCCGCTGATGCCCGTGTCGAAGCTGGTGGAACCGCCCCCGCCCACCGCCTTCTTGCCCGCGGGGCAGGTGGCCACCTGCGACTTGGAGTCGACGGTGCTGCTGAGACCGCTCGTCCGCACCACCTCGTAGCCGGTGGCTCCTCCCTGACCGGCGGGACCGGCCGGGCCTTGGGCCCCGGTGGCACCGGTGGGACCGGTCGGACCGGCGGGACCCTGCGGCCCGGCGGGGCCGGCGGGGCCGGTGGCGCCGGCGGGGCCGGCGGGGCCCTGGGGTCCGACGGGGCCCGGGAGACCGGTCTGGTTCCACTGGATCGCGGTCTCTTTGTTCTTGCAGGTGTCCCCGGCGTCGCTGTCGACCAGCCGTAGTGAGCCGTTGTTGCTGGCGTAGCAGCCGTTGATCACGCCACCCTGTCCGGGGACGCTGGCGACGGCGACTCCGGCCGCGCCCAGTGTTCCCACGCCGACGACCACTCCCAGAGCCAACCGCCAGCGCCGGGTCCCGTTTCCTGCGTTTTTCATCGTTCCGTCTCCCTTTTTCACCGGATCCCGAGACCCGTCCCAAACCTCCCGGTCAATCTGACAGCTGACGATGGGGGGGCCAAGGGCGCCAGTACGTCTCCTGTGGGGGTGTTTCCACCACCCGTTTTCGTGCGGCCAGCAGGCGTCCGGGCGAGGAAGTCGTGTCAACCGGGCGCGGGGGTGGAATGGAACCGGCATGGCGATAGGGGCCGAGCAACCGACCGTCGATCTCCCGAGCGGGGGCGCGCTGCCCCTGGTCGGCTTCGGGACGTGGCAGATGACCGGCTCCCAGTGCTATCGAGCGGTCCGCTCCGCCCTCGAGGTCGGCTACCGCCACGTCGACACGGCGACGATGTACCGCAACGAGGCCGACGTCGGCCGGGCCGTGCGCGACAGCGGCCTTCGCCGGGAAGCCGTGTTCGTGACGACCAAGCTGCCTCCGACCGATGCCGGGAGGGAGCGGCGCACGCTCGAGCGCAGCCTGCGGGCGTTGGACATGGACTTCGTCGATCTCTGGCTCGTCCACTGGCCGCCGCCCGAGAGAGACGGGCTGGCGGTGTGGAAACGGCTCCTGGATCTCCGCGACGAAGGCCTGGCCCGGGCCGTCGGCGTCAGCAACTACTCCGTCGCCCAGCTGGACGAGCTGGTGCGGGCCACCGGCGAGGCTCCCCAGGTGAACCAGATCAAGTGGGGCCCGGCCCTCTACGACCCCGTTGACCTGGAGGAACATCGCCGGCGGGGCGTAGTCCTGGAGGGCTACAGCCCGTTCAAGACCACCGACCTGCGCCACCCGGTGCTGGCCGAGGTCGCCCGGCGCCACCGCGTGACCCCCGCCCAGGTGGTGATTCGCTGGCACGTCGACCACGGGGTGGTGGTCATCCCCAAGTCGGCCACGCCCGAGCGGATCGCGGCCAACTTCGACGTCTTCCGCTTCGCCCTCGACGACGAGGACCTCCGCCGTATCGACGCGCTCGCCGGAGAGCGGCGGCGGTAGCCGGTCGTCCACCGCGTCGCCGGCGTCGGTTGCCGACCGAGGTCGGGGGGAGCAAGATGGGCGGCCACCGTGCAGCCCCGGCCCCGCGCCCCGAGCGCCCCGAGCGCCCGACCTCGACTCCGGTGAGCCCGCCCGGCCCCGTCACCGCCGTGATCGTCCATTTCCGGGGCGGGGAGCACGTCGCCCGGTGCGTGGAGTCCTGCCTGGCCAGCGAGCTGGTGGCGGAGGTGGTCGTGGTCGACAACGAGGGCGTCGGTGACGACCTCCGGGCCCGGCTGACCGACCCCCGGGTCACCGTCGTCGACATGGCGGCTAACGCCGGCTTCGGCACCGCGGCCAACGTCGGCGCGGCCCGGGCCCGCACGCCGGCGGTGCTCGTCCTCAACCAGGACGTGGTCCTGCCCCCGGACACCCTGGCGGCCATGCTCGAGGTGGGTGCCGCGGCCGGGGGGTGGATCGTCGCCCCCCGGCTCCACGACGCCGGCGGGGCGGAGGTCAGCCGCAAGACGTCGTTCGCACCGCCCCTGCGGTGGGCGCCGCCCGCGGTGAGCGGCGACGACTGGCGGCCGGCGCCCTACGTGGCGGGAGCGGTGATGCTCCTCATGCCCGGCCACACCGACCTCCGCTTCGACGAGCGCTTCTTCATGTACGGGGAGGACGAGGACCTGTGCTTCCGGGTGTGGGAGGCCGGCGGACGGGTCGTCGCCCTGGAGAAGGCCTGGGCCCTCCACGTCGGGGCGACTTCCACCGCCACCATGTGGTCGGACCGGCGCACCGGGTACCGCATCCTCGTGGCCCGGGCCCGCTTCGTCCGCAAGCACGCCGGCTGGTGGGGGGCGGCGCGGTGGGCCTCGACCGTGGGCCGCGACATCGTGCGGGCGAAGCGGGCTCAGGCCAGATAGACGTCGAGCACGTCCCGCTCGAACCGGGGGACGAGCACCCGCCAGTCCCGCTCCTCGCCCGCCCGCCGGGCGGCGTCGCCCAGCCGGCGCCGTTCGGCGGGGTCGACGGCCAGGCGCTCCACCGCGGCCACGAACTCGGCCGGCGTCTTGGCCAACAGCCCCGCGCCCGCCTCCCGCAGGTCGTCGACCACCCTGTAGT
This sequence comes from Actinomycetota bacterium, assembly GCA_034666105.1. GTDB lineage: Bacteria > Actinomycetota > Acidimicrobiia > Acidimicrobiales > AC-14 > JAXDMK01. The sequence continues at coordinate 60,509 of JAXDMK010000167.1, read as the reverse complement.
CGTAGGACACGGTGGGCACGCCCGCGGCCATGTACTCGGCCACCTTCGACGCCCGCACCCCCTGGTCGGCCGTCCTCGGGTAGAGGGCGATGTCGAAGTTGGCCACGTAGGCGAGGGAGTGGTCCCGGGGGATGGCGCCGAACAGGACGATGTCGGGCCGGCCCTCGACCCGTTGCCGGAGGCGCTCGCTGGTCTCGCCCACCAGCCACAGGCGGGCCGCCGGCACCCGGGCGTGGATGGCGTCCCACAGCTCGAGCAGGTGATCGACGTTGTGGAGGGGGTTGTCGGCGTGGCGGTCGCCGGTGAGGCGGAGGGTGGAGGCGATATAACCGACGACCACCTGGGCGTCGTCCTGGGCCTCGGGGCGGTGCCGGCGGCGGACGCGGCCCACGGCCGCCTCGGTGAGGGTCTCCGTCTCCGCCCCGAGGGGAAGCACGTAGAAGGGGCCGGGGACGCCGAGCTCCTGGAACCGGCGCACGGCCGAGTCGGCGGTCAGCACGCAGACGGCCACATTGGGACGCGACACCAGCGCCGCCTCCTCGGGCGAGAAGCTGGGATCGTCGAGCTGGGCCACCACCCGTCCCGGGAAGTAGGGGATCTGGTCCGGTCCGTGGGCCAGCATCCAGTGGTACCGCCGGCCGGCGGCCCCCACCACGACCCGGTGGCGGACGCCCCCGAGGGCCCGGTAGGCCCGGTACTGGACGGCCCGGGGCAGCTTGCGGGCGGAGCACATGGCCAGGTAGCAGTCGACCCGGGCCAGGCGGGTGATCAGGCCCTCCACCTGGGGGCTGTTGTGGCCCCGGAACCAGATGTTCTGGTAGAAGATCCGGTCGTCGGCGGGGGGCGGGCCGGCTACCAGGCGGGCGTGCGCCACCCGGTGGAGGCGGGGTCGCGGCGGGGCCGTGCGGTCGACGTCCCGGTCCGATTCCATCCGGTGGCGGACGCTAGTGCAGGCTCCGGCGGCCCCGATCCCGGTCGGTAGGATGCCTCCCGATGGCCACCGGCATCGTCCCCCGCCGTGGCTGACCCGGACGCCCTCCGGTTCCTCGCCTTCTACCTGCCCCAGTTCCACCCCATCCCGGAGAACGACGAGTGGTGGGGTCCGGGCTTCACCGAGTGGACGAACGTGGTGCGGGGCCGGCCTTTGTTCCGGGGCCACTATCAGCCCCACCTCCCCGCTGACCTGGGCTTTTGCGACCTCCGCCTGCCGGAGACGAGGGCGGCCCAGGCCGGCCTGGCCCGCGGCCACGGCATCGACGGCTTCTGCTACTACCACTACTGGTTCGGCGGCCGGCGGCTGCTGCAGCGCCCCTTCGACGAGGTCCTGGGCACGGGGTCGCCCGACCTCCCGTTCTGCCTGTGCTGGGCCAACGAGAACTGGACCCGGGTCTGGAACGGCAAGGAGGACCAGGTCCTCCTGCGCCAGGAGTACTCCGACGACGACGATCTGGCCCACGTCCGGTGGCTGGCGGAGGCCTTCGCCGACCCCCGTTACCTGCGGATCGACGGCCGGCCGGTGTTCCTCGTGTACCGGGCCAGCCGGCTTCCCGACCCCCGGCGGACGGCCGACCGGTGGCGGGCGGAGGCGGTGCGGCTGGGGGTGGGAGAGCCCTACCTGGTCGCGGTGCAGGCGCTGCCCACCGACCGGGTCGACCCCGCCACCCTCGGCTTCGACGCCGCCGTCCAGTTCGCCCCCGACTTCTCCGACCGGACGAGCCGGGGCGGGGTCGTCGCCCGGGCCGCCCGCCGGGTCGTCCGGCCGCACAGCCCCCTGAGGCGGAACCGGGTGGCCGACTACGAGGAGCTGGCCCGGCGGATGCTGGCCGGGTCCCCGCCCGCCTACACCCGGTTCCCGTGCGTGACGCCCGGCTTCGACAACTCCGCCCGCCGGGCCGACGGGGGGGCCACCATCCTCGTCGACTCCTCTCCCTCCGCCTACGAGCGGTGGCTGCGCCAGGTGGTCGACCGGTTCACGCCCCCCTCGCCGGACGAGAACCTGGTCTTCGTCAACGCCTGGAACGAATGGGGCGAGGGCAACCACCTCGAGCCCTGCCAGCGGTGGGGGAGGGGCTACCTCGACGCCCACGCCCGGGTGGCCGGCTCGGGCGTGCGCTAGGCACCGGCCCGCGCCCACATCCGTCACGTCGGCGGGCGCTGCCAGAAGTAGCCGGTCCAGTCGATCGGTTGCATCGGCACCTCGATCCCGTGCTCCCGCCGGTAGTCGTCCACCGCCGCCCGGCAGTTGCGGATGGCCCCGTAGTCGTCGACGATCACGTAGCCGCCGGGGGAGAGCTTGGGGTAGAGCGCCCGGAGGGCGACGATCGTCGACTCGTACAGGTCACCGTCGAGGCGCAGCACCGCCAGCCGCTCGATGGGGGCGGTGGGGAGGGTGTCGCTGAAGAACCCGGGCAGGAACCGGACCTGGTCGTCGAGCAGGCCGTAGCGGGCGAAGTTGGCCTGCACGTCGGCCTGCGACACCGCCAGCCAGTCCCGCTTCCAGTGCTCGTCGCCCGAATCGGCGGGAAAGGCGGCCTCGTTCGGGCGGGGGAGACCACTGAACGAGTCCGCCACCCACACCCGGCGGGACGAGTCGCCGTAGGCGGCCAGCACCCCCCGCATGAAGATCGTGCCGCCGCCCCGCCACACCCCCGTCTCGATCAGGTCGCCGGGGACGTCGTTCTCCAGCACGTCCGTGATGCAGTGGTGCAGGTTGTCGAGGCGGCGGCGACCCATCATGGTCTCGGCCTCCTCGGGCTGGTCCTTTCCCTCCCTGCGCCCGGCGGGGTCGACGTCGATCCGCCTGACCAGCTCCAGCGCCCGGGCGCCGAGGAGCCGCCGGACGGGCCCGTAGACCCGGGCCGCCCGGCTCGCGCCGCGGCCCACCGGCCGGTAGCGCTCGGGGAACAGGTCGCGCGAGAGGCACCCTTTGAGCAGGTCGAGGTAGAGGTCGGTCGGCGAGGCCGGGGCCGCCGGGCGGGCCTGGGTCACGAGAGGGTCGCCCATTGTTCGATCTCCTCCCCGGCGCCGACGAAGGCGGCTGCGCAGCTGACCGCAGTCCCCACCGCCACCACCGATCGGGAGGGCTGCTGGCGGCGGCTGACCGCCCAGCTGATCTTCCAGGTCTCCGGTCCCTCGCGGGCGGAGCGGGTGGCTCGGGAGGTGACCCGGAACCCGGCCGCCTCGACCGTCGCCCGCAGGGTGGCCGGGTCGAAGAGCACCAGATGGCGGGGTGCCTCGAGGGCATACCAGGAGGGCCCGAAGAAGCGGCGGCCGAGGGACGCCCAGTTGGGGGTGGCCACGCCGAGCAGGCCGTCGGGGGCGAGGAGGGGCCGGAGCGACCGCAACTCCGCCACCGGATCGGCGAGGTGCTCGATCACGTGGTTCAACGTGATGACGTCGAACGATCCCGGCGCCAGATCGCCGTCGGCCAGGGTCGGCACGACGCGCAGTCCCTGGGACTCGGCCACCGCCCGGCTGCCGGCGTCGGGCTCGACGCCGACGACGTCCCATCCCAGGGCCTTCATCACCAACAGGTACCGGCCCGCGCCGCAGCCCACGTCGAGCAGGCGACCGCCGGGCCGGGCCCCGGGCACGAGGATGCATCCCCACTGGGCCTCCATCCGCAACGCGGGGACGGCTGCCACCAGCCGGTCGACCGGCCCCGGACGGACCGCATCGCCGCCCCCGCCGGCCCCCCCGGCCCCGCCGGCTCCGTTGACCCGGCCGGCCCCGTACCCGAGGCCGGCCAGGGAATGCCGGCGCAACCACCGGCGGACCGGCGAGCGGGCGGGGGTGCCGGTGCTGGGCGCACGCACCCGGTGTTGCGAGTAGGCCTCGGGGTAGCCGGCGGCGACATCGTCGGGGAAGGGATGGAGGGCGACCAGCCGGCACGTGCGGCAGCGGCGGAACTCCCATCGGCCTTCGACGTGGTAGCGGTGGTCGGCCACGTCGACGAGCAGGGGCTCCCGGGCTTCGCCCGAGCCGCACAGCACGCACGCGGCCTCGGGCCCAGTCTCCGCGTCCGGCATCGGGGACCAACCTAGGCTGACCGGAGAAGTCGACGGGGGCGACGCCGCCGGGTACGGTCCGCGCCTGACGACCGCGCCGCGTGGGGGGACTCGATCAACGCGTTCATCCGCCGCATCCGGGACTACGGGCCAGTCGCCCTGCGGGGTCGATGGAACCCGGGCACGTGCCCGATCTGCGAGCAGCGCACGGTGTTCGCCCAGATGGGCCCCTTCCTCCGCAACGACTACCGCTGCCTGCGGTGCCATTCCATCCCCCGCCAGCGGGCGTTGCTGGCGGTGCTGGCCGAGTCGTTCCCCGACTGGCGGGAGCGGCGGATCTACGAGGCCGGGGGCAGCGGTCCCAGCACCGACAAGCTGCGGGCGGAGTGCCGGGCCTACGTCGCGTCCCACTACCTCCCCGGCCGGGGTTGGGGCACGGAGCGCGACGGGGTCCGGGCCGAGGACCTGGAGGCGCTCACCTTCGCCGACGAGTCGTTCGACCTCGTCGTCACCCAGGACGTGTTCGAGCACGTGCTGCGGCCGGACCGGGCGTTCGCCGAGATCGTCCGGGTGCTCGTCCCCGGCGGCGCCCACGTGTTCTCCGTCCCCCTCTTCCCCCACCCGGCGACGGTGGTGCGGGCGGTGCCGTCCCCCGACGGGGGGATCACCCATCTCCTGCCGCCCGACTACCACAAGGATCCGGTCGACCCCGCCGGCGCCCTCGTGATCCGGGAGTGGAGCCTGGACATCGCCGACTTCATCCACGCCCACGGCGGGGCCGTCACCACCATCCACAACCGGCGCGACCGGCGCCTGGGCATCGACGGCGAGCATCGCCACATCCTCGTCAGCCGCAAGCCGCAAGCCGCACTGTCACCCGCCGACGTGACGACATGACCCGGCTCGACGTGGCCGTCGTGATCCCGGCCCGGTACGCCAGCAGCCGGTTTCCGGGCAAGCCGTTGGCCGACATCGCGGGCGTTCCGATGATCGTCCGGGTGCTGCGCAACGTGGCCGACGCCCGCACCGTCGGACGGGTCCTGGTGGCCACCGACGACGAGCGGATCGCGGCCGTCGTTCGGGGCGCGGGCGGCACCGCGGTCATGACCGACCCCGACCTTCCGTCGGGCAGCGACCGGGTCTGGGCCGCGGCCGCGGGCTTGGGGTGCGACGTCGTGGTCAACGTCCAGGGGGACGAGCCCCTCCTGCCGGGGAGCGTCCTCGACCAGCTGGTGGCGGTGCTCGAGGCCGACGCCGACGTCGACATCGCCACCCCCGTCGTCCGCTGCGCCCGGGCCCACGCGGGGAACGACGACGTGGTGACGGTGGCGCGCGACGAGTCGGGCCGGGCCTGGTACTTCTCCCGCTCGGTCATCCCCGCCGGCGCCGACCCCGTCTGGCGCCACGTGGGCGTCTACGCCTACCGGGTCGACGCCCTCCGCCGCTTCGTCGCCGCCCCGCCGGCGGCCCTCGAGCGCACCGAACGGCTCGAGCAGCTGCGGGCGCTCACCCTCGGCCTCCACCTGGCGGCGGTGCCGGTGGAGGTCACCACCTGCGCCGTCGACCGTCCCGTCGACGTGGGCGCCGTCGAGCGGGTCCTCGCCGGACTGCCCGCCGCCCCCCCGATCCGCCTGGTGGTCCTCGACGTGGACGGGGTCCTGACCGATGGCGGCATCGCCTACGAGGGCGACGCCGGGCAGGTCGTGCGCTTCGACGTCAAGGACGGCTACGGGATCGTGGCCCTCGTCCGGGCGGGTATCGGCGTGGCCGTCCTGAGCGCCCGGGACTCGCGAGCCCTGCGGCGGCGGGCCGACGAGCTGGGGATCGAGCATGTCCGCACCGGTGTGGCCGACAAGGGGGCTGGTCTGCGGGCGCTCTGCGCCGACGTCGGTGTGGCTCCGGAGGAGGTCTGCTACGTGGGCGACGACGATCCCGACCTGGCGGCCATGGCCATCGCCGGCCTGGCCGCCGCCCCCGCCGACGCCTCCCCGGCCGTGCGGCGGGCGGCCGGCGTGCTCCTGTCCCGGCCCGGCGGTCGGGGGGCGGTGCGGGAGCTGGCCGATCTCCTCCTGGCCGGGGGGCACACCGGCACCGGCACCGGCGCCGGCGGCTAACGCGGGCTCGGCACCTTCACCGTGGTCGTGAGGCCCTTGATGTCGACGGCCGTCAGGTCGACCTCGCCCGATGCGTCGGTCGGGGCGGTGGTGAGGGTCCAGTCCATCCGCCATTTCCAGCTCGACTCGTAGTCGCCGTCGAGGACGGTCCAGGTCATGGCGGCCGCCGGGCCGGTGGTGGGCCCGCCCGCCCGCACCGCCTGGATCCCGAGATTGTCGGTGGCGGTGCCCTTGATCTCGAGGGCGCCGCCGGAGCGGGTCACGGACGTGATCTCGAGGCGGGGCGGCTCGGCGTCGACGACGGCCGGCGTGCTGGCCGCGACCATCCCGGGCACGTAGGGCTTGTAGTCGAACGTGGGCAGCTGGAGGGCGAAGTTGAGGAACTCGCCCCCCGTGGCCCACTTGCGGAAGGCGAGGAGCTGGTCGGCCACCACTCCCGGCGGCCGGGCCTGCTCGAAGGCCGAGGTTCCGGCGTCGATCCAGCTGAAGGGCGAGACGAACACGCGGGACGAGGCGTACGACCAGTTCGAGAAGCGACGGGAGAACATGGCGTATAACCGGTTAACGTTGTACTCGTTGGCCGTGTCCCAGGTCGACCCCCGCAGATGGGTCACCTTGTAGAAGATGGCCTCGGAGAAGCGGATGGCCCGGTAGCCCTCGACGCTTGTGATCCCGTCCCAGAACGGCAGCTGGGCCGACTCCTCGTAGCTCTTCATGCCGTTGATCTTCTGCTGGACCAGCTCGTCCCAGCCCTCGGGGAACATCGAGCCGTAGACCTGCAGCTCGACGTCGGGGAACTGACCGACGATGGTGGCCATGAGCTGCTTCCCCCGGGCCGTGACCATCCGCCGGGTCTCGTCCAGGGAGTGGGTGTTCCCCCGGTACCCGAGGTTCCAGCTGGCCGTGCTCACCCCGCCCTCCTGGGGATACAGCTCCTGGTCGAAGGCGAGCCCGCTGAAGCCGAGCAGCCGGGCCGCCCCGGTCAGCTCCGCCACCCGGGGGAGCACCCTCTGGTTCCATCCGGCGTCGTCGAACCAGTCGGCGAGAGGCGTCACCAGGTTGTCGTAGCCGGCCAGGTTGAAGCCGAGGTACAGCTTCATGCCCCGGGCTTTGGCCCGGTCGACCACCTTCGAGTCCCGCAATGAGCGCTGGAGGGCGTACCGGGCGTCGGAGAGGTCGGCTTTGGGGTCGGCGGTGAACCAGTAGTTGCTGCCCATGCCGGCCAGCCACTGGGCCGAGGCGACGAAGCCGTCGACGCCCCGGCTCCGCCAGGTGTCCAGGTCGGCGTCGGTCATGGCCTGCAGCTGGCGGACGTCGATCCAGAACAGCAGCCGGTCGGCGCTGTTGGTGGTCCCTGGTCCATCGGCCCGGTCGCCCTCGACGGTGGCTGCCTCCGGTGCCCGGGAGCCCTCGTGCGGACGACCGATACCGGCCGAGGAGGCGGCCATCAGGGCCAGCAGCACGACGGCCAGGCCCAGGCGGAACGGCCCGACCGAGCGCAGGATGGTGCGGGCGCTCACGGGAAGGAGGGCGCCCGCAGGCGGCGGGCGGCTCTGACGACGATGCGAGTCGAGGCTAGCCTCGCGGTGCCTGCCCCTGGGATCGCCACCGGTAGGCCTACGACACCGAGCGCCAGGACCGACCCATGCTGCTGATATCGGGACCGTGCGTCATCGAGTCACTCGATCTCTGCCTGCGGATCGGCAGGGAGCTGGCCGAGTTGCAGGCCGCCCGCCCCGAGCTCCAGGTGGTGTTCAAGGCGTCCTACGACAAGGCCAACCGCACGTCGCTCGGCTCTTTCCGGGGCGAGGGCATCGACCGGGGGCTCGAGATCCTGGCCGAGGTCAGGGAGCAGACGGGCCTGCCCGTGATCACCGACGTCCACGAGTCGGTGCAGGTGGACAAGGTGGCGGCGGTGGTCGACTACCTCCAGGTTCCCGCCTTTCTCTGCCGGCAGACCGACCTCCTGCTGGCCGCGGCCGCCACCGGCCGGCCGGTGCTGGTGAAGAAGGGCCAGTTCCTCGACCCGGCCAACACCGCCGCGGTCACGGCCAAGCTGCGGGCGGGCGGCTGCCAGGAGATACTGCTGGCGGAGCGGGGTGCCACCTTCGGCTACGGCGACCTGGTGGTCGACTTCCGTTCGCTGGTGATCATGCGGGAGCCGGGGGTGAAGGTGATCTACGACGCCACCCACTCCGTCCAGCAGCCGGGCGCCCTGAACGGCCGGTCCGGAGGGCGGGCCGAGTTCATCGTCCCCCTGGCCCGGGCGGCGGTGGCCGTCGGAGTCGATGGCCTGTTCTTCGAGGTCCACCCCGAGCCGGCGGAGGCCCTTTCCGACGGCCCCAACGCCCTCCGCCTCGACGAGTTGGCGGGAGTCGTCGACACCCTCCTCCGCATCCGCCAGGCCGCCGCCGCTCCGTGAGCGTGGCCGCGCTGCCGCTCGGACGCCACGCCCGCCCCGACAGGCGGCGGTGGTGGAAGGCGGGGCCGGGGCTGACCGCGGTCCAGGTGTTGGTGACCGTCGCCCTGTGCGTTCCGGTCGCCCTGTTCGCGGTGCCGGCCAAGATCACTCCACTGATGGCCATGGCGGTGGTGCCGGCCGCGGTCGCCCTCGCCCTGTTCATCCGCGATCCGATCTGGTGCGTCCTCGGCGTGGTGGCGACCACGTTCTTCGGCACGTACCACCAGGGCCTCGCCTTCGGCCCCATCGACCTGCGGGCCTCCGACGTCCCCCTCGCCATTCTCATGGGCTGGGCCCTGCACGTCCGCTCCAGTCAGGGGCGCGCCCCCCGGTTCGAGCTCGGGCAGCGCCAGGTGGGGCTCCTGCTGGGCGTGTTCGGCATCTCCCTGCTCACGGCCCACAACACGGTGGGCGGCCAGCTCTCCACCCTGCTCGTCAGCCTGGCCCGGCTGATCGCCACGTGCAGCCTGGTCTGGCTCGTCCCCTACGCGGTGCGCTCGGCGAAGCAGCGGGCGTTCGTGCTGCGGGGGATGGTCCTCCTCGGCTTCGCCGAGCTGTGCCGGGCGACGTTCGTCTACCTGCGGGAGGGAAGGTTCCCCGGTCGCCTCTACGGCGCCAACGGCCCCAATGCCGAGGGCCTGATCGCGGCGTTGGTCGTGATCGCGGTGGTGAACCTGCCCCTGTTCAAACCCCGGACCAGGGTCGTCATGGCGGTGCTGTCCCTCGCCTGCGTGATCCAGACGAGGTCGATCTCGTCGGTGGCCGCCCTCATGATCGTGCTCGGGTTCTTCGGCCTGCGGGTGGCGTCGGCTCGCCATCCCCGCACCGAGGCGCTGCTGCGGCCGGCCCGGTTCCTGGCCCTCGTGGTGGGCGGGGTTCTCGTGATCGCCAGCCTGCGTCCGGGCGACCTGCCCAACCAGCAGCAGTTCGAGAACAGCAGCACCGCGTCCCGGGTCACCCTGGCCTACGCCGGTTGGGTGATCTTCACCGAGCATCCCCTCCTCGGGGTCGGCTGGCAGCGGAGTTCGGCCGCCGACGTCATCGGCTCCGACGCGGTGGTGAAGGCGGTGCGCAACCGCTTCCCCGACGTTCGGGAGGACCTGCTGCCGTCGGGCGATGCCGTCACCGTGCACAACGCCTACGTCCAGATCCTGGCCGAGAACGGTCTGGTCGGCGTGCTCGCCCTCCTGGCCGTGGTCATCGTCGGGCGGAGGGGCATCAAAGCCCTGCTGGCCCAGGGGGCCCCCGACGCGGCCACCATCCGCACCCTGGTCGCGCTGCTGGCGCTCGTCCTCATCTGGTGGAACGACAACCCGATCTTCGGCGCCCAGCCGGAGTCGATCCTGTTCGCGCTGCTGCTCGGCCTCCTCGCCGCCAGCCCGCGCCTCCCGGACCCGGTCGAGCCCCGGAGACGTCGCCCGGAGCACCGGGAGGAGCCGGCGGCTTCGGTCGGTGCCTGAACCGCGGCCGGCCGGAAGCCCGCCGCCGCTGCTCGACGGCCTGACCGTGGGCCACTTCGGCCACTTCGACCCGTCCTACTCCCGCAACCGGATCATGGCCAAGGCCCTGCGCCGGGCGGGGGCCGAGGTGGTCGAGCTGAGCGACGGCCGGCGGTGGGCATCCAGGACGCCCGGGCTGGTCGCGGGGGCCGCCCGCCACCACCTCGACCTCCTCCTCGTCGGCTTCCCCGGCCACGCCGACGTGGCCGCGGCCAAGGCGTCGGGGCTGGTGAAGGGGGCGCCGGTGGTGTTCGACGCCTTCGTCTCCCTGTGGGAGACCGCCGAGGACCGGGCCCAGGGCGCCCTGCAGGGCCGGCGGGGACGCATCGAGGACCGGTGGTCGTGCCGGTTCGCCGACCGGGTGCTCCTCGACACCGCCACCCACGCCGACTTCTTCGCCACCGCCCTGGGTGTGCCCCGGCGCAAGCTGCGCACCGTCTGGGTCGGGGCCGACGACGAGGTGCTGCAGCCCCGCCCCCGGGGCGACGCTCCCGGCTTCCGGGTCCTGTTCGTCGGCTCGTACATCCCCCTGCACGGCGTGGACACCATCGTCCGGGCGGCCCACGTGCTGGAACGGGCCGGCGAGCAGGTCGAGGTCGTGCTCGTCGGCGACGGGCAGACCTATGGGTCGGTGCGCACCCTCGCCTCCCGGCTCGGCGTCACCAACCTGCGCTTCGAGCCCCGCATCCCCGGCGACCGGCTGGCGGGGACGATCGCCGGCAGCGACGTCTGCCTGGGGATCTTCGGGGACTCGCCCAAGGCGGGCCGGGTCATCCCCAACAAGGTCTTCGACGCCCTGGCCATGGGCCGGGCGGTGGTGACCCGGGACTCCGCCGGGGCGCGGGAGGCCTTGACCCACGGCGTGACCGCCTGGTTGTGCCCCCCTGCCGACCCGGAGGCGCTGGCCGCGGCCATCGCCGCGCTCAAGGCGGACGACGAGGCCCGGACCAGGATCGCCCACGACGGCCACCTGCTGTTCCGCAGCCGGTTCTCGATCGACGCCCTGTCGGCCACCGTCGCTGGAATCGTCAGGGAGCTGGTGCCGGCTCAGAGCTAGGGCCGGCGTGGGCCTCGGTGGCGAGGCGGACGATCTCGTCGGCCCAGTGGTGCAGGGAATGGTGTGCCTCCACCCGGCTCCGCAGGAGCGCGCCCACCGCCTCCCGGGCCCCCGCCGGAGTGCGGGAAAGCTCCACCATCCGGCCGGCCAGGTCGGCCGCGTCGCCCTCGGCGAAGGTGAGGCGGGGTCCGTCGTTGGCCAGGAGGCCGGCGAAGACCTTGCTCGACACGATCGCCGGCCGGGCGCAGGCCATGGCCTCGAAGACCACCTTGTCGGCGCTGCCGTGGGCGTGGGCGTTGACCAGTCCGTGGGCGCCGGCGAGGTGGTCGGGGATGAGCGCGGGGTCGATGTCGGATTCCAGGGTGACCGACGGGTCGAGGCCGAGGGAGGTGATGAGGTCGGCGATCTCCCGGCGGTGGGCCTGTTCGGCGGGCTTGGTCGCGGGGCCGATGATGCGCAGGCGGACGTCGACTCCCTCCCCCCGGGCCCGGTCGACGGCCCTGACCACCACCGGGTAGTGCTTGGTCGGCGCCGTCCGGCCCACCGCGACCAGGCGGAGGGTGCCGTCGGCGGGGGGTCCGGGCCGGGGGCGGAAGTGGTCGGTGTCGATGGAGTGGCCGATGGGGTGGACCTTGGCCGAGGAGCGGGGATAGGACCCGGGCAGGGCGGTGACGATGACGTCGGCCAGCCGTTCGGCCCGGCGCAGGGAGGCGCTCTCCGCGGGGTGGGTGAACCACAGCATCGACCGGCCGCCCGTCGCCTTCACCAGGGGCGCGGCCAGGTTGAGGTAGGGCGGGCACATGTGGGCGACCACCGTCACCGGGCGCCCCCGACGGCAGACGTCGGCCAGGATGCGCTGGTAGCGCAGGCCCTTGGCGATCCGGCCCCGACCGTCCTCCTTGCCCAGCGAGCGGATCTCGGCGCCGAGGTCGGCCGGCACCGTCCGCACCTCGTTGGCCACGACCACCAGGTTCGGAACCCGCTGGTGGAGGGCCCGGACGAGGCCGATGGTGAAGCCCAGGATGGGATCGGCGGGATCGATGACCTGGGTGACGAAGACGAGGTCGACGGTCAGCGCCCGGGCCCCGTCACTGCGCCGGGCCCCGTCCCGCGGCCGCGGCCGGCCCCGCCGGACCCGCCCGCACCCAGGCCGCCAGCCGGGCGATGCCGGCCTCGTACTCCGCCGCCGGCCGCCGTTGCTCGGCGCGGGCCCGGGCCGCGGAGCCCATGGTCCGGGCCAGGCCGGGGTCGGCCAGCACCTCGACCAGGGCCTCGGCCAGGCCGAGGACGTCCTCCGCCGGGACCAGCCGGCCGGTCGAGGAGTCGACCAACTCCCGCATGCCGCCGACGTCGGACGCCACCACCGGCCGGCCCCGGGCCATGGCCTCGAGCACGATGCGGGGCAGACCCTCGGAGCGGGAGGGCAGCACCAGGCAGGAGGCGCTGTCGAGGACGGCCGAGAGCTCGGCCTGCGGCATGGGGTCGACGCGGCGGGCGGAGGCCATGGCGTTCGCCGCCAACCGGTGCTCCACCTCGTCCTGCCTGCTCCCCGCCCCCACCAGCAGAAGCTGCGCCTCCGGCACCCGGGCGACCACCGCCGGCCATGCGTCGAGGAGCACGTCGACCGCCTTGTACCGCTCCAGCACGCCGACGAAGGCGACCACCGGCCGGACGGGGGGGTCGACCGGCGGGGTGTCGAGGAACACGTCGAACTCGCTGTAGGTGACGTGGCGGTCGACGGGTCCGGCGTAGCCCGCCTCCCGGGCCAGTTCCTCCAGGGCCACGCTCACCGCCCGGACCCGGTCCGCCCGCCGCAGGGCCCACCGGGCGGCGGCGTCGGCGGGACGGGCGATCACCCGCCGCCGCCGGCTCCCGTACATGCGGGAGGCGGTGCGCCAGTCGCCGTGCAGCTCCACCTGCAGCCGCGGCCGCAGCCGCCGGGGCACGAGGGCGCGGGCCATGACCACCCCCAGCGCCTCGAACGGGCTCTGGCAGACCACCACGCTCTCCCCCCGGCGGGCGGCCGCTGCGACCGCCAGCACCGGTCCGAGGCCGTAGAACAGGGCCGCCCCGAGGGCCCGGGGCCGGAGGCGGGGGAGGAGGATCACCTTCACGCCCGCCACGTCCCGCCGGCCGGCGGGCCCGGTGCTGATCGACAGCTGGCGGAACTGGCGGGCGTGGATGGCGAGCTTTCGACGCTGGTCGTCGCCCGGCGGCCAGGTGACGCTGGCCCGGCCGAGGTAGACGGCACGGGGCCGGCCCTCGCCCGCGGCTGCGGCGGCGCCCGCTTCCGGGGCCGGGTCGCCGCCGGCCAGGGCCTCCAGCAGAGCCTCGATCTCGTCGGCACAGCGGTCGAACCCCCACTGCTGTCCGGCGAGGGCGGCCCGGGCCGACATCCGGGCCCGCAGCCCGGCATCGGCCCGCAACTCCTCGAAGACGGCGGCGAACGTGGTTGCGTCGGCCGGGTCGACCAGGCGCCCGTTGTCGCGGTCCTCGATCACCTCGACCACGCCCCCGGCGGGCGTGGTGATGACCGGGGTGCCGCACACCAGGGCCTCGATGACCACGTGGGGCAGGCCTTCGTAGCTGGTGGCGCTGACCAGGGCGTCCGCCCCGGCCAGCCGGCGCATGACGTCGTCATGAGAGAGGGAACCCTCGAACCGGACGCGGCCGCCCACGCCGAGGGCCCCGGCCCGGGCGGTGAGGGCGGCCTCCTCCGGTCCGGTGCCGACGATGGCGAGCGTCACCGAGGGGTGGGAGGCGGCCACCGCGTCGAGGAGGATCTCGATCCGCTTGTGCGCCACCAGTCGCCCCACGAACACCAGCGCCAGCCCACCGGCACCGTCCGGGGTCGCCCCGGACCCGGTCGGGGGACCGGTCAGGCCCGCCTCCGGCTCGGGGGCCCGGACGCCGTTGAGCACCACCGTCACCGGCGTCCGCCCGCCGGCCCACCGTCCGGCCACCCGGCCCAGATAGTGGCTCGGGACGACCACGGCGGACGCGTGGCGGGCGGCCCAGTTCCGCACCTGGCGCATGGCCCGGAGCCGTAGCGGGCCGCCGGCGGCGTCCTGGAACTCGTCGAAGCCGAGGGTGGTGAGCCCCTGACGCCGGCCCCGCTCCCACGCCGAGTCGCCCGGCACCTTGAGCACGACCGGGCGCCGGGCCAGGCGGGCGCCGGCGACGGCCGGTAGTTCGAGGCCGGTGGCGTACACGACGTCGTAGGCCCGGCGCCGGCGGGCCAGCCACCAGGCAGCGGCCGCGGTGCGTACCGGCCACGGCCACCGCCGGGGGAAAAGGACCAGGTCGGAACGCCGGCCCGTTCCCGCTCCATCGGTGAGGCTGAGGACGACGACGTCGTGGCCCCGGCCGCGCAGGGCGCGGGCCAGGTCGGACGCGTGGGTGGCGGGGCCGCCGATGTCGGGCGGGTAGATCCCGGTGACGATGACCACCCTCACGGATGGCAACGGTAGGACATCGCCTGCCGGCACCGGCGCCGAGGGGCCGGCTCGGTGCGGGCGGGGGCCCTCGGCGGGCACCCTCCGTCAGGCACCCTCCGTTAGGATGGCCGACCATGACGGAGGAGTCGGCGCGCGCCGTCGAGCTGCGCGACTACCTCGACGTCATCTGGCGGCGCAAGTGGGTGATCGTCATCGCCCTGGCCGTCGTGGTGTCCATCGGGGTCTTCCGATCGGCCCGCCAGACCAAGATCTACCGCTCCAGCGGGCAGATACTGCTCTCCGTCGAGGGGGCCGACAACGTCCTGACCCAGATCTCGATCCTCCAGGGGCAGGCCATCCGCCAGAAGGTGCTCGAACAGGTTCGGGGCGCCGACCACGTCTCCGCCGCCAGCGAGAGCGGCCGCATCGTGTCCGTCTCCGTCGAGAGCCCCGACCCCAAGGTGGCCAAGCAGGGGGTCACCGCCTTTATCAACACCTACATCTCGTACCGCCAGGAGCAACGCCTCAAGCAGCTGTCGGCGACCACCGAGCAGACCCGCACCCGGGTGGCGGAGTTGAACGACCAGGTCGACCAGCTCACCCAGGAGTACGAGGCCAAGACGGCCGAGATCGACGCCCGGGCGGTGGCCTCCCCCGGCGAGTCGTCGTCCGAGCAGGCGGCGCGGGTCAACGGCGTGGCCCGCGACCGGCGGGAGCTCGACGTCGACGTGAAGGCCCGGCGCGACGCCCTGCAGCGCGACCAGCTCCAGCTCGAGAGCAAGCTGTTCGAGTTGGAGGCGGCCAACGACATCACCACCCCCGCGGCCGAGATCGTCAACGAGGCGTCCAACGCCCGCCGGATCCGGCCCGAGCCGGTGTCGGCCGGGATGTCGGCGGCCGTCGTCGGGCTGGTCCTCGGGGTGGCGCTGGCGTTCCTGTTCGAATACCTCGACGAGTCGATCAAGACCAAAGAGGACATCCAGCGGGCGGTCGGCTCCAAGGTGCCGGTGGTGGCCACCATCCCCGCCATCGCCGAGTGGCGCGACCGCACCAAGACCGAGGTGGTGTCGCTCACCGCGCCCCGGTCCTCGGCCGCCGAGGCCTACCGGGCCCTGCGTACGAGCGTGCAGTTCGCGGGGCTGGAGAACCCGGTCAACGTCATCGCCATCACCAGTCCCACCGCCGGCGAGGGCAAGACCACCGCCCTGGCCAACCTGGCCGTGGTCGTGGCCGGCGCCGGCCGGCGGGTGGTGATGCTCGACTGCGACCTCCGCCGGCCGCGCATCCACAACTTCTTCGGGCTGTCGAACGAGGTTGGGTTCACCTCGTGGATCATCGGCGACGCGCCCCTGTCCGCCGCCCTGCAGGAGGTGCCGGGCATCCGCCGGCTGTCGTTGATGGCCTCCGGCCCCATCCCGCCCAACCCGTCGGAGCTGCTGTCCTCCCGGCGCTTCCCCGAGCTGGTCCGCACCCTGCAGTCGGAGGGGGCGCTGGTGCTGATCGACACGCCACCGCTGCTCCCCGTCACCGACGCCGCCGTCATCGCCCGTTCGATCGACCTCGCCTTCATGGTCACCATGGCCGGCAGGGGCACCCGCAAGCACCTCCGGCAGGCCATGGAGATCCTCGCCCAGGTCGACGCGCCCGTCGGCGGTCTCGTGCTCAACGGGGTCGAGTCCGACCGGCAGTCGTACTACGAGGGCTCCTACTACGGCGAGGTGCAGACCGTGCCCCCGCCGTCGCTGCGGCGGGCAGCCAAGAACCCGCCCCGGCGGGCGCGCCCGTCGCCCGCCGCCCCCGCCAACGGCGCGGCCAAGGCCGGGTCCACCGGCGGGTCCGACGGCGGGTCCAACGGCACGGTCGCTCCCGGCAAGGAGCGGACCGGCCAGGCCTGAGGTCGTCGACGTCCGATTTCGCAGCCCGGGTCGGTACCATCGTCGCGATGCCCGCCGCCGCCAAGGGAGAGGGTCGGGTCTGGCAGTACGTCCGCGGGGTCTGGCGGCGCCGGGTCGCGATCGTCCTCGCGGTGCTGGTCATCGTCGGTTTCTCGATGGTGATCTCGTCGTCCCGGCCGACGGTCTACCAGGCCACGGCCGAGGTCCTGGTGCAGAGCAGCGGCGTCGAACTGGCCCTCGACCCCGAGTCCCGGCCCCGCACCGACCCGAGCCGGCTGGTACAGACCGAGATCCGGATCCTGGCCAGCCCGGCGGTGAAGGACGCGGTGCGCACGTCGATCGGCGAAGCCCCGGACGTCTCGGCCGCCTCCGCCGGCAACGCCGACGTCATCGCCATCACCGCCCGCAGCAGCAGCGCGGAGCGGGCCGCCACCATCGCCAACGCCTACGCCGACGCCTACGTCACCGTCCGCCACCGCCAGACGGACGAGGCGGCCAACGCGGCCGCGGCCGAGATCCAGAAGCGGGTCACCGAGCTCCAGGGCCAGGTCGACGGCGCCCAGGGCCCGACCCGGGAGTCGCTCCTTGCCCAGCAGACGGCCCTGCGCCAGCAGCTCGACCGGGTCCAGGTACTTCGGGCGGTCAAGAGCGGCGCGGCCCAGGTGGTCACCTCGGCCGCCCTGCCCACCGCCCCGGTGGCGCCCCGTCCGGGCCGGGCCGGCCTGCTGGCCGCGCTCGTCGGCCTGGGGCTGGCCGTCGGCGTCGCCCTCCTGCTGGAACGGGTCGACGACTCCCTGCGCACCAAGGATCAACTCCAGCGGGCGGCGGGCCTGCCCGTCATTGCGACCATCCCCACCGTCAGCGCGTCCCTGGCCGCGCTGGGCCGGCCGTCGGTGGTCTCCCTCACCACACCGCGCTCGCCGGCCACCGAGGCCTACCGCACCCTGCGCACGGCGGTGCAGTTCCTGCCCCTCGAGGGGGTGACCATGATCCAGGTCACCAGCCCCACCGCCGGCGACGGCAAGACCACCACCCTGGCCAACCTGGGCGTGGCCCTGGCCCGGGCCGGCCAGCAGGTGGCCCTGGTGTGCTGCGACCTGCGCCGGCCCAAGCTGCACGAGTTCTTCGGGATGACGAACGACATCGGGTTCACCTCGGTCCTGCTGGGCAAGGTGCCCCTGAGCGCCGCCCTCCAGCAGGTGCCCGACCAGGACCGGCTCTACGTCCTCGCCTCGGGCCCGCTGCCGCCCAACCCGTCCGAGCTGCTCTCGTCCCGCCGGGCCCGGGAGGTGCTGGCGTCGTTGCGGGCGGAGGCCGAGATCGTGCTCATCGACTCCCCGCCCGTCCTGCCCGTGAGCGACGCCATGATCATCGCCGGCCTGGTCGACATCACCCTGCTGGTGTGCGCCGCCGACCGCACCTCGACCCGCGACGTCACCCGGGCCGTCGAGCAGCTGCGGCAGGTGGAGGCGCCGCTGGCCGGCGCCATCCTCAACGGGGCCGGCCCCGAGTCGTCCTACGGCGGCAAGTACGGCTACGACTCCCTGGAGGCGCCCAGCGCCAGCGCCCCGGCCCGGTCGTCGGCAACGTCGAAGTCCGCCCCCTCGAAGTCGATCGCGGCCCGGTCGAAGTCGCCGCGGCCGCCGCGGCCACCCCGTCCGCCGCGGCAGCTTCCGGCCGAGACCGAGAGCCGGGACACGGTGGCCAAGCGCCGGTCCTAGGGGCGGGTCCGCTCGCTACAGGTATTCCACCTGGGGGCCGGGGCGGAGGCGGTGGCGGGTGTCGAGGACGTAGCGGGCCGACTGCCACACCAGGTCGAGGTCGAACGAGTCGTGGTCGGCCAGGAGGATGACGGCGTCGGCCGCGGCCATCTCCTCGGCGGTGGCCGTCACCCGGACCACCCGGCCCTCGGTGTGGTCGTCGAGCACGTGGGGGTCGGCCGCCCGCACCTCCGCCCCCAGGGCCAGCAGGCGGTCGGCGATGACCACCGCCGGCGACTGGCGGTCGTCGCTGGTGTTGGCCTTGTAGGCCAGGCCCAGGAGCAGGATGCGGCTGCCGTTGACGGCCCGCTGGTTGCGGTTGAGGGCCAGGACCAGGCGTTGCACGACGAAGTCGGGCATGTGGTCGTTGACGTCGTTGGCCAGCTCGATGAGGCGGAACTGCTGGCCCAGCAGGCGCCGCACCCGCCACGACAGGTAGCTGGGGTCGATGGGCAGGCAGTGGCCGCCCACACCCGGCCCGGGGGTGAAGCGCATGAACCCGAAGGGCTTGGTGGAGGCGGCCTCGATCGCCTCCCACACGTCGACCCCCAGGTCGGAGGCGAACATGGCCAGCTCGTTGACGAGGGCGATGTTGACGTGCCGGAACGTGTTCTCCAGCAGCTTCACCATCTCCGCCACCTTCGGGTTCGACACCGGCACCGTGGTGTCGACGATGGAGTCGTAGAAGCCCTGGACGGCGGCGAGGGACGCGGCGTCGATGCCCGACACCACCTTGGGCGTGGTGACCAGGCCGTAGGTGCGGTTGCCGGGGTCGATGCGCTCGGGGCTGTACCCGAGGTGGAAGTCGATGCCGGCGGCCAGGCCCGAGCCCGCCTCCAGGATGGGGGCCACCAGCTCCTCGGTGGTGCCGGGGTAGGTGGTGGACTCGAGCACGACGGTGGCACCCGGCCGCAGGTAATGGGCGACGGTGGCCGTGCCCTCCTCGATGAAGGACAGGTCGGGGGCGCCGTCGCGCAGCGGGGTGGGGACGGTGATGACGGCCACGTCGAAGCCGGCGCACGAGGCGGGGTCGACCGACGCCTGGTAGCGCCCCGAGTCGATGGCTGCCAGCAGCACCGCCGACGGGACGTCCTCCACGTAGGACTCGCCCGCGCTGAGCCGCTTGACCCGGTTCTCGTCGACGTCGAGGCCGACGACGCTCCAACCCACGTCGACCGCCCGCATGGCCAAGGGCAGGCCGACGTAGCCCTGTCCGACGACCACGACCTTTCCGGGGACGACCTTCCCGATGTTCGCTCGGCTCGCCGGCATTCCGCCTCCCCTCGCTTCGTCGGACCGGAAGCCAGCCTACCGACCCGTCCGCCGGGTTCGGGCGGGGAAGCCGGCCGGCCACGATGCCGGGCGCCGGAGGAGCGCCGTTAGACTCGCCTGATCAACGTCCTCATGCTGTGCACCGGGAACATCTGCCGCTCGCCGGCCGCCGAAGCCATGCTCCGCCACCGGCTGGAAGCCCTCGGGCTCGATGCCCGGGTGCGGTCGGCGGGCCTGCTCGACGATGGCCGGCCGGCCCATTCGAGCAGCGTCGACCTCATGGCCGGGCGCGGCCTCGACATCACCGCCCACCGCAGCCGCCGCCTCAACGTGTCGTCGATCCGCGCCGCCGACCTGGTGCTGGGAATGGCCCGGGAGCACGTGCGGGAGGCGGTGGTGATGGTGCCGGCCGCCTTCCCCAAGATCTTCACCCTGAAGGAACTGGTGCGCCGGGGCGAGGCCATCGGCCCCCGGGTGGGCGACGAGAGCGTGGCCGACTGGCTGGCCCGGGCCCACGCCGGGCGGACCTCGTCCGACCTGCTGGGCGAATCCCAGACCGACGACGTGGCCGACCCCATCGGCCTGCCCCGCACCGCCTACGAGCGCATGGTGGTCGAGCTCGACGACCAGCTCGACCGCCTGGTCGCCCTCCTGTGGGTCCCCCGCTACGAGCGGTCGCACCGGTGAAGCCGGACTTCTCCTACGACACCTTCGAGGACCAGGAGGTCTTCGATGTCATCCGGCGGGAGAGGGAGCGGCAGAACACCACCGTCCAGCTCATCGCCTCGGAGAACTTCACGTCGCCGGCGGTGATGGCGGCCCAGGGCTCCGTCCTCACCAACAAGTACTCCGAGGGCTACCCGGGGCGGCGGTACTACGGCGGCAACTACGTGATCGACGAGGTGGAGAACCTGGCCCGCGACCGGGCCACCGCCCTGTTCGGGGCCGACCACGCGAACGTCCAGCCCCACTCCGGCGCCAACGCCAACATGGCTACCTACCTGGCCCTGCTCGAGCCGGGCGACACCGTCCTCGGCATGCGCCTCGACCAGGGCGGACACCTCACCCACGGCTCGCCGGTGAACTTCAGCGGCCGGATCTACCACTTCGTGTCCTACGGGGTGAGCGAGAGCGACGAGCGCCTCGACTACGACCAGATCCGCGACCTGGCCCGGGAGCACCACCCCAAGGCCATCGTGGCCGGCGCCACCGCCTACCCCCGGGTGATCGACCCCGTCCCCCTCCGGGCCATCGCCGACGAGGTGGGGGCGCTCCTCATCTTCGACGCCGCCCACATCGCCGGTCTCATCGCCGGCGGCGCCCACCCCAACCCCGTCCCCTACTCCGACGTGGTCACCTTCACCACCCACAAGACCCTCCGGGGACCGCGGGCGGGCTGCATCCTGACCACGTCCGAGCACGCCGCCGCCATCGACAAGGCCGTCTTCCCCGGACTCCAGGGCGGGCCCCTCATGCACGTGATCGCGGCCAAGGCGGTCGCCTTCCGGGAGGCGGCCCAGCCCCCGTTCCGGGAGTACGCGGCCCGCATCGTCACCAACGCCCGGGCCCTGGCCGAGGCCCTGGCGGGGGAGGGGTTCCGCCTCGTCTCGGGGGGCACCGACAACCACCTCATGCTGGTCGACCTGCGGCCCTTCGACGCCGAGCTCACCGGCAAGGAGGCCCAGAACGTCCTCGACGCGGCCGGGATCACCCTGAACAAGAACCAGATCCCGGGCGATCCCCGGTCGCCGTTCGTCACCAGCGGACTGCGGGTCGGCACCGCCGCCGTCACCACCGCCGGGATGGGCGAGCCGGAGATGGGCGAGATCGCCGCCCTCATCGGCCGGGCCCTGCGGGGACGGGCCGACGAACGCACGGTGGCCGACGTCCGCGACGCCGCCGCCACCCTCTGCTCCAAGTTCACGCCCTACCCGGACAACTGACGGTGCGGGGCCTTCCGAGCCGGCGGCCGGGCCTGGTCCCCTCCCGATAATGGCCGGCTACGTCATCGTCTTCGGCGTGGCCGCCCTGGTGACGTTCCTCCTGACCCCGATCGTGTGGCGGGTCTCGGTGCGCATCGGGGCGGTGGTCGTGCCCGACGAGCGGCGCATCCACCTGCGCCCCACCCCCACCCTGGGCGGGGCGGCCATGCTCCTGGCCCTGTTCGCGGCCCTGGCCGTGGCCTGGTTCCTACCCCAGTTCCGACCTGTCTTCGAGTCGTCGTCGGAGCCGCTGGGCGTCGCCATCGCCGCCGTCCTCATCTTCGGCGTGGGTCTGCTCGACGACCTGCGGGAGGTGTCGGCGCCGGCCAAGGTGGCGGGCCAGGTGCTGGCCGGGTCCGTCCTCGGCCTGCTGGGCGTGACGATGTTCTACTTCCGGGTCCCGTTCGCCGACTTCTTCGTGCTCTCGCCCGACCTCGGCTTCCTGATGACCGTGATCTGGGTGGTGGCCATGGCCAACGCCGTCAATCTCATCGACGGCCTCGACGGGCTGGCCACGGGTGTGGTCGGGATCGCGGCGGGGGCGATCTTCCTCTACGCCTACCGCCTGTCCGACGTGGGCCTGCTCTCGCCCGACAACGTGGCCCCCCTGGTGGTGGCCATCACCTGCGGGATCTGCGTGGGCTTCCTGCCCCACAACTTCCACCCGGCCAAGGTGTTCATGGGCGACTCCGGGGCCCTGCTGCTGGGCCTGCTGCTGGCCGCCACCACCATCTCGGTCGGGGGGCGCACGGCCGACCAGTTCAGCGGCCAGACCTTCTTCTTCTTCGCCCCCCTGGTCATCCCCTTCGTCATCCTCGGCATCCCCTTCCTCGACACCGCCCTGGCCATCGTCCGCCGGGCCCGCCGGCGCACGGCCCTGTCCCAGGCCGACAAGGAGCACCTCCACCACAAGCTGATGAACCAGGGCCACGGGCCCCGCCGGTCGGTGTTCATCCTGTGGGCCTGGACCGCCATCCTGTCGGGCGTCGTCCTCATGCCCACCTACACCAACCAGGGCAACGCCGTCGTCCCCTTCGCCGTGATCGGCCTGGCGGTCGTGCTCTACACCCTCCTCCACCCGGGGGTCCGCCAGACCGCCCGCCAGCTGGAGGAGGAGGACGACACCGTCCCCGACCCACCCCCCGTCCCCATCGGCCGCCCCTAAGCCCGGCCGCGCGCCGCCGCCGCCGGTCGCCGCCGCCCCCGGCGAACTGGTGACACTTCACCCGGCCAGGGCCGGGCCAGGTGTCACCAGTTGTGGTTGGGTTCGGCGAGCAGCCGGCGAACTTGGTCGACGACCTCGTCTGGACGTTCGACGAGATCGGCCCAGGTGAACCGTACGACCCGCCAGCCGGCGCCGACGAGGGCCGAGTCACGGGCCGCGTCCGCCTCCCGGTCGAGGAGGGCGGTGTGGTGTCGACGGCTGTCGAGCTCGATGAGGAGCCGGCAGGCGGGATAGGCAACGTCGACGCGCCCGATCCACCGTTCGGCGTCGCCCACATCGAGTTGACGCACCGGCGGGGGAAGACCGGCCGCCCGCATGATGTCGCGGAACCGGGCCTCGAGCTCGCTCGCCGGCGCCACGTAGCCCTCGGTTCGCTCCTCCAGCAGCCGACGCATCACGGCGACGCCGTTGCGGCCCCGGCTCGCCAGTTCGGAGAAGGTGACCTGCAGTGTTCCAGGCGTGACGATGCCCATGGACAGGCAGTTGTCGAGCGCCCTCTCCGTCCTCGCCGGGTGAAGGACGCCGGCCAGGTCGCAGAGCGTCCGGGCCACGCGGGTGGTGGGGATTCCCTCGATGACGGTCAGATGGTGATCGGGGAGGACCCGCCATCGGTGGACCTGTCCGTTGGCGTCCCGGTGGCGCCGGGGCCGGGGCGTCACGACCTCGATCAATCCCCGCCGGTCGAACTCCGGGATGCGGAGGAGGGCGGCCGCGGAGCGATGGGACGCGGCCGCCACAGGTCCTGATGCCAGGACGAGGCCGTGCAGCCGCTGCTCCCAGGATCGTTCCGTGCCGGGGAGGCGGTAGACGCCCGGGTGCACCGCGGCCCAACGTCCGGTGGCCAAGCGGTGCTCGATCGCGTGCCGGCCAGCACCGAGCTCTCGGACTTGGGCCATGGTGAACAACCCATGCTGTGTTTCAGCAATTGCTGCGATATTTCGATCTATACCAGATCATACCGCGTCTTCTCGCTTCGGCAAGTGGTGCCGGCGTTCGAGGGCTTCCGGCGAACTGGTGACATCCGAGCCGGTCCTAGCCGGGTGAAGTGTCACCAGTTCGTGGGGGGCGGGCAGGTTCGGGCGCAAGTTTCGAGGGTTGACGGACGCTTCCAGTGGTCCTAAAGTCGACCAATTCGATCGGGTTGATCGAAACCGTCGACATGGAGGGTGCAACGCACGTGCAGCAGCTGGGAGCCAGACCCCACACCGGACGTATTTACCGCACATTGGCTGTCGTCGGACTGGCCACGATGCTCCTCGCCACCGCCTGCGGGAGCGACGACAAGCCCACCACCGCCGCCGGCGGCGGTTCGCCGACAACCGCGGTGGAGGAGAACGTCACCCTTCGCCTGGGCTACTTCCCCAACCTGACCCACGCCACCGCCATCGTCGGCGTGGAGAGCGGCATCTTCGCCGACACCCTCGGCGCCAACATCAAGCTGGAGACGTCGACGTTCAACGCCGGCCCGGCGGCGGTGGAAGCCCTCTTCAACGGGGCCCTCGACGCCACCTACATCGGTCCCAACCCGGCCATCAACGCCTTCTCCCAGTCCCAGGGCCAGGCCATCCGCATCATCTCCGGGGCCACGTCGGGCGGAGCCGCCCTGGTGGTCAAGCCCGAGATCGCCGACGCCGCCGGCCTGGCCGGCAAGAAGCTGGCCACTCCCCAGCGGGGCAACACCCAGGACGTGGCCCTGCGGGCGTGGCTGTCCAGCCAGGGCTTCGAGACCGACCTGGAGGGCGGCGGCGACGTGAGCATCGTGCCCCAGGAGAACGCCCAGACGCTGGAGACGTTCCGCTCCGGTGCCATCGACGGCGCCTGGGTACCCGAGCCCTGGGTTTCCCGCCTGGTCAACGAGGGCGGCGGAAAGGTCCTGGTCGACGAGGCCAGCCTGTGGCCCGGCGGTCAGTTCGTCACCACCCACCTCATCGTGCGCACCGCCTTCCTCAAGGATCATCCGGCGGCGGTGAAGAAGCTGCTCGAGGCCCAGGTGGCGGCCAACGACTTCGTCAACGCCAACCCCGACCAGGCCAAGACGCTGGCCAACCAGGGCATCGGGAAGATCACCCAGAAGCCCCTGTCGGCGGCCACCATCGACTCCGCCTGGCCCAAGCTCACCTTCACCAACGACCCCGTGGCCAGTTCCCTGCTGCTCTCGGCCAAGCACGCCACCGCCCAGGGCCTGCTCAAGGAGACGAGCCTCGACGGGATCTACGACCTGAAGCTGCTCAACGAGGTGCTGGCGGCCAAGGGCTCGCCGGTGGTGTCGGCGGCATGACGGTGGTGGAGGCGGATTCGAAGCCCGCCTGTACCGCCGGCGTCGCGCTGGACTCGGTTTCCAAGGTCTTCGGTCGGGGCCCGGGCGCAGTCCGGGCCCTCGACCGCGTCACGTTCGACGTCGCCCCCGGTGAGTTCCTGTGCCTGGTGGGGGCGTCGGGCTGCGGCAAGACCACCCTGCTCAACCTCATCGCCGGCCTCGACCGTCCCACCGGCGGGTCGATCGACACCGGCGGCCGGCGGACGGCGTTCATGTTCCAGGAGCCGGCGCTGCTGCCGTGGCTGTCGGCCCAGGCCAACGTCGAACTGGCCCTGCGCCTGCGGGGCGTCGGCAAGGACGAGCGCCGGCGGCAGGCGGAGGAGTTGCTGGAGCGGGTCCACCTGGGCGGGTCCGGCCACCTGCAGCCCCACGAGCTGTCGGGCGGGATGCGCCAACGGGTGGCTCTGGCCCGCTCGCTGGCCCAGGAGGCCGACATCCTGCTCATGGACGAGCCCTTCGCCGCCCTCGACGCCATGACCCGTGACCTGCTCCACGACGAACTGGAGCGGCTGTGGTCCACCACCGGGCTGACGGTGGTGTTCGTCACCCACAACGTCCGGGAGGCGGCCCGCCTGGGCGACCGCATCCTGCTCCTCACCAGCCGTCCGGGAAGGGTGGCGGCCACGTTCCCCGTCGAGATCCCCCGCCCCCGGCGCATCGACACCCCCGAGGTCTCGGGCCTGGCCGCCCTGGTCACCGACCGGCTCAAGGAGGAGATCCGCAGCCATGGCCGTTGACGCCAGCCGCCTCGACGCCGAGTTCGCCGGCCTCGACGCCCTCGAGGCCCAGGAGGCCCCGCCCGGCCCCGGTTTGCTCCGCCGGGCGTGGACCGGCCTGTGGCCCAAGCTGGCCGCCATCGGCATCGTGGTGGCGGTCTGGCAGGCGGTGGTGTGGGCCGGACTCAAGGATCCGTGGGTGCTGCCCGGGCCGGCGGCCGTGTTCGACGAGCTGTCGTCGCTCGTCACCCAGGGCTCGTTCTGGACGGCCGTCGGCGTCACCATGCGCCGGGCGGCGACGGGCTACGTGCTGGCGGTGGCCATCGGGGTCGTCATCGGCGTGCTGGTGGCCCGGTTCAAGCTGCTGCGCACCGCGGTGGGGTCCCTGATCACCGGCCTCCAGACCATGCCGTCGATCGCCTGGTTTCCCCTGGCCATCCTCCTGTTCGGGCTGAAGGAGTCGGCCATCCTGTTCGTGGTGGTGCTGGGGGCGGCCCCGTCGATCGCCAACGGGCTGCTCACGGGGGTCGACTCGGTGCCGCCGGCCCTGGTCCGCTGTGGCCGGGTGCTGGGGGCGGGCTCGGTCGACATGTACCGCTTCGTCATCCTCCCCGCCTCCCTGCCCTCGTTCATCGGCGGCCTCAAGCAGGGCTGGGCCTTCGCCTGGCGCAGCCTGATGGCGGGCGAGATCTTCGTGATCATCGCCCGCCGGCCGTCGCTGGGGGCCAACCTCCAGTTCGCCCGCGACATCTCCGACGCCCGCGGCCTGCTGGCCCACATGGTGGTCATCCTCGTGGTCGGCATCCTCGTCGACAGCGTCTTCGGACGGGCCGAGCGCTCCGTCCGCCGCCGCTGGGGGCTGGTCGACGTCGCCGACGTCCCCTGAGCCACCCGCCGGCCGCCCCCGTCCGGCACACTGACGGGGTGCACATCTCGGCCAAGGTCGACTACGCGGTGCGGGCGTTGCTCACCCTGGCCGACGCGGGCGACGACGCGGTGCCGGCCGAGGTGCTCGCCACCCGGGCGGAGTTGCCCCGGCAGTTCCTCCAGAACATCCTCAACCAGCTGCGGCGGGGGGGGCTGGTGGCCAGCCAGCGGGGCTCGGAGGGCGGCTACCGCCTGGCCCGGCCCGCGACCGAGATCTCCTTGGCCGACGTCATGCGGGCCGTCGAGGGGCCCTTGGCCGAGGTTCGGGGCGACCGGCCCGAGCACGCCGTCTACAAGGGGGCGGCCGAGCACCTGCAGGTGGTGTGGGTGGCGGTGCGGGCCAGCCTGCGGTCGGTGCTGGAGAACGTCAGCCTGGCCGAGGTCGTCTCCGGCGACCTTCCGCCGGTCATAAGTTCTCTCACCGACGACCCCGATGCGTGGGTTCCCCACTGAGCCCTGTGCTACAGAGGAGGGTGCACGCGCCGCGGAAGAGCCTGATGGTGCTGGCCATGGCGGGAATCCTGCTGGCCGGTTGCGGCACCGACGCCTCCGAGTCGGGGCGCACCGGCACCGGTCCCACCACCCCCGGGGCCGCCCCCCAGGGCGCGCTTCCGGCCGACACACCCGGTCGCACCGGTCCCGCCGAGACCGGTTCGAGCGACCCCGGCCGGGTCGCGTCGCCGCTGGCGGGAGCGGCCGACCCCGGCGCCGGCACCCAGGGCGGCGGCGGCCTGACGCCCACCGCGTCGCCCGGGCTGACCGCCCTGCAGATCCTCGGCATCCCCGTCGACGCCCTGCCGCCCGACGTCGTCGCCGCCGCCTCCCCGAGCCCGAAGAGCGACGGCGGGGGGACGGGCGTCACCGGCGGCGGCACCAACCCCGGCGGCGAAACGAGCGCCGGCGGGGGCACCAACCCCGGCGGAGGCACGAACCCGGGGGGCGGCACCAACCCCGGCGGCGGGACCGACCCGGGCGGCGGCACGCCAACGGGTGGGGGCACCAACACCGGCGGCGGGACCAACACCGGCGGAGGCACCAACACCGGCGGCGGCGGCGGCGGCGGCACGTCGTCCCCGCCCCCGATTCCCACCACCACCGAGTTCTGCGGTCCGGCCCGCGACCTCAGCGGCGCCCTCAACGCGGTAGGCGCGGCCCAGGACTCCGCCTCCCTCCGGTCGGCGGTGGCGTGGGCCCGGCGGTCGTTCGGCACCGCCCAGGCCACGGCCCCCCCCGGCCTCAAGGGCGACATCGACACCCTGGCCCGGGCTTTCGGCCAGCTCTTCGACGGCATGGAGGCGGCCGACTACGACCGCAGCCGGATCCAACCGAGCGCGTTCTCCGCCCTCCTGTCGAGCGACGCGACGGCGGCTCAGGACCGGTTCAACTCCTACGTCGTCAACGTCTGCTAGCGCCGGCGTCTGCTAGAGAGGGCGCATGCGTCCCTCCCGTGGTATCCCGCGGTCCCGTGTCGTGGCCGCCGCCAGCTTCGCCGCCCTGGTGGCGCTCGCCGGCTGCAGCAGTGACTCCAAGAAGGACACTGCCTCGGGCGTGACCTCCACCTCGGTCGCCACCGTCACCACCGTGCGGCCGGTCGACACCAGCTTCACCGGGGTGGGCAGCGCCGAGTTCTGCGCCTTCATCCCGTCCCTGCTGGATGCGTCCAAGAGCGTCCCCGCGTCGGCCACGCCGGCCCAGATCAAAGCCGGCTTGGAGACGTCGCTGGCCGCCTTCGACCAGGCCGTGGCCGTGGCCCCGCCCGACATCAAGGACGCGGTGGTAACCATCGCCGACGCGGTCAAGGCGGTGTCGGCGGCGCTGGCCGCGGCCGACTACGACGCCACCCGGATCGACCCCGCCGTCGCCCGGCTCCTGCTGGAGCCCCGCTTCAGCGACGCCAGCGTCCGCCTCAAGGCCTACCTCGACAAGTTCTGCACCCCCGGCGGCTAGGCGGACCAACCCCGGCGGCTAGGCGGAACAGCCCCCGGACGCGAACAACCCACCGTCGGAGACTCCCGAACGGTGGGTTGCCTAGGTCTTGTTCGAGGCGGCGCTCGCCGCCGTCTCTAACCGGATGGAACGGTGATGCAGCCGAAGGCCGCCAGCAGCGAGTCGAAGATCCCGGCGAAGAACGGCCCGAAGGCGGCCCGCAGGAACAACAGGATCGGGCAGACGATGGCGGCGATGCTGAACTGGCTTCCGGCACTGGCTCCGGCGGTGGCGGTGGCCGCGACCCCTGCTCCCGCCGTGGAGGCGTCGGCTCGGTCGCTCACCATCATCATCAGTGCGGCCAGGAGGAGCACCGGTAGGAGGAGCGACAGAACACGGCGAAACGCCGTCGGACCCCCCCCGTCGATCTCCAACGCTTGGATTGCCCCGCTCATCAGTAGTCTCCCATTCGCCGCGCGTTGAGTCGGCGTCACCTTACCCGATCCCCGGACCCCCGTCACTCTTTGCCCCGTGAACGGAGGGTGAAGTGCTCGCCGCCGGCCGCCCCCTAGGATCCGCCCCACGTTCGCCAGATCGAAGGCCAGGCGGTTGACGCCCCCGCGGACCGAGCCGAGCGCTCACCGCGAGCCCGCCCGCGGGGCGGCGCCGGTAGGCGAGCCCGGGCACCGTGTCGCGGGCCGGCCCCGGCGTCCGCGGCCGCCGAAGCCCCCCCGGGGCCGCCGGCGGCTGGTGATGGGGGTGCTGGTGGGTGTCCTCGTGGTGCTCGGCGGGTTCTCCCTCGCCCACGCCGCCACCGCCGGCCGGGCCGCCATCCACGGCAAGTCCGCCCTCCTCCGCTCGCAGGACCTCATCGCCGGCCAGAACCTCGACGCGGCCCGGGCCGAGCTGCAGGGGGCTCGGGCCGACTTCGACAAGACCCGCAGGGAGATGGCCACCGCCACCCGGTTCCTGCCCGTCGTGCGCTACCTGCCGGTGGTCCGGAACCAGGTCCGGGGGGTGGAGACGCTGGCCGACGCCGGCCTGGTGCTCTCCGATGCCGGCCTCAGCCTGTCCGACGCGGCGCAGGTGCTGGTGGCGCCGGGCGACGACAGCGCCTCCTTCTCCGACGCCCTGGGCGAGCTGCGCAACATCCGGGGCCTGATGGCCACCGGCCTGAACAGCATCGACGCCGCGGCCAGCACCGTGTCCCGCCTCGACGGGTCCTTCCTCCCCGGACCCGTCGGCGACGCCCGCTCGGAGTTCAACCGCCGCCTCCCCGAGGTCCGCCAGCGGGCGGCCGACTCCGAGGCGGCCCTGGCCGCCATGATCACCTTCGTGGGGGGGAACGGCCCCCGGAACTACCTCTTCCTGTCCCAGAACCCGGACGAGGTCCGGCCCACGGGCGGGTTCATCGGAACCTACGGCGTCCTCACCGGGATAGGCGGGAAGCTGGCGGTGACCCGGTACGACTCCATCGAGAGCTGGATGGCCGCCCACCCCGACGCGGTGATGGGGCCCGACGAACGGGGGTCGCCGTACCGCTACGACCCGGGTCTGCCCCAGCGCATCGCCAACGTGAACACCACCCCCGACTGGCCCCAGGCGGCGGAGATGGCGGCCCGGCTCTGGGCTCGGGGCGGCGAGGCGCCGGTCGACGGGGTCATCTCCTTCAGCCCCGCCTTCCTGGCCCGCATCCTGAGCGTGATGGGCTCCGTCACGGTCGACGGGTACGACGAGACGATCACGTCGGCCAACCTCGTCGAGCGCCTCGACTTCTACACCCACCAGCAGCGCGACACCCTCGGCACCGAACGCAAGGCCTTCATCGCGGTGCTGGCCA
Source organism: Actinomycetota bacterium (assembly GCA_034666105.1). Lineage (GTDB taxonomy): Bacteria > Actinomycetota > Acidimicrobiia > Acidimicrobiales > AC-14 > JAXDMK01. The sequence continues at coordinate 30,074 of JAXDMK010000167.1, read as the reverse complement.
AGGTGGTGATGGACCGCCTGATCGAGGCCCGCACGTCCCAGTGGGCGTCGTTGGGGAAGGTGGTGGCCGACGCCTTCGTGGCCCGGGAGGCGATGGCGTGGTCGTCCGACGGCGAGGTGTCGTCGGTGCTGTCCGCCCGCCGGTGGGACAGCGCCCTGCCCGCCGTGGCCGGCGACTTCGCCTATCCGGCCGAGTTCGAGTACGCGGCCAAGAACGGGCGTTCGCTGCGGCGGACGTACCAGCACCACGTCACCCTCCGTCCCGACGGGTCGGGCACGGTCACCACCTCCGTCCGCATCTCCAACCCCAAGCCGCTGGAGGCCTTCGCCAATCCCGCCGGCGTCCTCGACTACGTCACCCTGTACGGGCCCCAGGGGGCGACCCTGGCCGAGGGCAGCGACCCCTTGAGCCTGGCCGAGCCGGAGGTGGCCGGTCACCCGGCCCGGGGGTGGTTCCGGCCCCTGAACCCGGAGACGGAGACCACCGTCACCATCGTCTGGGACGTCCCCCACCTGGCCACACAGCGGCCCGACGGCACGTGGGTGTACTCGCTGCTCTGGATGCGCCTGCCCGACCACACCGGCGACATCCTCCAGCTCGGCTTCGACCTGCCCGACGGCTGGCGCTGGGCCGACCAGGCGCCTCCCGGCCAGGTGGCCCTCGACCACGACATCTCCGGCACCTGGGCCCTGACGACCTGACCGTCCGTCCGCTCAAGTTCAGGGGCGGATCGGACGAAGAATTGGTGTGAGGGCGAGTCCGTGACCACCATCGCGCCGTTGGGCGGCACTGCCGTTCGCCCGCCGGGGACGGACCGACGGGCGCCGATCGCCGCCCTCGCCGCCGGCGCCGCCACCTTCGTCGCCTACCTGCCCGGGCTCGGTCGGTCCCTCGACTTCGACAGCGCGGAGACGGTCGGACGCTTCGTGCGCCCGGGTCCGCCGTGGGCGGTGTTCCGGGAGCAGGCGGTGTTCAACAACCACCCCCTGTTCTCGTTCCTCGAGCAGCTGGTGCGGGTGGTCACGGGCCGGTCCGACGCCGCCGCCATGCGTCTCCTGCCCATCCTGTGCGGGGCCCTGGCGGTGGGCGTGCTGACCTGGTTCGTCGTCCGCCGGCACGGGCTGGCGGCGGGGCTGGCGGCGGGGGCGGTGCTGGCCTGCAACCCGACGTTCGTCCACCTCTCGCGGGCGGTCCGGGGCTACAGCCTGCTCACCCTGTGCGCCATCGTGGCCACCGTCGTGGTGGCCGAGGACCGCGCCGCCGCCGGGCCCCGACGCCGGTGGACGGGGCCGTTGTACGTGGCCGCGGCCACCATCGGGGTGGCCACCCACCTCTACATGGTCCCCGTGATCGCGGCCCACCTCGGAGCGGTGCTGGCCCGGGGCCAGCTCGACGATCGCTGGCGACGCCGGTTCCTGGGGACCGCAGCCCTGGCCGGGTGCGCCTACGTGGGGATGGCCGACGTCATGCTCCACGCCACCTCGTCCCACGCCCGGGTCTTCAAGGGGGGCATGCCGTGGCGGGTGGCGGCCATGGCCACGGGCGGAGGGTGGGCGTCGGTGGCGCTGGCCCCGCTGGTGGCGGTGGGGGCCGTGATCGTGCTGCGGGGCAGCCGGACCACGCGGGGGGCGGCCTTGGGGCTGGCGGTGGTGCTGGTGGGACTGTGGGCCGGTCTGCAGTCGGCCGCCCTGGAGGACCGTTTCTTCGTGTGGCTGGTGCCGGGCGTCGCCTACCTGGTGGGGGTGGCGGTGGGCCGGATCCGGGTGGGCGCGGTGGTCGCCGCCGGGTCGGCGGTTCTCGCCCTCACCGCGGTCATCCCCGGCTACACCGAGGAGCTCACCGGGTACCGGGCGGCGGCGGCCGTGGTGCGCTCGGTCGACGCCGCCGGCGGCCGGGCGTGCATCGTGGGCAGCACCGGGGTGGTCCCCATGCTCGCCTACCTCGACCCGTCCCGTGACTTCACCGCGGTCACCGACCCGTCCGGGCTCGACCGGTGCGACGTGGTGGTGGTGGCCGCCTGGTGGCCGACGAACGCCTCCTGGTTCTCCCAGGACCGCCAGGTGATCGACGCGGCCGAGACCCGGTTCCCCTACCGGGTGGTCCTGCCCGCCTCCGACCCCGCCCTCGTCCTCTCCAACCGTCCCCTGGCCGCCCTCAGGCCGTAAGCAGGACCACGACGGCCAGGGCCATGAAGGCCAGGTTGCGCACGACGGTGCCGGCGCCGATGGGGGCGTCGTCGACCCGACCGAAGCAGTGGCAGGGCGGGCGACGTCCCTGACGGAGGGTGAGGACGACCAGGCAGGTCATCAGGACCAGGAGGAACAGGCCGGCGGCCGCCCCGACCACGGCCGACGGTCCCCACGCCCCGGCCACCGCCACCGCCACCGCCAGCTCGGCGACCGGCAGCAGCCCCGCCACCGGCGCCGCCAGCCCCGCCGGCACCCCCAGCCCTTGTGCGGCCGCCACCGCCCCCCGCCGGTCGGCCAGCTTGCCGATCGCCGCCGCCGCGAACACCAGGGCCAGAGCGACGCGGGCGAGCGTCGTCACGACCTCGCCGCCCCCATCAACCGCCCCGATCAAGTGCCGTAATACTCCCGGTACCAGGCGACGAAGCGGGCGATCCCCACGTCGATGGGGGTGGCCGGGGAGAACCCGACGTCGCGCACCAGGTCGTCGACGTCGGCGTAGGTGGCGGGGACGTCGCCCGGCTGCATGGGCAGCAGGTTGAGCCGGGCCGGCCGGTCCACCGCCTTCTCGATGGCGGCGATGAGGTCCATCAGCTCCACCGGGCTGTTGTTGCCGATGTTGTACAGCCGGTAGGGGGCGGTGCTGCTGGCCGGATCGGGAGCATCGCCCGTCCAGGCCGGGTCGGCGTCCGGCACCCGGTCGAGGACCCGCACGACGCCCTCCACGATGTCGTCGATGTAGGTGAAGTCCCGCCGCATGTCCCCCCGGTTGAAAACGTCGATGGGCCGGCCCTCGAGCATGGCCTTGGTGAAGAGGAAGGCGGCCATGTCGGGCCGGCCCCACGGCCCGTAGACGGTGAAGAACCGCAGGCCGGTGGTGGGGATCCGGTAGAGGTGGCTGTAGGCGTGGGCCATCAGCTCGTTGGCCTTCTTGGTCGCCGCGTAGAGGCTCACCGGGTGATCGACGTTGTGGTGGACGGAGAAGGGCATGGCCGTGTTGGCCCCGTAGACGGAGCTGGACGAGGCGAAGACCAGATGGTCGGTGCCCCGGTGCCGGCACGCCTCGAGCACGTTGAGCGTCCCGGTCACGTTGGTGTCGACGTAGGCGTGGGGGTTGGTGAGGGAGTAGCGCACGCCCGCTTGGGCGGCCAGGTGCACGACCCGGTCGGGCCCATGATCGAAGGCGGTGTCGACCGCGCCGGCGTCGCCGAGGTCGCCCCGGACCATCTCGAATCCGTCCCGCTCGTCGAGGAGGGCGAGGCGGGCCTCCTTGAGGCAGGGGTCGTAGTACGGGTTGAGGTTGTCGAAGCCGACCACCTCGTCGCCCCGGTCGAGCAGGGCCCGGCTCACGTGGGAGCCGATGAACCCGGCCGCGCCGGTGACGAGGACCCGCACGTGACGAACCTACTCAAACCGCCGTCGAAGTAGGTTGGCCGGCACATGGACGGCGCCACCCGCTCCCGGCCCCGGGTGCTCGTCCTGGCCGCGGTGGCGATCGTGGCCGGCCTGGCCGTCTACGGGTCGGTGGCCCTACTCGGCGACGACGACCCGAGCCCGCCGCGCTCCGGCCCCGCGCCCACGTCCGCCCTCCCGACCTCGACCGTGGTCGCCACCGGGCCGAGAAACCCCGTCGCCGGGTCCCCGACCACCACCGCCGCCGCCACCGAACCGGCCGTCCCCTCCGACGCCGCCCCCGACTCGGGCGGCGGGACCGACTCCGCGTCCGGCCCCGGCTACGACTCCGACGCCTGCGTCATGTTCCGGCAGCTGCTGGAGATGGTCGACGACCCCCAGCTCCGAGGCGCCGCCGCCCAGGTCGGCTGTCTCTGATCCCGCCTCGCCGAGCAGATGGCGCGGATCAATCCCGGGTCAGGGGCGAGTGGCGGTCGAGGATCATGCCCGCGGCGACGGTGGCGTTGGTGGCCTCGTCGATGAGGATGAAGCTGCCGGTGTTGCGGTTGCGGTGGTAGTCGTCGTACATGAGGGGTGCCGTCGTGCGGAGAATGATGCGCCCGACCTGGTTCAGCCCGAGGTTGTCGGCCGTCTCGTCCCGGTGGAGGGTGGTCACGTCGAGCCGGTAGCGAAGGTCGCGCACGACCGCCCGCACCGACCGGGTCGTGTGCTTGAGCCCGTAGCGGGCCCCCTCCACCAGCGGCTTGTCGGCCATCCAGCACACCATGGCGTCGATGTCCTGGCTGATCTCGGGCTGGTTCCCGGGCCGGCAGATCATGTCGCCCCGGGAGACGTCGACGTCGTCGGCCAACCGCATCGACACCGACATCGGGGGGAACGCCTCCTCGACCGGCCCGTCGAAGGTGTCGATGGCGGCGATCGTCGATCGCATCCCCGAGGGAAGCACCACCACCTCGTCGCCGGGACGGAACACGCCCCCCGCCACCACCCCCGCGTAGGCCCGGTAGTCGTGGTGCTCGTCGGTGTGGGGCCGCACCACGTACTGCACCGGGAAGCGGCTGTCGACCAGGTTGCGGTCGGAGGCGATGTGAAGCTCCTCCAGGTGGACCAGCAGGGGCAGGCCGCGGTACCAGGGCATGTTCTCGGAGCGGTCGACGATGTTGTCGCCGAGCAGCGCGCACACCGGGAAGAAGCTCAGGTCGGGGATCTCCAGGCGGGCGGCGAAGGCCCGGAACTCGTCGCGGATGGCCTCGTACACGCCCTGGTCCCAGTCGACCAGGTCCATCTTGTTCACGCACACGGCCAGGTGGGGCACCCGCAGCAGGGTGGCCAGGAAGGCGTGGCGCCGGGACTGCTCCAGCATCCCCTTGCGGGCGTCGACCAGCACCAGGGCCACGTCGGCCGTCGACGCCCCCGTCACCATGTTGCGGGTGTACTGCACGTGCCCGGGGGTGTCGGCCAGGATGAACTTGCGGCGGGCGGTGGTGAAGTAGCGGTAGGCGACGTCGATGGTGATGCCCTGCTCCCGCTCCGCCCGCAGGCCGTCGGTGAGCAGGGCCAGGTTCATGTAGTCGTAGCCCCGTTGGGTGCTCGACTTCTCGACCGCCTCGAGGGTGTCCTCCAGGATCTGCTTCGAGTCGTAGAGCAGCCGGCCGATGAGCGTGCTCTTGCCGTCGTCGACGGACCCGGCGGTGGCGACCCGCACCAAGTCCATGCGATTTGGGCCCATCAGAAGTAGCCCTCTTTTTTGCGGTCCTCCATGGCGGCTTCGGAGAACTTGTCGTCGGCCCGGGTCGCCCCCCGCTCGGTGATGCGGGTGGCCATGACCTCGACGATGACCTCGTCGACGGTGGACGCCGACGACAGCACCGCCCCCGTGCACGACATGTCGCCCACCGTCCGGAAGCGGACCATCATCTCCGCCGGCTCCTCGTGGGGGAGGGGCTCCACGTAGGGGCCCACCGCCAGCAGCATCCCGTCCCGGGGGACGACCACCCGCCGGTGGGCGAAGTAGATCGACGGCAGCTCCAGCTTCTCCTTGGCGATGTACATCCAGACGTCGAGCTCGGTCCAGTTGGAGATGGGGAAGGCCCGGATGTGCTCGCCCTTGTGGACCCGTCCGTTGTACAGCGACCACACCTCCGGGCGCTGGTTCTTGGGATCCCACTGGCCGAAGTCGTCACGGAAGGAGAAGACCCGCTCCTTGGCCCGGGCCTTGTCCTCGTCGCGGCGGGCGCCGCCGAAGCAGGCGTCGAAGCCGTGCTCGGCGATGGCGTCCAGCAGCGTGATCGTCTGCAGCCGGTTGCGGGACGCCAGCGGTCCGCCGACCTCGGTGGCCCGCCCCTTGTCGATCGACTCCTGGACGCTGGCCACGATGAGGCGCTCGCCCAGCTCCGCCACCCGCCGGTCGCGGAACTCGAGGGCCTCGGGAAAGTTGTGCCCGGTGTCGATGTGCATGACCGGGAACGGGAACCTGGCCGGCCGGAACGCCTTCTCCGCCAGGCGGAGGAGCACCAGCGAGTCCTTGCCCCCGCTGAAGAGGAGGACGGGGTGCTCGAGCTCGGCCGCCACCTCCCGCATGATGTATATGGCCTCCGACTCGAGCGCCTCGAGGTGGGAGAGCTCGAAGGGATGGCGGGGAGGGGCGAGGGGGCTCATCGCGGCCGACTCATCGGGGAAGGGCCTCCCAGACGGCCTGGACCGACTCGGCCGCCGTCTGGGTGTGGGTGGGGACCACCAGGTCGGGGTGGTCGGGGGGTTCGTAGGGGTCGTCGACGCCGGTGAGACCGGCGTCGTCGATCAACTTCTCCATGCGAGGCCCTCCCCCCTGCGATTTCCCGGCTCCTGGTGGCTGTCAGCCATTGTGGCTGAACCGGCGGGTGCTCGGCGAAGGCGGAGAGGCGGGCCCCCCGGCCGGCTCGCCCCGCGCCCGTCGGATCACCGGACGGCCGCCGTGGGGACCCGGACCGGCGGCGGGTAAGCTCACGGGACCCGACGAGGGGTGCAGCGAGAGCGATCGGCGGAGGCGCAAACAGGGATGCAGGCAGAAGACGTGATGGCCGACGCAGGTGCGGCCGGGCTTGGACCCCGGCTGGCCATCTTCGTCGCCCGTCACCGGTGGGCGGTCCACGCCTTCCTCGACGCGGTGGCGGTGGTGGCCGCCTTCTGCTTCGCCTCCGCCCTGCGCTACGACTTCTCCTTCACCCAGAACGACGTCGACGGGCTCGTCTACCTCCTCCCCTTCGCCCTGGTCGTCCACCTGGTGGCCGGGCTGCACTTCGGCCTCTACAACGGGCGGTGGCGCTTCGGCAGCTTCGAGGAGGTCATGGCCCTGGTGAAGGCCTCCCTGGTGAGCACCGTGGTCGTGTTCGTCTTCAACCCCCTGTGGCGGCCCCGGCTCCTGCCTTTGAGCGTGCCCGTGGTGGCCGGCGTCATCTCCCTGGTCGTCATGGCCGGATTCCGCTACTCGTGGCGCCTGGCCATGGAGCGGCGCCTGCGGCCGAGCGAGGAGGGCCGTCACCGGCTGCTCGTGTTCGGGGCGGGCGAGGGCGGCACCCAGGTCATCGCCGCCCTGCTGCGCGACCCCACCAGTGAGTACGTGCCCGTGGGCCTGCTCGACGACGACGCCGACAAACGCAACCTGCGCCTGATGGGGGTCCCGGTCCTCGGCAGCCGGACCCGCCTGGCCGAGGCCGCCGCCGACTGTGGGGCCGACACCCTTCTCATCGCCGTGCCCAGCGGCGACGCCGATCTGGTCAGCGACCTGAGCGAGCGGGCCCTGGCCGCCGACCTGGCGGTGAAGGTCCTGCCCCCGGTGCGGGAGCTGTTCCAGGGCCGGGTGGAGCTCGACGACATCCGCGACGTCACCACCGCCGACCTCCTCGGCCGCCACGAGATCAACACCGACATCGGCGCCATCGCCGGCTACCTGGCCGGCAAGCGGGTGCTGGTCACCGGGGCCGGGGGATCGATCGGCTCCGAGCTGTGCCGCCAGATCTACCGCTTCGCCCCCGCCCAGCTGATCATGCTCGACCGCGACGAGTCGGCCCTGCACGGGGTGCAGCTCTCGATCGAGGGCCGGGCCCTCCTCGACTCCCCCGACCTGGTCCTGCTCGACATCCGCGACCGGGCCACCCTGCGGGAGACCATCCACCGGCTGCGGCCCCACGTGGTGTTCCACGCCGCCGCCCTCAAGCACCTGGTCATGCTCGAGCGCCACCCGGCGGAGGCGATCAAGACCAACATCGTCGCCACCCTCGACCTGCTCGAGCTGTGCGCCGAGGTCGGCGTGGGCCGGTTCGTGAACATCTCCACCGACAAGGCCGCCGACCCGTGCAGCGTCCTCGGCTACTCCAAGCGCATCACCGAGCGCCTCACCAGCTACTTCTCCGACGTCACCGAGGCGTCCTACCTGTCCGTCCGCTTCGGCAACGTGCTCGGCAGCCGGGGCTCGGTGATGACCACCTTCCAGGCCCAGGTCGACCGGGGCGGGCCCGTCACCGTCACCGACGAGGCCGTCACCCGCTTCTTCATGACGGTCGAGGAAGCGGTGCAGCTGGTCGTGCAGGCCGGTGCCATCGGACGCCCGGGAGAGGCGTTGGTGCTCGACATGGGCAAGCCGGTGTCGATCATGGAGGTGGCCCGCCTGGTGGTGGCCCGGTCCGAGCGCCGGGTCAAGATCGAGTTCACCGGCCTGCGTCCGGGCGAGAAGCTGCACGAGGTGCTGCTGGCCGAGGGCGAGGTCGACCACCGTCCCATCCACCCCCTGATCTCCCAGGTGCCGGTGCCTCCGGTGCACCCGCTGCGGGTGCGGGCCATCGACCTGACCGCGGCCGCCGACGACCTCGTCCGGCAGATGGCCATGCTGGCGGCCACCGTCGGCAGCGAAGCCTCGGGTGCGTCCCGTACCGCCACCAGGGCGCCGGGAAGCCGGAGCTGATCCGGCTGTAATGCCGGACGCTCATTAGGCTCGTCCCCGTGTCACAGCCGGACCAGAGCACCGAACTCGACCTCCACGACTACGTCCGCGTCCTTCGTCGACGCTGGAAGCTGGTCGTCCTGGTGGTGGCCGGCTTCGTCGGCGTGGCCCTTCTGGTGTCCTACATCCAGACGCCCGTGTACGCCGCCCACGCCCAGGTGTTCCTCGAGAGCGCGGCCGGGGAGAACGTCTTCAGCGGCGCCGCCCGCAGCGATCCGGGGCGCACCCTGCTCAACGAGCTCCGCCTCATCGAGGGGGCCGACGTCCGCAAACTGGTGCAGGAGAAGCTGCACTCCACGCTGCCGGTCCAGGCGACGGCCGTGCCCAACACCGACTTCATCGACGTGACCGTCCGGAGCAGCAAGCCCCAGCAGGCCAAGGTCATGGCCGACGCCTACGCCGAGGCCTACGTCAGCTTCCGCAAGCAGGTCAAGGTCGACGCCCTCACCCGCACCAGCGCCGAGCTGGAGGCCAAGCTCAACGAGCTCGACGCCCAGAACCGCACCATCGACCAGAACATCACCGACCTGCAGGCCCAGGGGGCGCCCGCCACCGACACCCGCTACGCCGCCCTCAGCATCCAGCGCAACGGCAACGTGGCCTCGCAGAACAGCCTGCGGGACACGCTCCAGAAGAGCGAGATCGCCCGCAACCTGGCCACCGGTGAGGCCCTGATCACCGAACATGCCACCGCGCCGTCGTCGCCGATCAAACCCCGCCCCATCCTCAACGCCATGGTGGCGGTGGTGGTCGGCGGCCTGGTGGGCGTGGGGCTGGCCTTCCTCCTGGAGTACCTGAACGAGTCGGTGGAGACCAAGGAGGAGTTGGAGCGGGTGCTCAAGACCGTGCCCGTCCTCGGCACCATCCCCATGGTCGACGGGTGGAAGACGCGGGAGGAGACCCGCCTGGTGTCGAAGGAGTCACCCCGGTCGTCGGCCGCCGAGGCCTACCGCACGCTGCGCACGGCCATCCAGTTCGTCGGGCTCAACCAGCCCATGCGCATCCTCCAGGTCACCAGCCCGGAGGCGGGGGAGGGCAAGACCACCACCCTGGCCAACCTGGGCGTCGCCCTGGCCACCGCCGGCGAGCGGGTCGTCATCGTGTGCTGCGACCTGCGCCGGCCCCGGGTCCACGAGTTCTTCGGCCTGTCGAACGCGGTCGGCTTCACGTCCGTCCTCCTCGGCCAGCGGCCGGTGTGGGCCGCCCTGCAGAGCGTCCCCGGCGTTCCCCGGCTGAAGGTCCTGGCCTCGGGACCCCTGCCACCGAACCCCTCCGAGCTGCTGTCCTCCGACCGGACGGCCAACGTGCTGGCTGCCCTCCTGGCCGAGGCCGACATCGTCCTGGTCGACTCGCCGCCGGTGCTGCCGGTGGCCGACGCCCTCGTGCTCTTCCGCCGGGTCGACGCCACCCTCCTCGTCTTCTCCGCCCGCACCACCACCCGCAAGCAGGCCACCACCGCCCTGGCCATGGTCCAGCAGGTGAACGGTCCCCTGATCGGGGCCGTCCTCAACGGCGTCCCCGCCCAGGCCGGGTACGGCTACCGGGGCCGGTACGAGGCGGTCGACACCAACGGGGCGGGCGCGGTCGCCACCGAGGTGCTTCGCCCCAACGGCAACGGCGCGGTTTCGCTCCCTGCCCCCCGGGAGGGCGCCGCCGCCCCGTCCCGGCTGGCCCGTCCCGCCGCCGGCAACGGCCAGAAGCGCACCCGCCGGCCGGACGCGGCCAACAGGCGGCGGGAGGTCTAGGAATGGGCTGGTGCGCGGACTTCGGATGCACCATCAAGTCGTCGTGCGACCATCGCATGATGGCCGGCCCCCGGTCGTGCAGCTGCGACGCGTGCGGCGTGGTCTGCGGTGGCAAGTACTCCGGGTGCAAGGAGGTCTGGGCCGCCGGCCCCCGTCCCGGCCCATCCACCCGCCCTTCCACCCCCGGCCGTACCGGGAACCGCAGCGGGGGGCCGGTGGCCGAGACCATCTCCCTGCCCGACCCCGAGGTCCGCGACCGACCCCGCGCCGACGAGAGCGACAACATCGAGGAGATCCAGGGGGCGGTGCTCGAGTTGCGCCGGGAGATGCGCACCGTGCTCACCATGCTGTCGCAGCAGCAGGCCATCCTCGCCCTCCTGGTCGAGGGCCAGCCCGAGGCACGGTCCCGGGCCCCGCGCGACGCCGGGCAGCCGTCGAACCGGGCCTCCTCCGTGGCCCGGGCCTTCGATGCGTTGCTGCCCCCGGGCGGGTCGCCGGCACCATCAGACCGTGCCGCCAAACCCCCGCGGCCCGACTCCGCCTCCCGTTCCGGCCCCACTCCCACTCCGCCTCCGCCGGCCGCCGGGCCGGGCCGGGACGAGCGTCCCCGTTGACCGCCCCGGGCACCCGTCGCTGAGCGCGCCCCGCTGGGGGGGTGTGGCGATCTGAAACCGATCGTTCTGCTGTGTGGGGCGGCGGGCTTCATCGGCCGGGCGGTGAAGGAGGAGGCGGAGGCGGCGGGGCTGGCCGTGGTCCCCCTCTCCGGCTTCCGCGTCGAGACCTCGTCGGTGGAGACGGGGCCCGATGCGGTCGCCGCCTGGCGGAAGGAGCACCCGTCCGCCTGGAGCCTGCTGCTCGACGCCATGGGCGGCTGCACCGTCGTGGTCAACGCCGCCGGCCGGGCCGAGCCGGCGGCCGCCAGCCTCGTCCGCGTCTGGGGGGCGAACGTCCTCCTCCCCCAGGTGCTGGCCGAGGCCGCCCACCACTGCGGTGTCACCCGGATGGTGCACGTGAGCAGCGCCGCGGTGCAGGGCAGTCGCCTGCGGCTCGACGAGAGCCGGGACGTCGAGCCGTCGTCCCCCTACGCCGAGTCGAAGGCGGTGGCGGAGGCGGCGCTGCTCGACCGGCGGGTGGCCTGCCCGCCCGAGGTCGTCGTCTACCGGCCGACGTCGGTGCTGGGGGAGGACAACAAGGTCACCCGCCGGTTCTCCCGCCTGGCCCGGCTGCCCGTGCTCCCTCTCATCGAGGACGGCGACGCCCCCCTGCCGGTGGCCCTTCCCGGCAACGTCGCCGCCGCCGTGGTCCACCTGGTGCAGGTCCCCGCGGCCCAGGAGGTCGTCCTCCACCCCTGGGAGCTGATGACGGTGCGGACGACCCTGGAGGCGTTCGGCTCCCGCTGCTTCTTCGTGCACCTGCCGCCGCGACCGTCGCGGTTCGTGCTCCGGGGCACCCGCCACCTGCTGGCCGGCCACGCCTCCCTGCACGCGTCGTTCCGGCGCTACGAACTGATGATCCTGGGCCAGATCCAGGACGCCCGCCACCTGTCGGAGACCGGCTTCGTCCTGCCCTACGGGCCCGAGGGCTACGTCCAGTTGGCTCGCCAGATCCACCATCCGCGATGACCACCGCGGCCGGTCCGACGGTGCTGCACATCGCCGCCGTCGAGTACAGCGTCCGGACGCTCTTGCTGCCCCAGTTGGCGGCCCTGGCCCGGGCCGGCTGCACCGTGCGGGTGGCCTGCGCCCCCGAGGGCGAGGCCTTCCACGCCGATCTGGCGCCCTACCGGCCCGTCCCCCTCACCTTCTCCCGCAGCCTGCGACCGGTCCCCATCACCGGTGCCCTCGTCCGCCTGGCCGCCCTCGTCCGCCGGGAGCGGCCGGCGGCGGTGCACCTCCACAGCCCGGCCGCGGCCCTGCCGGTGCGGCTGCTGCCCCGGGGGCTGCTGCCCGCCGGCACCCGGGTGCTGTACACGGTGCACGGCTTCTCCCACCAGTGGGACGAGCCCATGCCCGCCCGCGACCGGCGCCTGGAGCGGTTGGAGCGGATGCTGGCGGGACGGACCGACGCCATCCTCTTCCAGTCGGCGGAGGACTTCACCCAGGCCGGGGCCCGCGGCTACCGCAGCCGGCTGCGGCTCATCGGCAACGGGGTGGAGGACCACTGGTTCTCGGTGCCCGCACCCGATCCGGTGCGGGAGCCTCTCCGGCTGCTGTTCGTGGGACGGATCGTGCGGGAGAAGGGCGTGCTCGAGCTGCTGGAGGCGCTGGCCCGGGTGCCGGGGGTGGAGCTGGGCGTGGCCGGCACCGAGATCCCGTCGGAGCGGACGGGCGTGCTGGCCGAGGCCCGTCGGGAAGTGTCCCGGCTGGGGCTGGACGGGCGGGTGCGCTTCCTCGGTCACGTGGATGCGGACCGGATGCCGGCGGTGGTGGCCGACCACCACGCCCTGGTCCTGCCCAGCCACCGTGAGGGCATGCCCCGCAGCCTCATCGAGGGCCTGGCCGCGGGCCGGCCGTGCGTCGCCACCGACATCCGGGGCTGCCGGGAACTGGTCGACGACGGAGTCAACGGCTACCTCGTCCCCCGGTCCGACCCGGCCGCGCTGGCCGGCGCCATCCGCCGGCTGGCCGAGCTCCCCGCCGACGACTTCGTCCGCCTGAGCACCGCCGCCCGCGTTGGGGCCGAGTCGTCGAACCGGGAATCGGCCGTGTTCGAGCGGGTCGTCGCCGTCTACCGGGAGGTAGGAATCCTGCCCTGACCCGGTTCCGTGCGGTGCAATCGTCGTGAAAAGGCCGATTTTCGGCCGGATCACGACCCTTTCGGCGCACGAATCGTTCGGTGCGGAGAGATCGTCGTGGCCGCGGTCAGGGGTCGGTGAGGATCCAGTCCCACCAGGCGGCGGCGGCGCGGTCGGGGTCGTGGACGGTGGCGGCCCGGCGGCGGCTCTCGGCGCCGGCCGCGGCCGTCCCCGACCGGCCGAGGGCGGTGACCTCGTCGATCCTGGCCGCCATGGCGTCGAGGTCGAAGGGGGCGACCCCCCATCCGCCGAACTGGTCGAGCTGCTCGACGTAGCCGCCCGCGGTCCAGGCCAGCAGCGGCAACCCGGCCAAGGCGGCCTCGACCACCGCCCGCGAGTACGGCTCCGTCCGGGACACCCCGAGGAGGACGTCGCCCAGGTCGGCCATCCGCCGGGCCAGGTCGGGGACGGCCCCCAGCCACCGCACCGCCCCGTCGACCCGGGGTGGGAAGTCGCCGCCGGCCACGACCAGTTCCGCCTCCCCCGGCGGGCGCCGCCGGCGGGCGAAGGCGGCGACGGCGAGGTCGACGCCCTTCACCGCCGACCGGCCCCCGACCACGAGGAACCGCACCGGCCCGTCGCCGCCATCAGGCGCGGCCGCGGCCGCCACCGCCTCCCTCGGGGCCGGTTCGTACACGTTGGCCAGGTGCGCCACCGGCCGGCCCAGCCGCTCCGCCCACTCCCGGGCCTGGCCCTCGCCCACCGCCGCCAGCCGGGCGGCCCGGTTCCCCCGAACCAGGGCCACCCGGGCCCGACCCCTCGGCCCCCAGCCGTGGGCCGCCACCGCCTCCCGGACGGCGATGCGGTTGGGACCGGGCCAGCGCCGGGCGAGGGCCAACGACGCCTCGTACTCGACGGTGTTGACGACGAGCGTGCCCGCCCGCCGGCCGACCACCGCCCGCCGGAGACCGGCCACGACGGCCACCTCCTCCACCACCCGCCGGGGCCGGGCCCCCCGGGTGACCGGCGCCGCCAGCACGACCAGATCGTCGACGACGGCGCGGAAGTCGTCGACCAGAGGCCCGCCGCCCACGAGCACGAGGCGGACGTCGAGGCCGGGCGGGCGCCGGCGGAGGATTGCCAGCAGCGACAGGGGCGCGCCGGTGCGGTGGGCGCCGTTGCCGACCACCGTCAGCCGTCGGGGGCCCCCCGCCTCCCCGGAGACGCTCACCGGGCGCCGGTGGGCGCCGCCCGCCGCCGTTCCTCGACCAGCCACTCCCAGGCGGCCCGATCGGCGACCGACCCCCGCCGCACCAGCCGGCGGGCCCGCAACACCCACACCAGCCCGGCCAGGTAGCGGGCCGCGGTCGCCTCCGACCGATGCCGGCGCAACAGCAGCAGGTGGGCCCGGCGCGCCTCCCGGCCTTTGATCGCCTGCACGTCGGCCGTGGTCGGGTCACCCGACCCGGTACCCGAGGCGTGGACCGCGTGCGCCTCGGGGATCACCGCCACCGAGCACCCCGACCGGCGCAGGCGCAGGCACAGGTCGATGTCCTCGCCGTAGAGGAAGAACTCCTCGGCGAAGCCGCCGATCCGTCGGAAGGCGGCCGCGGGCACGAGCAGGCAGGCGCCGGAGACGGCCACCACCGGCCGAGCCCGGCGGGGAGGGGTGGGCGAACCCAGCCGGAGGGTGCGGCCGAGGCCCAGCTCCCGGGAGAGAAGCACCGCCGGGCGCAGGTAGGACCGGCTCTTGGCCGATCGCTCCACCCCGCCGTCGGGCAGGAGGAGGACGGGAGCGACGGCCAGCGCCGGCCCCCCGTGGCGGAGCAGCGTCTCCAGGCAGTCCTTGTCGCAGGTGACGTCGGGGTTCACGAACCACAAGAAGTCGGCCCCCCGGGCCGCGGCGGCGCCCGCGCCCAGGTTGCAGGCGGCGGCGAAGCCCAGGTTGGCGCCGGCGGCGACCACCTCCGCCCCCAGGCCGGCGAGCTCGGCGGCGATGTCGGCCGGCACCGGCGAGTTGGCCACCACCGTCACCGACGCCGGCGCCACCCCCTGCGCCACCAGGGACTCCACCGCCGCCACCACCGTCCGCCCGGACTGGAAGTAGGTGATCACCGCGGCCACGTCCGGGTTCTTCCGCGGCGCGTAGCTAGCGCCTGGCGACCGGTGCGCGCCAAAGACGGTCTGGCGGACGGCGTGGGCGGCCTCGGCCAGCAGCAGCCGGCGGACGCCGCCACCCACCCGCTGGCGGACCGCCATCCCGCTCAACCCGACGACCACGCCCAGGTAGGCGGCCCAATCCCGCCGGCGGTGGGTGTGGCGGTCGGCGAACCCCCGGTAGCGCTCGATGCGGCGGCGGGCCACGTCGTCCCGGTCGACCTCGGCCCGGCTCATCCCGAGGTGCTGGTTCCGGACCCGTACCGACGGGTCGATGGCCAGGAGGGAGACGAGCGAGGCCCGGTACGACAGCTCGAAGTCCTCGCCCCAGCTGTAGTCGGCGGGGAAGTCGCTCATGCTCTCGGCGCAGGCGTCGAAGACCCACCGGCGGAAGACGGTGACGCCGCCCGACAGCACCGGCGACCGCACCACGCCCGTCGCCCCCACCGCCGCCGACCGGGGATCCCGGAAGATCGACCGGAAGAACACGCCCTTCAACATGCGGTAGGGACGGGTGTTCTCGGCCGCGTTGACCACGACGCCACAGGCCCCGCCCAGCCCGAGGTCGGAGCACAGAACGACCAGGTCGGAGAGGGTGCCCGCCTCCATCGCGATGTCGTCGTCGAGAAACCCCACGAACTCGGTCCCAGTCCCCGAGGACGAGGACGCGCCCACCAGCCGGGCCCTGGCCGCCCCCACCCGCGAGTCCAACCGGCGCTCCTCCAGAACCACGCCGGCCGCCACCGCCGCCGCCCGGAGCGAGTCGTCGACCACGGCCGGGCAGGCCTGGCTCACGACCGTCAGCCGGGCCAGCGCCGGCTCGGCCACGATCGCCCGCCGGACCACGGCGCCCGCCGTCGGCCGCCCGACGGTGGGCACCACCAGGTGCAGCACCCGCCCGCTCCCCGCCCCCGTCACCCGGGGGTCCGGCCCGCTCGCTCCAGTGCCGCGGCGTAGGCCTCCAGCCAGCCGGTGCCCCACTTCTCGTCGGGCTCGAGGTGGTTGCCCTCGCCCCACTCGTTCCAGGCCTGGAGGAACACCAGGTTCTCGTCCCGGCTGAAGGGCGTGAACCGGCGCAACGCCTCCTCCGACCACCGGCCGAACGACGCCGGCGTGGCGTCGTGCAGGATCAGGCTGCCCCGCCGCCGGCGGGCGGTGTTGTCCCACGACGGCATCACGCACGGGTAGCGCTTGTAGTCGGCGGGAGGACGGACGAGGGCCCAGTCGACCACGTCGTCGTAGCGGTGGACCCGCCGCCCGAACCGTCCCCGGCGTCCGGTCAGCCGACGCATCGACCGCCACCCGTACCCCTTGGTGGGCAGGGTCGAGGAGGTGGGGTGGAAGTCGATGGCGGCGTCGAACCCCAGCGCCGTCGGGTCGCCGGTCTCCAACTGGTCGCTCTCCACCCGGCACAGGTACAGACCGGGGAGCCCGGCCCGGCTCACCTCGTCCCTCAGCGTGTCGATGGTGCGGCGGACGTCGGGGAGGCTGCGGCTGTGGTGGATGAGCAGCACCGCCCGCCCGTCGACCTTGATCGCCCGGGGGTCGGCGAAGGCCTCGAGCAGGGATCGGGCATGGACCCGGTCGTCCTCGGGCGAGGAGCGGTGGGAGACGAGGACCTCCCGGGAGGCGCCGGTCCACGCCCGGGTCCAGTCCTCGTTGGCCCAGCACAGGCAGAACCCGAAGTCGGGCTCCCCGGTGGCCAGGACCTCGGTGAAGGGCCGTTCGAGGAGCCGCTTCCCGGCGAACCAGTAGTGGTAGTAGACGAATCCGGACAGCCCGTAGCGGCGGGCCAGGTCGGCCTGGCGCTGGCGGACGGCGGCGTCGCGCAGGTCGTAGTACTCGCCCCCCGCGGGCACGTGGGGCTGGTAGTGGCCCCGGAACTTGGGCCGGGCCAGGCGGACCTGGTCCCACTCGGTGAACCCCTCGCCCCACCACTCGTCGTTCTCCGGCGTGGGGTGGAACTGGGGGAGATAGAAGGCGAGGGACCGGACGGCCACGCCCCCGGCCGCAGCCGTCGCCGCAACCGCGACGGGAGGACCCGCCGCCTCCACCACCCGCGGCGGCGGCGGGGCGGTCAGCGTGCCGCCACCCCCTGGCCGCGACGACCCGGCCAGCCCCGCGTGGTGGACCAGGCTGGCGAAGTGGTCGCTGTGCTCGACCAGCTCGTCGAACGAGCCCGACGCCTCCACCGTCCCCTGGGCCAGGAGGACGATCCGGTCGCAGCGGCGGACGGTGCTCAACCGGTGGGCGATCACCACCAGGGTGATGTCGGCCCGCAGCGACTCGACGGTGTCGGTGAAGGCGGCTTCGGTGATCCCGTCCAGCGACGACGTGGCCTCGTCGAGAACCAGGACCCGCGGCGACCCGTACAGCGCCCGGGCGATGCCCAGCCGTTGCCGCTGACCGCCCGACAGGCGGACGCCGCGCTCGCCCATGTTGGTGTCGAGCCCCTCGGGCAGCTCCGCCAGCACGGGACCGAACTGGGCCAGCTCGATGGACCGGCCGACCCGCTCGCGGTCGATCTCCTCGTCGGCCAGGCCGATGGCGATGTTGTGCAGGACGCTGTCGTCGAACAGGAAGACGTCCTGGGGGACGTAACCCACCACCGCCCGCCAGGCACTGACCCGGTCGCCCTCCAGGGGATGGCCGTCGATCAGGATGCGGCCCGAGGTGGGTCGCAGCAGCCCCAGGACGAGGTCGACGAGCGTGGTCTTGCCCGCCCCCGACGGGCCCACCAGGCCCACCGACTCCCCCCGGCGGACGACGAGGTCGAGATGGTCGACCACCCGCTCGTCGGTGCCGGGATAGGTGTAGCTCACGTCCTCGAAGCGCAGCTCGAGCTGGAAGTCGAGGGGCGTGATCCGGGCCGCCGCCGGGCGCTCGGCCGCGTCCTCGTCCGGCAGCCCGGCCATGTCGGCCACCAGGGCGTGGGCCGCGGCCCGGGCCGAGTAGGCGGCGTTGCCCCCGGACAGGAACCGCTGCAACGACGGCATGAGGCGGAAGGCGCCGGCGGCCAGCAGTCCCAGCGTCCCCACCGCGTCGGCGTCGGACCGGGTGGTCACCACCATGAGCACGATCACCAGCAAGGCGGCCACGACCGCCGCCTCCAGCAGGTAGCGGGGGAGCTGGTCGATGAACATCTGCCGGGCCCGCACCCGGGCCAGGCGCATCCGGGTGACGGCGAAGCGGCGGGCCACCGGGTCGACCCGGTCGACCGCCTGCAGCGCTTTCAGCCCGCTCAGGCCCTCCTGCAGCTGGCGTTGCACCTGGCCCCGCAGGTCGAGGTCGTCGGCCCCCAGGCCCCGGGCCCGGCGGCCGTAGCGGCGGGTGTAGGCGAGGGCGGCCAGGCCCAGCACCGCGCCCGCGGCCAGGGCCGCGGCGGGGTCGATGATGAGCAGGGTGGCGACGATGGCGACCACGAGGAACCCGTCGGCGATGAGCTGGACCAGCGACAGCAGCATCTTGGAGAACACCAGCTGCACCGACTCCTGCACGTTGCGCACGAGCTGCGACGAGTGCCGGCGGAGGTGCTGGCTGTAGTCGGCCGAGAGGTAGGCGCGGAACAGGCGGGAGGCCAGCTCGCCCTCCCCCCGGGCCAGGAGGTTGGTCTGCCAGCGCAGGTAGAGCATGGCCAGGACGGCCTTGGCCAGCAGGCTCCCGAAGATGACCAGGCCCAGGTAGACGATGAACGTGGTGCGGTCGGGCGAGCCCGCCAGCCGGTGCAGCTTGGAGAGCATCCCGCCCCGGTCGAGGCTGGCGGGATCGGCCAGCAGCTGCATGAACGGCAGCACCATGGCGAAGCCGACGCTCTCGAACAGGGCCATGACGATGGAGGCGGGGATGGCCAGCAGGAAGCCCCGCCGGGTGCGGGCGTCGAGGATGGCCAGGACCTGGCGGACGAGGGGGATCACGGCCCCGCCACCCGTTCGCCCGCCACCCGTTCGGCGGCCTGGTCCCTCCGCTTCCAGTCCAGAGCCACCGCGATCGCGATTGCGACCCAGAGGTGGCGGAAGTTGATCGTCTCCCGGACGAAGCTCCCGACGCCCAGCCCGAACATCAGGGTGCGGGTGATCCCCCCCGGCGGCACCGCCCGCCACAGCACGGCGGCGATGGCGATCACCGCCACCAGGCCCAGGATCCCGTTCTCCACCAGCAGGCCCAGGGGGTCGCTGTGCAGCTCGGTGCCGTGGCCGATGGAGTCGGCGTCGGTGGAGGTGAGGCTGAGGGCGGCCGCGCTCCCGGGGCCGGCGCCGAGGGGGTGGTCGTCGACGGTCGACAGCCCCGCGTGCCAGATGGCGAGGCGGGTGTCACCGCTGCGCCCGAGCCGCTCCGACGAGAAGCCGGCCCCGGCGTCGAACTTCTCGCCCACCACCTGGTGGGCGGCGATGCCCAGTCCGGTGAGGAGGAGGAGGATGAGGGCCAGCCGGGTGGCGGTGCGCAGGTAGGAGCGCAGGGAGCCCACCGAGCGCCAGACGGAATACCCCAGGGCCCCGCCGAGGATGAGGAGGGCGCCGAACGAGCCGGTGCGGGTGATGGCGAGCGCATAGAGCACCACCAGCAGCGTCCGCCGGCCCCGGGACCGGGGCCACTGCCCGGCCACCGCCAGGAGCAGGGCCGTGGCCAGGAAGTGGCCGGTGTAGTTGGGGTTGGAGAATGTCGCCCCTGTCAGGCGCAGGGTGTCGCCCCCGCCGAAGAGCCAGACGGTCAGGGCCACCAGCACGCCCGTGGCGCAGATGGCGGCCTGGGCCTTGCGGGCGGAGGTGTCGGAAGTTCCCAGGAGGATGAGGAACGTGAAGCAGGTGAGGATGGCGCTCATGTCCCGGAGGAGGTTGTCGATCGCCCACGGGGCCAGGCCCACGCCGAACAGGGACAGGAAGCTCGAGATCAGGAACAGCCAGAACCAGGGGGCGGCGGTGGCCAGCAGCCGGGTCGCTCTCGTCCGCCGGCCCGACACCACGTAGGCGAAGGCGAGGACGTTGACGAGCAGGATCAGGGGGTCGACGGGGGCCAGGTTGAGGGGGAGGGTGGGTGTGAGCAGACCCGTGCCGGCGGCGACGGCGGCGACCAGCCAGTCGACGGCCGGCGCCCCGAACCATCGCATCCGGCCCCCCGGACCCGACCCCGGGACGGACCCCGGCACCGGCCCCGCCGGCATCGCCCGGACGGCGGTGAAGTCGCTCACCCGAGTCCCCGGAAACAGTCTTCATCGCCGGTGCCAACCGTCGCCATGGGTCCGCCTCGGTCGACGGCTCGGGGAGCCTCGTCCACGCCCGCCACTCTGGCACGTCGCCGAGGGAGCCCGGCCACGGTGCGTGGGGGGACTACGCTGCAAACGCTCAACGAATGGGCGGCCGTCGGCCGGCGGCACCGCGATAGGGGACGACGATTGGCGCTGCATGACCACCCTGGGTCATGGCGGCACACCTCGGTGAGCGCCGCCCTCCTTCGCTGCGCCCCGAGGCCGCCCGAACGACCCGAAGCCGGGTAGCGTCGTGACGGTGCCGGCCGATGAGATCGACGGCGAGCTAGAGCTTCGCGACTACCTCCTCGTACTGCGCCGCCGGCGGGCGATCGTGGTGATCACGGTGGCCCTGGTGGTCGGGGCGGCCGTCGCCCTCTCCTTCCTCCAGACGCCCGTCTACGCGGCCTCGGCCAAGCTGCGCATCGAGCCCCGGGCCGGGATCTCGGTGTTCGACACCACCAGCGGCCAGGCCAACGGGTCGGCGCTGTTCATCCCCACCGAGATCGAGGTGCTGCAGGGCGAGTCGGTGCAGGACATCGTCCGCCGCGAGCTCAAGTCGGCCCCGCCCGTCTCCGTCCGCCAGGTGGGCACCACCGCGGTGGTCCTGGTGGTGGCCGAGAGCACCGACCGCCAGCAGGCGGCCAAGGTGGCCAACGCCTACGCCGCCGCCTACATCGAGCACCGCCGCCAGCAGGGGATCGACGAGTCGGTCGTCGCCCAGCGGGAGGTCCAGAGCAAGATCCAGGACCTCCAGGACCAGATCGCCGCCCTCGACCGCCAGATCGGCTCCACCCCGGGGGCCGGGTCGGAGTCGCTCCAGGCCCAGCGCGAATCGCTGGTCCAGCAGCAGGCCCTGTTCCAGGACAACCTCAACCGCCAGCAGATCAACAGCAACCTCATCACCGGCGGGGCCGAGATCGTGCGCTCGGCGAAGGTCCCCGGCTCGCCGATCAAGCCCACCCCCATCCGCAACGCCATCCTCGCCCTCGTCGTCGGCTGCCTCCTGGGCGTCGGGCTCGCCTTCCTGGCCGAGTACCTCGACGACTCGATCCCCACCCAGGAGGCGTTGCAGCAGGTCACGGGCACGATCCCCGTGATCGGGCTCATCCCCGAGATCCCCGGCTGGAAGACCAAGGAGAGGAGCCGGCTGGTGGCCCTGGAGGCCCCCCGGTCGGTACCGGCCGAGGCCTACCGGGCCCTGCGCACGGCCATCGACTTCATCGCCCTCGACCACCCCATGCGCACCCTGCAGGTCACCAGCCCGGGCCAGGGCGAGGGCAAGACCACCACCCTGGCCAACCTCGGCATCACCCTCGCCACCGCCGGCAAGCGGGTCGTCATCGTGTGCTGCGACCTCCGCCGGCCCCGCATCCACGACTTCTTCGGCCTCGACAACACCGTCGGCTTCACGTCCACCCTGCTGGGCGAGCGCCCGGTGTCGGCCGCCCTGCAGAACGTGCCCGGCGTGCCCCGGCTGCGGCTGCTGGCGTCGGGCCCCCTCCCGCCCAACCCGTCGGAGCTGCTGTCGTCCAAGCGCACCGCGGACGTGTTCGCCGCCCTCGCCGCCGACGCCGACATCGTGCTCATCGACACCCCGCCGGTCCTCCCCGTCACCGACGCCCTGGTGCTGTTCCGCCACGTCGACGCCACCCTCATGGTCTTCTCGGCCGACACCACCACCCGCAAGGAGGCGGCCGCCGCCATCGCCAAGGTGAGGCAGGTCGACGGGCCGGTGATCGGCGCCGTGCTCAACGGGGTGAAGGCCGAGAGCGGCTACGGGTACGGCTACTCCTACCGCTACGAGTCCTCCCACGGCAGTGCCCAGAACGGGACTGCCGTCGCCCCGGCCCCTTCCACCAACGGAGGACCGACACCCAAACGCGCGGCTCGACCGTGACCCAACCCACGTTTGCCCGTCGACCGGCCGAGGGATAGGTCGATCCCGTGGGATGGTGCGCCGAGTTCGGTTGCCAGATCAGGGACGGTTGCGACCACCCGATGGTCGCGGGCAAGAAGGCCTGCACCTGTGCCACCTGCGCCGTCGTCTGCAAGGGCCGTTTCGGCGGCTGCCCCGAGGTGTGGGCCGCCGGACCCCGCACCCTGGGGTCGCCCGTCGTGAAGGTGGCGCTCACCGCCGCCCCGGTCGCGGCCGAGGCCGCCTCCGGCCCGGACGCCCTGTCGGAGCAGGTGGCGTCGGCCCTGGCCAGCATCCGCCACGACGTCGAGGGGGTGCACCTCGACCTCAACGGCACCATCATCGGGCTGAAGGAGATCCGCGACGCGGTCGACGAGTTGGCCCGCACCACCGCGGCCAACGTCGACGGCCTGCGGGGCGAGCTGGCCGGTGTCACCCAGCTCCTGGCCCGGCAGCAGGCCGCGCTCGACAAGCTGCTGGAGGCCCAGTCCACCGTCATCGGCGCCCGCACGTCGTACGAGAAGTTGGTGGAGGAGCGCCGCCTGCGGATGGCGGCCGCCGCCGCCGACGAGTCCGGCTCGGCCGGCCTCCGGGGCCTGTTCCCCCGCATCCAACGCAGCCTGCACAACGGTCACACCGACGCCGAGCCTCCGATCCCGGCGCCCGACCCACCCGAGGCCGACTGGCATAGGCCGTGAGCCGGGCGCGGCCCGCCGGTGGCGGTGGTGGCGGCCCCCGACTAGCGAACCAGCACGTCGGCGATGCGTTCCGATGCCCGCCCGTCCCACAGCGCCGGCCGGCGCCGCGGTACCCCGTGCTCCAGCACCCGGCGGGCTTCGCTCACGATCCGCCGCGGGTCGAGCCCCACCACCACGTTGGTGCCCTCGGTGACGGTGACGGGCCGTTCGGTGGTGGCGCGCAGGGTGAGGCAGGGCACGCCCAGCACCGTGGTCTCCTCCTGGATCCCGCCGGAGTCGGTGAGCACCAGCCGGGCCGACGCCTCCAGGGCCACGAAGTCGAGGTAACCGAGGGCGGGCACCAGCCGGATTCCGGCCGGGACGTCGAGGGCGGCGAACACCCGGTGGGCCCGGGGGTGGACGGGGAGGACGAGGGGGCAGGCGGCGGCCACCTGGCCCAGGGCCCCCAGCAGGGCCGCCATCTGTGCCGGCCGATCGACGTTCGACGGACGGTGCAGGGTGACGACGCCATAGCCCCCCGGCTCCAGCCCCAGGTCGCGCAGCACGGGGCGGGCCCGGGCCCGGTCGACGTTGGCCAGCAGGGTGTCGATCATGACGTTGCCGACCAAGTGGATGCGATCGTCGGCGAAGCCCTCCCGGCGGAGGTTGTCGACGGCGTCGGCCGACGGGGCGAGGAGGTGGGCGCTCACCCGGTCGGTCACCACCCGGTTGACCTCCTCGGGCATGGTCCAGTCGCCGCTGCGCAGCCCCGCCTCCACGTGGGCCACGGCCACCGAGGCCTTGGCCGCCACCAGGGCCGCGGCCAGGGTGGAGTTCACGTCGCCCACCACCACCACCACGTCGGGGGCGACCGCGGCCACCACCGGCTCCAGCCCCAGCATCACCGCCGTCGTCTGCTGGGCGTGGGTGCCCGAGCCGGCGTCGAGGTGGTGATCCGGCTCCCGGATGCCCAGCTCGTCGAAGAACACCTTGCTCATCGACGGGTCGTAATGCTGACCGGTGTGCACCAGCACGACGTCCACCGATCGCCGCTCCAATGCGTCGACCACCGGTTTGATCTTTACGAAGTTGGGCCGGGCGCCTGCCACACAAATGACCCTCACCGCCTCAGCGTACAAGAACTTGGCTGCTCGATCGGCTCGTGACTAATGGATCCCGACGATGCTGATACCCGCACTGGTCGCCGGCGGTCTCGTGCTGGCCATCAGTCCCGCCCTTCTCGTCGGGTTGCGCCGGCTCGGGGTGCTCGACGTGCCCACCCAGCGGTCCTCCCATGCCGAGCCGACGCCCCGCGGGGGAGGGGTGGCGGTGGCCATCGGAGCCGTATCGGGGCTGGTCACGGCCACCTCGGTGCCGAGCCGGCCGGCCACCGGGATCCTGCTGGCGGCGTGCGGCCTGGGCTTGTTCGGCCTGCTCGACGACCTCGTCGACGTGGCCGCCCTGTGGCGTCTGCTGTTCCAGGTGGCGGCGGCTGCCTTCGCCGCCAACTGGCTGGTCGCCGCGTCCTCCCCGTCCGCCATATTCCATTTGGCACTGATCTGTCTCGTCACGTTGTGGCTGGTCAGCTACGTCAACGCCTTCAATTTCATGGACGGGATCAACGGCATCTCCGTGGTCCAGACGGTCGTCGCGGGCGGGGCCTGGGCGGTCGTGGCTGAGGTGCGCCATATCCCCCTGCTGGGCACCCTGGGCGTGGTCGCGGCCGCGGCCGCCGTCGGCTTCGCCCCCTTCAACTTCCCCCGGGCCCGGATGTTCCTCGGCGACTCGGGCAGCTACTTCGTGGGCGCCTGGCTGGCGGCGGTGGTGGTGATCGGGCTGCGGGCCGGCGTCCCCCCCGAGGCGATGGTCGCGCCCCTCGCCCTCTACCTGGCCGACACCGGCTCCACCCTCCTGCGCCGGGTCTGGCGGCACCAGCCCTGGCACTCGGCCCACCGCGACCACGCCTACCAACGCCTGGTCGACGATGGGTGGACCCACGCCACCACCACGTTCGCCGTCGGCCTCCTGCTGGTCGTGGTGAGCGGGCTGGGCCTGCTCTCCCTCACCGACTCGCCGGCCCTGCGGGCGGCGGGCGACGCCGCCGGGCTGGCGGTCCTGGGCGCCTACCTGGCCGCGCCCGAGTGGGTCGGCCGCCGCCGCTCCCGCACCCGGGTCGCCCTGTCGTGAGAATCGTGGTTGTCAGCCACTACTTCCCGCCCGAGATCGGAGCCCCCCAGGCCCGGTTGAGCGACCTGGCCCGCTACTGGGCCGGCGACGGCGACCAGGTCACCGTGCTCACCGGGATGCCCAACCACCCCACCGGCGTGTTGCCGCCCGAGTACAAGGGCCGCATCCGGGCGGAGGAGCACGTCGACGGCTACCGGGTGCTGCGGACCTGGCTCTACGCCACGCCCAACGAGCGCGTCCTGCGCAAGACGCTGTGCCACTTCTCCTGGATGCTCTCCAGCATCGTCCTGGGTCTGCGCCGGGTGGGCCGGACCGACGTGGTCATCGTCTCGTCGCCGACGTTCTTCTCGATCCTGTCGGGCTGGGTGATCGCCCGCATCCGGCGGGCCCGGTTCGTCGTCGAGATCCGCGATCTGTGGCCGGCGATCGTGGTCGAGCTGGGGATGCTCCACAACCCCCTCCTCATCCGCGCCTTCTTCGGACTGGAGATGGCCGCCTACCGGGCCGCCGACCAGGTCGTGGTCGTCACCGAACGCTTTCGCGACGACCTGCTGCGACGGGGCGTCGATCCGGACAAGGTGCACGTGGTGCGCAACGGGGTCGACGTCGACGCCTTCGTCCCCAATCCGCCCGACCCGTCGGTCCAGGAATGGCTCGGCGCCGGCCCCGGCGACACGCTCGTGCTCTACGCCGGCGCCCACGGCATCTCCCACGGCCTGGAGACGGTGGCCGAGGCCGCGGCCAAGCTCACCTACGAACCGGTGCGGTTCGCCTTCGTGGGGGAGGGGGCGGCCAAGCGGCAGCTGCTCGACAAGCTGGCCGAGCTCGACTCGGGCAACGTCACCACCCTGGCCGGCGTCCCCCACCACCAGGTCGCCGGGCTGCTGGCCGCGGCCGACATCTGCCTGGTGCCGCTGCGCGACGTTCCCCTGTTCGGGTCGTTCATTCCGTCGAAGATGTTCGAATGCCTGGCCGCGGGCAAGGCCGTCATCGGCAGCCTCCAGGGCGAGCCGGCCGACATCCTCACCGCCGCCGGGGCGGTGGTGGTACCCCCCGAGGATCCCGACGCCCTGGCCGACGCCATCCGGGAACTGGCCGCCGACCCCGACCGGCGGGCCGACATGGGCTACCGGGGCCGCAGCTACGTCGTCAAGCACTTCGACCGGCGCCGGCTGGCCACCCACTACCGCACCATCCTCCAGCAGACGGTCAACGCCGGGTGAGGGTGCACGTCACCGGCGGCAGCGGCTTCCTCGGATCCCACGTCGTGACCCTGCTGGTCGCCGCCGGGCACGAGGTCACCGCCCTGGCCCGGAGCGGGGCGGCGGCGCAGAAGGTCACCGCCGCCGGGGCCGAGGCCATCGCCGGCGACCTCGACGACCCCGCGTCGATCGATGAGGCCTTCGCCGCCTCGGGGGCAAAAGTCCTGGTCAACCTGGCCTCGCTCGGGTTCGGCCACGCTCCGGCCATCGTGGCCGCGGCCGAGGAGGCGGGGATGGGGCGGGCGGTGTTCGTGTCGACGACGGCCGTCGCCACCACGCTCGACAGCCGGTCGAAGGCGGTGCGGCTGGCGGCGGAGGCGACGGTGCGGGCCAGCGGCCTCGACTGGACGATCCTGCGTCCCACCATGATCTACGGCTCCACCGGCGACCGGAACATGGGCCGCCTTCTCCGCCTGGTGCGCCGGGCCCCGGTGGTGCCCGTTCCCGGCGGCGGCCGCCGGCTGCAGCAGCCGGTGCACGTCGACGACCTGGCCGCGGCGGTGGTGGCCGCCATCACCGCCCCGTCGGCGGTGGGCCAGGTGTACGACATCGCCGGCCCCGAGCCCCTCACCCTGCGCGACGTGGTGCTCCAGGCCGGTGACGCGGTCGGTCGCCGGCCCCGGCTGGTCGACGTCCCCCTGGCGCGCGCCATCGGCCTGGCCCGGGCCTACGAGCGGGTGGCGTCGAAGCCCCGCCTCAAGGCCGAGCAGCTTCAGCGGCTCGACGAGGACAAGGCGTTCGACATCGGCCCCGCCCGCCGCGACCTCGGCTACGACCCCCGCCCCTTCGCCCTCGGCATCCGGGAGGAGGCGGACCTGCTCGCGTGATCCCCACCGCCCTCGCCCATCCCCTCCTGCTGGCCCGCACCGTGCGCCACCTGCGCCCGGCCCAGGTGGCCCACCGGGCCCGCCTGCGATCGCAGCGGATCGTGGCCGGCCACCTCCCGCAGTCGGTGGTGGACCGGGCCCGCGGCGGCGACGAGGCGGCCGTCCCCGGGTGGCCGGTGTCGTTCGTCCCCCTCGACGCCCGGTGGCACGAGGGCTACCCCTCGGCCGCGGCCAACGCCGAGGGTCGGTTCCTGTTCCTGGGCGACGAGCGGGAGGTGGGCGACCGGTGGGCGCCGCCGGCGACGTCGCAGCTCTGGCGCTACCACCTGCACTACTTCGAGTGGGCGTGGTCGTTCGCCGCCCATCCCGACGCCGAGTGGGCCCGCACCGCCTTCGCCGGCCGGTGGCGGTCGTGGACCCGGGCCACCCGTTTCGGCCGGGGCGACGCCTGGTCGGCCTACGTGGTGTCGCTGCGGGTCTGGGCCCTGTGCGGGGTCCACTCCCGGCTGGTGGCAGGCACGGAGGTCGACGCCGACGTGGCCGGGCACCTCCGCCTGGCCGCCGCCTTCCTCCGCCGCAGCCTCGAGCTCGACGTGGGCGGCAACCACCTGGTCAAGAACCTGAAAGCGCAGGTGGGGCTGGGTGTCTTCCTGGGCGACGACGACGTGGTGGGGCGGGCGAGTCGCCGCCTGACCCGGCAGGTGGGCGTGCAGGTGCTGGCCGACGGCGGACACTACGAGCGGTCGCCGTCGTACCACGGCCAGGTCCTGGGCGACCTGATCGACGTGGGTGAGCTGCTGGCCGCGGCCGGCCATCCGCCGGTCGAAGGGCTGGCCGAGGCGGTGGAGGGCATGCGCCGGTGGCTGGGGGCCATGCTCCTGCCCGACGGCGACGTCCCCCTGTTCAACGACTGCACCCTGGTCGGCCGGGAGCGGCTGGCGGCGCTGGAGCCGGCGCCCCCGCCCGTCGAGCGGCTGGTGGTGCTCCAGCCGTCGGGCTACGTGGTGATGCGTCCCGGGCCCCGCCTGCACCTGGTGGCCGACGTGGGGCCGCCGTGCCCGCCCGATCTGCCGGCCCACGCCCACGCCGACTGTCTCAGCTTCGAGCTGGCCGTCGACGGCGAGCGCACCGTCGTCGACACCGGCACCTCCACCTACGCCCCCGGCGAGCGGCGCCGGTACGAGCGCTCCACCGGGGCCCACAACACGGTGGAGGTCGACGGCGCCGACCAGAGCGAGGTGTGGGCGACGTTCCGGGTCGCCCGCCGGGCCCGCCCCACCCTGCACCGGGCGGTCGACGGCGGCGACGGGCCGATCGAGGTCACCGCGTCCCACGACGGCTACCGGCGGCTGCCGGGCGCCCCCGTCCACACCCGCACCTGGCGGGTGTCCGCCGACGGGGTCGAGATCGTCGACCGGGTCGACGGCGACGGACCGCACCGGGTGGTCGCCCGGCTCCACCTGACCGACGCCGGCGGGCCGCTCGACGTGGAGTGCGACGGGCCCGGCCGGGTCGAGAGAACGGAGGTGCCGGTCCAACTGGCCCGACGCTTCGGCGCCCTCGAGCCCGGCCGGGCGGTGGAGTGGCGGGCGGAAGGGCCCCTCCCCATCGAGCTGCGGACCCGCCTCCGGGTGCGCCCGGCGTCGTCGGAGGCTCCGGCGTCGGCCTCTACGATCGCCAAGGCAATGGAGTCCCGCCGGTGAAACAGGTGGTGCAGTCGGCCGCGGGGGGACCGGTGCGCGTGCTCGACGTCCCCCGGCCCGTGAACAGCTCCACCGAGGTGCTGGTGCGCACCGTGGCCAGCCTGATGTCACCCGGCACCGAGCGGGCGGTCACCGCCTTGGCCCGCTCGAACCTGCTGGCCAAGGCCCGGGCCCGGCCCGACCTCGTGCGCCAGGTGGTCAAGAAGGCCCGCACCGAGGGCGTGCGGCAGGCGGCCCGGGCCGTGAGCACCCGGCTGCACGACGACATCCCCCTCGGCTACTCGGCCGCCGGCATCGCCATCGAGGTGGGGGAGGCGGTGGCCGGCATCGCCCCCGGGCAGCTGGTGGCCACCGGCGGGGCGGGCAAGGCCAACCATGCCGAGTTCCAGGCCGTCCCCGGGCTGCTGTGCGCGGCCGTCCCCGCCGGCGTGCCCGCATCCGACGCCGCCTTCGCCACCATCGCCTCGGTGGCGCTGCACGGCTTCCGCCTGGCCGACGTGGGCCCCGGGGCCAAGGTCGTCGTCGTCGGGCTGGGCCTGGTCGGCCAGCTGGGCGTGCGCCTGGCCCAGGCCGCGGGCTGCGACGTGGCCGCCATCGACCTGGCCGAGGCGCCGGTGGAGCGGGCCCGGGCGGTGGGGGCCTTGGGCCTGGTCGAGGCGGGCGTCGACACCACCAAGGCGGTCGAGGAGTGGTCGAGGGGTCGGGGGGCCGACGCGGTGCTGGTCATGGCCGCCACCCGGTCGTCGTCGGTGATCGCCCGCACGCCCGAGCTGTGCCGGGACGGGGCCAACGTGGTGGTGGTGGGCGACGTCGGCCTCGACCTCGACCGGCGGCCTTTCTACGAGCGGGAGCTGGTGCTGCGCTTCGCCCGGTCGTACGGGCCCGGGCGCTACGAGCGGAGCTACGAGGACTGGGGGGTCGACTTCCCCCCCGGCCTGGTGCGCTGGAGCGAGGGCCGCAACATGGAGGCGGTGCTCGACCTGCTGGCGTCGGGACGCCTCGTGGTCGACGACCTGGTCACCCACCGCTTCCCCATCGCCGACGC
>JAXDMK010000166.1:0-14696 GCA_034666105.1 Actinomycetota bacterium | reverse complement strand
GCACCGAGGGCAAGCTCGGCGGTCAGGCCGAGGTGCGGGGCGTGGCCGGCACGTGGAAGGACCTCACCGACTCGGTGAACTCCATGGCCGACAACCTCACCGACCAGGTGCGCAACATCGCCCAGGTGACCACCGCGGTGGCCAAGGGCGACCTGTCCCAGAAGATCACGGTCGACGCCCGGGGCGAGATCCTCGAGCTCAAGAACACCATCAACACCATGGTCGACCAACTCGGATCCTTCGCCACCGAGGTCACCCGGGTGGCCCGGGAGGTGGGCACCGAGGGCCGGCTGGGCGGCCAGGCCGAGGTGGAGGACGTGTCCGGCACCTGGCGCCGGCTGACGGAGAGCGTGAACCAGCTGGCCGGGAACCTCACCACCCAGGTGCGGGCCATCGCCGAGGTGTCCACCGCCGTGACCCAGGGCGACCTCACCCGGTCGATCACGGTCGACGCCACCGGCGAGGTCGGCGACCTCAAGGACACCATCAACCAGATGATCGGCAACCTCAAGGAGACCACCGGGCGCAACGAGGAGCAGGACTGGCTCAAGTCGAACCTGGCCCGCATCTCGGCCATGCTCCAGGGCCAGCGCGACCTCAAGGCGGTCTCGGGCCTGATCATGTCCGAGCTCACCCCCCTGGTGAGCGCCCAGCACGGAGCGTTCTTCTTCGCCCACGCCGACGGCGACGACGTCGACCTCCGCCTCATCGCCAGCTACGGCTTCACCGCCCGCAAGGGGGTCAAGAACCACTTCAAGCTGGGTGAGAGCCTGGTCGGCCAGGCCGCCCTGGAGAAGCGGGTGATCCTCATCACCGAGGCCCCGCCCGACTACATCCGCATCGCCTCCGGCCTGGGGGAGACCCCGCCGGTCAACGTCGTGGTCCTGCCGGTGGTGTTCGAGGAGCAGGTGCTGGGCGTCATCGAGCTGGCCTCGGTTCGCCCCTTCACCTCCGTCAACCAGGCCTTCCTGGAGCAGATCGTGGAGACGGTGGGCGTGGTGGTGGCCACCATCATCGCCAACACCCGCACCGAGGAGCTGCTCAAGGAGTCGCAGCGCCTGACCCAGGAGCTGCAGAGCCAGTCGGAGGAGCTGCAATCCCAGCAGGACGAGCTGCGCCGGTCGAACCTGGAGCTGGAGGACCAGGCCCAGTCGCTCAAGGCGTCGGAGGAGCTGCTCCAGATCCAGCAGCAGGAGCTGCAGCAGACCAACGCCGAGCTGGAGGAGAAGGCGGCCCAGCTGGCCGAGCAGAACCGGGCCATCGAGGTCAAGAACACCGAGATCGAGCTGGCCCGGCGGGCCCTGGAGGAGCGGGCCGAGCAGCTGGCCATCAGCTCCCGCTACAAGTCGGAGTTCCTGGCCAACATGAGCCACGAGCTGCGCACGCCGCTCAACAGCCTGCTCATCCTGGCCAAGCTGCTGTCCGACAACCCGGCCGGCAACCTCAGCGACAAGCAGGTGGAGTTCGCCCGCAGCATCCACGGGGCGGGCGCCGACCTGCTCGTCCTGATCAGCGACATCCTCGACCTGACCAAGGTGGAGGCGGGCAAGATGGAGCTGGCGCCCGGCCCCTTCGCCCTGGCCGACCTGGCCGCCGACCTGGCCTCGACCTTCCGGCCCCTCACCGACCAGAAGGGGTTGACCCTGTCGGTCAACGTCGACCCGGGGGCGCCGGTGCACCTCGACACCGACGGCCAGCGGCTGGAGCAGGTCCTCAACAACCTGCTGTCGAACGCGGTCAAGTTCACCGACAGCGGCTCCGTCACCCTCGACATCCGCCCCGCCCCGCCCCGTGCCGTCTTCCACGACCCCCGGTTGCGGGCGGCGGCGGCCGACCCGGAGAACGGGGTCGTCGCCTTCCGGGTCACCGACACCGGCCTCGGCATCCCGGCCGACAAGCACATGATGATCTTCGAGGCCTTCCAGCAGGCCGACGGCACCACCAGCCGCAAGTACGGCGGCACCGGCCTGGGCCTCTCCATCGGGCGGGAGATCGCCCGCCTGCTGGGGGGCGAGATCCACATCGAGAGCGCGCCGGGGGCGGGCAGCACGTTCACCCTCTACGTGCCGGCCACGTTGCCCGCGGACGCGCCGCCGGTGGTGGTCCCCGCCGGCATCGGCACCCCCGGGGCCGCCGCCGCCCACGCCATCGACGCCTACGCCGGGGCGCCGCCGGAGGCCACCGGGGCGCCGTCGGTGACGGTGGCCGCGTCCGCCGCGGCCGACGACGAGGCCGACGACCGGGGCTCGCTCCAGCCGGGCGACCGGGTCCTGCTGGTGGTGGGCGACGACGCCGAGCTGGTCGAGACGTCGGCCGCCCTGGGTCGGGCCCGGGGCTTCAAGGTGCTGGTGGCCCGGCGGGGCGACGTCGCCCTCAGCCTGGTCCGGGAGCACCGCCCCGACGCCATCCTCCTCGACACGTCCCTTCCCGGCATCGACGGCCTGGCCCTCCTGGAGGAGCTGAAGCGCCAGATCCCCACCCGCCACATCCCCGTCCACATCATCTCCGCGGCCGACAACCGCCAGAGCGCCCTGTCGGCGGGGGCGCTGTCGTTCCTGCAGAAGCCGGTGTCGCCCGACGACCTCAACCAGGCCGTCACCGAGCTCATGGGCTTCATCGAGACCGCCACCCGCCGGGTGCTGGTGGTGGAGGACGATGAGCGGGAGCGGGCCAGCATCATCGAGCTGGTCGGCAGCGACAACGAGGGGATCGAGGTGGTGGGGGTCGGGTCGAGCGACGAGGCCCTGGCCGCCCTCGAGGAGCAGCACTTCGCGTGCATGGTCCTCGACCTCAAGCTGCCCCGCACCAGCGGTTTCACCCTCCTGGAGCGGCTCAAGTCCGACGAGCGCTTCTCCCACCTGCCGGTGATCGTCTACACCGGCAAGGAGCTCACCCGGCGGGAGGAGACCCGGCTCAAGAAGTACGCGGAGACGATCATCGTCAAGGACGTGCGCTCGCCCGAACGCCTCCTCGACGAGACGGCCCTCTTCCTGCACCGGGTGGAGGCCAAGCTGCCGGCCGAGAAGCGGCGCATGATCGAGCAGCTCCACTCGGCCGACGCCGTCTTCCGGGGCAAGCGGGTGTTGATCGTCGACGACGACGTCCGCAACGTGTTCGCCCTCACCAGCGCCCTCGAAGGCCTGGGCATGGACGTCCAGTTCGCGGAGAACGGCCGGGACGCGCTGGAGGTCATCGAGCGCGATCCCGCCTTCGACCTCGTGCTGATGGACATGATGATGCCGGAGATGGACGGCTACGAGACCATGCGCCGCATCCGGGCGCCATTGCTGGGCCACGACCGTTTCGCCCGCCTGCCGATCATCGCCCTCACGGCCAAGGCCATGAAGGGCGACCGGGAGCAGAGCATCGCCGCGGGGGCGTCCGACTACATCACCAAGCCGGTCGACGTGGAGCAGCTGCTGTCGCTGATGCGTGTGTGGCTGTACGGGTGACGGTCGCGCCGCTCGGCCCCGGCGACGCTCACGCCGATCCCGATCTGGAGGAGATCGAGATCGACGTGCTGCTGGAGGCCGTCTACCGGCGCTACGGGTTCGACTTCCGGAACTACGCCCGGGCCTCGTTGCGGCGGCGGCTGTCGCGCCGGCGCGACCTGGAGGGCATCGCCACCATGTCCGGCCTCATCGAGCGGCTGCTGCACGACCCCGACTGCATGGAGCGGCTGCTGCTCGACCTGTCGATCAACGTCACCGCCATGTTCCGCGACCCGGACTTCTACCGGGCCCTGCGCCGGACGGTGGTGCCCGTGCTGCGCACCTATCCCTTCCTGCGCATCTGGAACGCGGGCTGCTCCACCGGGGAGGAGACCTACTCCCTGGCCATCATGCTGGCCGAGGAGGGCCTGCTCGAACGCACCCGGATCTACGCCACCGACATCAACCGGTCGGTGCTGGCCCGGGCCCGCGACGGCGTGTTCCCCCTGGAGAAAATGCGCGAGTACACCGAGAACTACCAGGCCGGGGGGGGTACCCGGGCCTTCTCCGAGTACTACGTGGCCGCCTACGACGGTGTCCGCTTCGACCCCGCCCTGGCCGCCAACGTGGTCTTCGCCCAGCACAATCTGGTGGCCGACCGCTCGTTCAACGAGTTCCACATGCTCGTGTGCCGCAACGTCCTCATCTACTTCGACAAGACGCTGCAGGACCGGGTCCACGACCTGTTCTACGACAGCCTGGCCCGTTTCGGAATCCTGGCCCTGGGCCAGAAGGAGTCCGTGGTTTTCACGCCTCACGAACACGATTACCAGAGCCTCGACGAGCCCCAGCGGATCTACCGCAAGGCGGGGAGCGCCCCGTCCCGCCGGAGGCGCTGACGGTGGCCTGCGGGATCGTGGTGGTGGGGAGCTCCTGGGGCGGCGTCACCGCCCTCGGCCGGCTGCTCAAGGGGCTGCCCGTCGACCTGGCCGCGCCGGTCGTGGTCGTCCAGCACCGGCGGGACGCGCCGTCGGTGCTGGCCCGGCTGCTCGAGCAGCAGACCGGCTGGAGGGTCTGTGACGCGGCCGACAAGGATGCGCTGGTGGCGGGGACGGTGTACCTGGCGCCCGCCGGCTACCACCTGCTGATCGAGCGGCCGGGCCACCTGTCGCTGTCCACCGAGGGCCCGGTGCGCTTCGCCCGCCCGTCGATCGACGTCCTGTTCGAGTCGGCCGCCGCCGCCTACCGCCGCGGGGTGATCGGCGTGGTGCTCACCGGCACCAACGACGACGGCGCCGCCGGCCTGGCCGCGGTCGTGGCCCGGGGGGGACGGGCGGTGGTGGAGGATCCGGCCTCGGCCGAGCGCCCGGCCATGCCGTTGGCCGCCCTGGCCACCGGCATCGCCGCCACCGTCCTCCCCCTCGACGACATCGGCGCCCACATCGGCACCCTGTGCGGCCCGGCGGCGATACCCGCGTGACCGGGTCCCCGTGACCGGCACCCGCGTCCTCATCGTCGACGACCGGCCCGACAACCTGCTGGCCCTGGAGGCCACCCTCGAGCCCCTCGATATCGAGGTCACCCGGGCCGAGTCGGGGCCCGACGCCCTCCGCCACCTGCTCAACGACGACTTCGCCGTCATCCTGCTCGACGTGCAGATGCCGGGCATGGACGGTTTCGAGACGGCCCGGCTGATCAAGACCCGGGCCCGGTCCTCGAACGTCCCGATCATCTTCCTCACCGCCATCAGCCGGGAGGCGGAGCACCAGCTGCGGGGGTACGAGGCGGGGGCGGTCGACTACCTGTCCAAGCCCTTCGATCCCGAGGTGCTGCGGTCGAAGGTGGCCGTGTTCATGGCCCTCCACCAGCAGGCCCGCACCATCGAGGACCAGAACCGGCAGCTGGCCCAGCGGCTGGAGGAGCGCGACCGGGCCCAGGCCGCCCTCGGTCGCCACGCGGCCGAGCTCCAACGCTCGAACGCCGAGCTCGACCGGTTCGCGTCGCTTGTCGGTCACGACCTGCTCGAACCGCTCCACGTCATGGGGGGCCTGCTCGAGCTGCTGGGCGATCGCCACGGGGGCGAGCTCGACCACGACGGGCGCCTGCTGGTCGACCGGGCCCGGGCCCGGGCCGCCGGCCTCGCCGCCCGCATCGACGAGCTGCTCGCCGACGCCCGGGGGAGCGTCGAGCCCCTGCGCCTGGAGACGGTCGGCCTCGACCGCGTCCTGGCCCGCGCCCTCGACGAGCTCCGCCCCCTGCTCGAAGAGGTCGGGGCCACGGTCCGGTCCGACCCCCTGCCCGAGGTGGTGGGCGACGACTGGCTGCTGACCCGGGTGTTCTCCCAGCTGGTCGAGCGGGCGTTGCGCAACGGGGCCGACGTCGATCCCCAGGTCGACATCGGGTTGAGCCGCCGGGGCGACGACTGGGTGGTGTCCGTCCACGACGACGGCCCCGGGATCGACGAGGACGACGCGGCCCGGCTCTTCGCCA
This sequence comes from Actinomycetota bacterium, assembly GCA_034666105.1. Lineage (GTDB taxonomy): Bacteria > Actinomycetota > Acidimicrobiia > Acidimicrobiales > AC-14 > JAXDMK01. The sequence continues at coordinate 8,775 of JAXDMK010000166.1, read as the reverse complement.
GCTTCGCCGACGAGGACGGGATGGCCGGCCTGGCCCTGTGCCGGCGGATCGTCGAGCGCCACGGGGGCACCATCTGGGCCGAATCGGTGCCGGGGCGGGGGACCAGGGTGTGCTTCACGGTGCCCGTCGCCGCCGCCGCTCCCGGCGCCCCCGGCGCCCCCGGCCCTCCCGCCGGCGCTGCGGCCGGGTAGGCCGGCGGTGCGCCTGCTCGTCGTCGACGACGACCCCGACTACCGGCTGCTGGTGTCCCTGGCCGTGTCCGGTCGGCCCGAGATCGAGCTGGTGGCCGAGGTCGGCACGGCCGAGGAAGCGGTCGAGGCCGCCGGCCGGCTCCGGCCCGACATGGTCCTGGTCGACCTGCTCCTGCCGGAGGGTGAGCGGGGGGCGGTGGTGGGGGTCCTGCGGGAGGTGGCGCCCGACGCGGCCGTGGTGGGCACGTCCGCCTTCGCCGACCGGGAGGTGGGGCCGGTGGGGGGAGGGACGGCCCGGGTGCTCGGACACCTGTCCAAGGCGGTTCCTCCCAGCCGCCTGGCCGACGAGATCCTCCTGCTGGCGGGCATGGTCGGTCTGCTCCGGCGCACGCTCGACGCCGCCTCCGCCCGCCTGTCGCCGGAGGCGCCCAGCGCCCGCCAGGCCCGGCGCTTCGTCGACGAGACCCTCCGCCGGTGGGACTGCGACGAGCTCCTGGACACGGTGGAGCTGCTGGTCAGCGAGCTGGTCACCAACGCCGTCATCCACGCCCGGTCCCATGTCGACGTATCGGTGCAGCTGCTCTCCGACCGGGTGCGCATCGAGGTGGCCGACCAGTCGCAGGACGGGATCCGCCGGCGGGAGCTCACCGCCGAGGGCAGCTCGGGGCGGGGGATCTCGATGGTGGAGTCGCTCGCCACCGCGTGGGGCGTCACCAGCAACCGCCAGGGCAAGGCGGTGTGGTTCGAGGTGGCCCGGCCCCGCGCCTGACACCCTGCGCCGGCAGGCGACGAGCGGCGGGATCGGCTCGCGGTACCGTCGCTGGTGTCGGTAGGGTCGGATGGATGAGGGAGGGTGGCTTCGTGCACGAGATGTCGTTGTGTGAGGCGATCGCGTCCTCGGTCGCCAAGCTCGCCGACGGCGGCACCGTCACCAGCGTCTCCATCCGGGTCGGACACTTCCGCCAGGTCGTTCCCGACGCGCTCTCGTTCTGCTGGGAGATGCTCACCGAGGGCAGCAACCTGGGGGGGAGCAAGCTCGTGATCGAGCAGGTCCCGGCCGTCATCGAGTGCGAGAAGTGCGGGGCCGAGACCACCCTCGACATGCCGATCCTCATGTGCGAGGCGTGCGGCAGCGACAAGGTCACCATGATCAGCGGTGAGGAGTTCCGGATCGACTCCTTCGATATCGAGGAGGACTGATGGGCCGGTTCCACCGCCATTCCGACGGCACCACCCACGACCACGACCACGAGGACGCGCCGTTAGGGTCCTTCGACCCGGCCCACGACCACGATCACGGCCACGATCACGACCACGACCACAACGGGGCCGGTCACGACCACTCCCACGACGGGCACGACCACGCCCACGAGCCGAGAGACGTCGGCGATCACAGCGGCTACGCGGAGACGGGCCGGTCGCGGGTGGCGGTGCTGGAGGACATCCTGGGCGAGAACGACCGGGTGGCGGCCGAGAACGGGCAGGCCCTGGCCCGGGCCGGCGTGCGGGCGGTCAACCTCATGTCGTCGCCGGGCGCGGGCAAGACGTCGCTGCTGAAGAAGACCCTGGCCGCCCTCAGCCCCACGGTGCGGATCGGCATCCTCGAAGGCGACATCGCCACCAGCATCGACGCCGACCAGCTCGAGGGCTACGGCGCCGAGATCGCCCTGGTCAACACCAGCAAGGGCTTCGGCGGCGAGTGCCACCTCGACGCGGTGATGGTGCGCTCTGGCCTGCGCCGGCTGCCCCTCGACGACATCGACCTGCTGGTGATCGAGAACGTGGGCAACCTGGTGTGCCCGGCCGAGTTCAAGGTGGGGGAGCACGCGGTGGCGATGGTGTACGCCGTCACCGAGGGCGAGGAGAAGCCGCTCAAGTACCCGGTGATGTTCCGGGCGGCCGACGTGGTGGTGGTCAACAAGATCGACCTCCTCCCGTACCTCGACTTCGACCTGCCCAAGTTCCTGGCCAACCTGCACGCGGTGAACCCCACCGCCCGGGTCATCCAGGCCAGCGCCCGCTCCGGCGAGGGCCTCGACGAGTGGTGCAGTTGGCTGCTGGGCCAGACCGGCGACGTGTCGGAGTCCCAGCCCTAAAGCTCCTCGATGGCGCTCCTCGACCACGCGGTCTGGGGCTGGGCCTGGCGGAGGCCGTCGACCTCGATGTCGGTGCGCTCGTTGTAGAAGCAGACGCGGCCCCGTACCGGCTCCGCGTCCCGCTGGACACCGTCGCCCTCGTACGTCCAGGCGATGTCGGGATGGACGGTGTCGCCGAGGCGGGCGGACCAGTGGACGGCGGTGCCCTTGTAGGCGCACTGGGTGACGGTGTCGCTGCGGACGAGGTGCTCGAGGCGCACGTCGCGGAACGGGAAGTAGTAGCGGACCGGGAGCCCGGTCTCGAACAGGGCTCTGACGGCGGTGGACTCGGCCACCAGGTGTCCGTCGAGGGACACCCTGACCTGCCGGGACGTGGCGAAGGTGTCGATGCGGTGGTACGGGTCGCGGGGGTGGAGGATCACCCGCTCGTCCTCCTCGAACCACTCGTCGAGGTCGGCCCACGGCACGGTGACGTACCCCTCCACCAGGGGCTCGGCCGCGCCGCCGACGGACACGTCCTCCGCCGGGAAGGCGTAGTACGGCAGCCGCCGGCTCTGGTGGACGAGCCGGGCCCGCTCGGTGTTGACGACGGTGGTCCCGTTCTTGGTCCCCCGGATCCGCCGGGGGACGGGTTCGACCAGCGTCACGTGCGCCGGCGGCACGAAGTTCAGGATCCCCGTCGGATGGTGCCCGAACGGCCCGTTCCCCACAGTGAGCGTCATGTACCCAATGATGCCCCCCGGGTCGGGAGTCGGGTCAGTCGTCCGGCTTGGCCTTGCGGGCTGCCTCCACCGCCGCCTTCATCTGGCGGGCGTTGTCGGTGGGAGCGCCCTCGGCGGCGGGCGGGGTGGGCACGTCGATGCCCCCGTCGTCGTCCTTCTTGACCACCTTGGTCACCGCGCTGGTGGCCTTCGACAGTGCCGCCTTCACCTTGCTCATGGCCCCGCCACCGTCGTTGGCGGAAGCGTCGTCGTCGCCCTCACCACCGCCGACGGCGTTCTTGGCCTTCGCCACCAGCCCCTTCAACTTGCCCGAACGGTCTGCGTCGTCTGCCACCGGAACCTCCTCCTTCACCTCGGGCCGTGATCGGCTCCTGGGTCCAGCATTCCCACCCAGGCCCGAGTCGAACTCCCTCGGTCGGTCACCGGCGTTCGGTGAGTGCGAACCCCAGTTCGCTGGTCAAGCGGCGCAGAGCGATCCCATGCGGAAGCAGCGCCAGGGGACACCGGCCCGCAGTCAAGGCGGAATCCCTCCGGTCCCGGACCGACCATGATGGCGGGGCATGGATTCCACCTCCACGACGCTCGGGGAGCGCTACCAACTGGTCCGGATCGTGGGTCGGGGCGGGATGGGCGAGGTGTGGGCGGCGCGGGATCTGCGCCTGGGGCGGGACGTGGCCGTCAAGCGCCTCAGCGCCCACCTGGCCTCCGAGCCCGGCGTGAGGGAGCGGTTCGACGCGGAGGCGCGCGCCGCCGCCGGCCTCAACCACCCCAACGTGGTCGGGGTCTTCGACAGCGGGGAGCACGACGGCATCCCCTTCCTCGTCATGGAGCTGCTCCCGGGACGCACGTTGGCGGACGAGGTGGCCGAGGGTCCCCTCGACCCGGCCCGGGCCCGGCGCATCGGTGTCCAGGTCCTGGCCGCCCTCGCCGCGTCCCACGCGGCCGGCATCCTCCACCGGGACATCAAGCCCGGGAACGTCCTCCTCGCCGCCGACGGGGTGGCCAAGGTGGGCGACTTCGGCATCGCCAAGAGCACCGAGGGCCTCGATCTGACCACGACCGGCACCATCGTCGGCACCGCCGCCTACCTGGCCCCGGAACGGTTGGCGGGGCAGGCGGCGACGGCCCAGGCCGACCTCTACGCGGTCGGCGTGCTGCTCTACGAGGCCCTGAGCGGACGTAAGCCCTTCGCCGCCGACACGCCGATGGGCCTGCTCCGGGCGGTCGAGGCGCAACAGCCGGTCCCGCTGGGGGAGATCCGCCCCGACCTGGACCCCGGGCTGGTGGCGAGCGTCGAGCGGGCCATGGCCGCCGATCCGAGCCGGCGATTCGCCACCGCCGCGGCCATGGCCGCCGCCCTCCAGGCGACCCCCGGGGCCGCCCCGGCCGCGGGAATGGCCGCCGCCGCGACCACCGGCGTGCTCTCGTCGACCCGGGTCCTCAGGCCGCCGCCGGGCCCGGCCCCCGCCCCGATCCGGGGGGCAGCTCCCGCCGGCGCTCGCCGCATCGGGCCCACCGCCGTCGCCGCCATCCTCCTGGTGGTGGCGATGGTGGTCGTCATCCTCCTCGCCACCCGCGGCGGCACCCCCGACCCGGCATCGCCGCCGGCCACAACCACACCGACCACCCCGACCACACGGGTCCCGGTCACCGCGCCCGTCACCGTCGCTCCCGTCACCCTCGCCCCCGCCCCCCGGCCCACCGCGCCGCCCCCCACCAAGAAGCCGGGCAAGGACGACCGGGGCCGGTAGAACGGGGTCTGAGTCCGCCGATCCGGGGGGGCGGCGGGTGTAGTCTCATCCTTGACACGGAGTGAGTCCCCGCACCGTGTCGGACTCTGCCGATAACACCGGCACCCTCCCGGGAGCGTTGCTCCGGACCCTGGTAGCGCAGCCACATGCGTTCTTCACCAGGGAGGTCCCATGATCCACCGAGCACCCGTGATCCCCACTCGCCCCGCCGAGTCCCCTGTCGCCTTCCGGGTGACAGCCCTGCGGGCGAGCGACGTCGTCCTCGCCGACGGCTCGGCCGTCGCGCCGGCGGCCGCGGCCGACATGGCCGATGTCACGGCCGATGCCACCGACGACGCCGGAATGCAGACCGCCGGCCGCCACGGCCGCCGCCGCCGTTCGTCCCGCCGACGGCCAATCGACACCTCCGCCGGCGGCGACGGACCCCGATGAACGTCACCATCTGGAGCCCGCCCGCGGTCCTGGCCGGCCTGGCCGCCTTCCTGTGGGTGGCCGCGTGGCTCGATCGCCTGGTGGAGGAACCACCCGTCCACGGTCCGGTCCACCCCGAGGTCGCCCACGCCGCCGGACCGCTTAGCCGGACTCGACCTTGATCCGGATCGGCGGCTCGATGAGGTGGGGCTCGAGCGGATGGCCGTCGGGCACGAACCAGGGCGAGTCGGCGGGCGCGTCCGGGTCGAGCTTCCAGTGGTGCCCGACCTTGTCGATCCCGATGGGGTAGATCGTCAGGCCGCCCTCGGCGTCGAAGTGGAGGCGGAGGAAGTTCTTGAGATCCTCGTGGTGCAGGGGGGCGTACACCTCGTTGCCGTGGTAGCCGAGGATGTTGGTGGCCCAGAAGTAGGCCGCGATCCCCAGCACGCCCCCGACGCCTCCGATCAGATAGACCAGGACCAGGAACACGACCAGCGACGCCACGCCGCCGTCGGCCCCCAGCGTGGCCGCCCCGTGCGACGCGACCAGGAAGACGAACGCCAGCCCGCCCACCTGAAGGGCGGAGTGGACGACGCCCAGGGCTAATCGGGGCAGGCCGGCGGCGTCATGGGCCAGCAGCACCATGGCCCCGATGCTGCCGATCAGGAGGAAGACGAGCAGGAAGGCGGCCGGGGTCTCCCACAGGGCGTGCCAGAGGTCGGCCACGCCCAGGGTGAGGTACTGGTCCTGCAGGTGGAGCCGCAGGAGGAAGGCCAGCAGCACGTGGACCGTGCCCAGCACCGCGGCCAGGGGCAGGTTGTAGGCGGGCAGCAGGAACACCCGCTTCCGCAGCCCCTTCGACACCTTCTCCGACGGGTAGACGGTCTGCTTGCGGTAGTTGGTCTTGACCACGCCGTGGGGGCTGGTGCCCTCGGGGAGCTTGTGCGTGGGGTGGAGGAACGCCCCCCCGCCCCCGGCGGTGATGAGCTGGCGCCCGTCCTCCTCCTCGTAGCGGCTGTAGTAGTGGCGGCCGCTCTTGAGGAAGACCTCGATCCTGCCGCCGGCCGGGGCCACGACCTCCCGCTCCAGGTAGCGCACGTCGCGGTCGGAGCACACTTCGGCGCTCTTGGGTCCGCTGTCGACCTCCTTGGCCATGCACAGGATGATGCGGTCGCCCTGCTGCATGGCGTCGCTGGCGATGTCGTTGAAGTAGCGGACCTGGGCTTCGTCGATGAAGTCACCGAACTGCAGGTCGATGCCCCACAGCCACCAGCCATGGGGGAGGGAGACGGCGAAGTAGCTCCTGGTCTGGCTCGTCCGCAGCGCCCCGAGCTCCCGGTGCCGGCAGAAGATGTTGGTGAAGTTGATGAGCCCGTCGTACCAGTCGTGGCTGCCGGGGATGGCGAACAGGTCGTGCTTGTCGCCAACCTCGGCCGACGGGTTCGGCATCGCCGCCCGGTACGGCCCCAGGAGCCGGTTCTCGTACTCGCTGCGCTTGGGGACGGGGTACACCTGATCGCCGCCCATCACCAGAATCCGTCCCCGCCGGGTCAGTTCGCCGTCGAGCTCCAGCTCCGGCTGGGCCAGCAGGTAGGCGACGGTGTAGGTGGAGTTGAAGCCGTCGCCCAGGTCGGACACGTAGTCGACCCACATCTCGGATGGCTCCGACCGGTCGTACACCGAGGCCGGCACCATCGCCTGCAGCTCCCGGTTGTCGGTGTAGGCGCTCCAGAATCCCGACGCCAGCACCCGGCCGGCGGTGTCGAGGAGCTGGTGGGGGTCGAGCCAGCGGACCATGGGCCGGCGGACGAAATCGAGGTCGGCCTCGGACGCGGGCCGGTTGAGGGCGCCGTCCGACCCGAATTTGACCGGACGTCCCGGTGCCTGTTCCTTCGCCATAGGTATGCATTCTTAACGTTGCCGAGCGGGTACCCGGATGACTACACGTCGCGGGCGGATGTCACCACTTCCACCAGGCCGGGACCGTCGGTGACGGCCAGGGCTTCGGCGAGCGCCGGCTCGAGGTCCTCCGGGCGTTCGACCCGCCAGCCCCGGGCCCCGCACAGGCGGGCGTAGGCGGCGAAGTCGGGGTTGACCAGGCCCGTCTGCCACACCGGGCGCAGGGCCCCGATCTGCTCCTTGGAGATCTTGCCCAGCTCGTCGTTGTTGAGCAGGACATGGGTGATCGGCATGGAGTGGGCCACGGCGGTGGTCATCTCGGCCAGGTACTGCCCGAAGCCGCCGTCGCCGCTCACCGACACCACCTTGCGGCCGGTGCCCTTGGTGGCGGCCCAGGCGCCCATGGCCGCCGGGAACCCGAAGCCGATCGACCCCAGGTAGCCGGACATGAGGACGGTCTGGCCCCGCTGGGTCTCGAAGTAGCGGCCGAAGGAGTAGGCGTTGTTCCCCACGTCGACCGGGATGACGGCGTCCTCCGGCACCAGGCGGGACAGGACCTCGAACACGTGGGCCGGGTGCATCCGCCCCCGGCCGTCGGCCAGGAGGGAGCGGGCCGCCTTCTCCGCCCGCCACCGCTGCCACTGCTTGGCGATCGACTCCCGCTGGGCGGGGTGCTCGGCCGGGGGCACGGCCGCGGCCAGCAGGGCCAGGGTGCGGCCGATCTCACCCCACAGGGGGACGGTGACGGGGTGGAACTTGCCCAGCATCATGGGGTCGAAGTCGACCTGGATGGTGGGGACGTAGGTGGCGATCCCGGTGTGGTCGGAGAACGACGCGCCCAGCACCAGCAGGCAGTCGCTGCGGCCCATGTGGATGGACGCCACGGGGATGCCCGAGCGGCCGAGGACGCCGCAGGCCAGGGGGTGGGAGTCGGGGACCAGCCCCTTGGCCTTGAAGGTGGTGATGACGGGGGCGTCGACGTGCTCGGCGAAGGCGGCGATCTCGTCCCCGCAGCCCCGGGCCCCGTTGCCGACGATGATCACCGGCCGCTGGGCCGCGGTCAGCAGCTCGACGGCCCGGGCCAGCTCGGCCTCGGGCGGGGCGATCTCCCGGGCCGCGACCCGTCCGGTGCGGGGCCTCGGCGTGGGGATGGCCACGCCGGGTAGCTCCTGGACCTCGTCCGGGAAGATGAGGTGGGCCACGTCCCGCTCGACGAGGGCGTGCTTCATGGCCAGGGCGGCCAGCTCGGTGGCGTTCTCGGGCCGGAGGACGGTCTGGCTCCACGCCGCCACCGGCTTGAAGGCGGAGGCGAGGTCGACCTCCTGGAACGTGCCCGGGCCGATGACCTGCGACTTCACCTGGCCGGTGAGGGCGACGATCGGCACCCGGTCGACCTTGGCGTCCCACAGGCCGGTGAGGAGGTTGGTGGCGCCGGGGCCGGCGATGGTGAGGCAGGCCGCGGGCCGGCCCGACACCTTGGCGTAGCCGGAGGCGGCGAAGGCGCCCGCCCCCTCGTGGCGGATGCCCACGTAGGTGATGCGGCCGTCCTCCTCCGCCCGGCGGAGGGCGTCGGCCAGGCCCAGGTTGGAGTGGCCCACCATCCCGAAGACGGTGTCAAGCCCCCACTCGCACAGCACGTCGACCATCTGGTCCATGAGCGAGACGTGGTCCTCGGCCACCGGCAGCTCGACCCACAGGCCGTCGT
>JAXDMK010000165.1:0-26151 GCA_034666105.1 Actinomycetota bacterium | reverse complement strand
GACCCCAACGCCGTGTTCATCTTCCAGATCGGCTCCACGCTCATCACCGCCTCGGCCAGCCACGTGGTGCTGGCCGGTGGGACCCAGCCGTCCAACGTCTTCTGGCAGGTCGGCAGCTCCGCCACCCAGGGCACCTACACCGTGTTCTCGGGCACCATCATGGCCCTGGCCTCGATCACCCTGACCACCGGCGCCACCGTCGACGGCCGGGCCCTGGCCCGCACCGCAGCCGTGACCATGGACACCAACACCGTGGGTTAAAGAGAGCCTACGAGGGGCGCCGACCCAGAGGGGGTCGGCGCCTCTTCGCTTCCGATCCGAGCCGCTCAACGACCGGCCTGCTCTAGGGTTATTTGCTCATTCGCCGGACGCGGCTTACGCCGTGACCGTCTTCCACGCAACCGTGTGATTGCCGACATGAAGTTGCCCGAGATTGTGCGGTCGTAGATGAGTGCAAAGGGACCGATTGCAGCGAGGGCACGTTGCTGCCGGTCACGGGGGCGGTGATCGGCGGCCAGGTGCTCGAAGCTTGGTCGCAGCGATCTCGTCCCACGTGATGCCTCCGACCTCGGCGAACACCGACACGCCGAAGACCCGTAAATCGAGTGGTTCTTCCGCGCTGACTCGGCGAGGACCGCGGGGTCGAGCAGATCGCCCCGCACGACGAAGGCGGCTTCCTCCGGAAGCGCACGCCGCCGGATCGTGAGCACTTGACGCTCCCACGGAGGCGACGTACGGTCGCCTGCCCAGCATCGCCCACCAGGAGGTGGCGCCAATGTCATGGAAGGCTGCTTCTTGCACGCGGCGCAGGCGATCCCGAACTGCAGCACTGGTCGCAGGGGTAGCCACGCTCCTTGCCCTGTCGCCCGCCGCGCACGCACAGACGACGGTGAAGGTCGGCGCCTCGGTAGGCGGAGTTGTTACCGGAAACGTCGTCCAGCTACCGGTTACTGCCGTCGTTCCCATCCAGGTGTGTAGCAACAATGTCGCCGCCGGTCTCGCCGCCGTAGCGGTCAACGCCCTCAGCGGCCAAGGCTGTGCCCACGAGGATGTTGGCGTCATCAACGCCGATATTGAATTCCTGTAGCCGAGTCGGGCCTGGCGGGGCCCGGAGTGGGAAATCTCCTGCGTTTGCCCGCGGAACCGTCCTCGCGCTCTGCGGTTTCGCTATCGGGCGTCCCCTCAGGGCGCTTCGACCACCCGGCTCAGTGTCATGTCGAGGTTCGGCCTCCACGTCTCCCCGCCGTCGGTGGACACTTCGCCGGTCTCGTGCCACGTGTCCCCGGTGAATCCCGCGTCGTAGCGGACGGTTATGCCAGGAGCGGGGTCGAACGACCACGTGAACCGGTTGTCGGTCACCCCCAGCGTCGCCTCCGCAACCGATCCCTGGCTGAACGCCCGCCACGGGTAGGTCGCGGTGGCGGGGTCGAAGGTCGCCGTTGCAAAGGCGCTGAAGGATGGAACGCCTCCAACCCGGCCGGTGCCTTGGACGGTCATCAGCTCTCCACTCAGCAGCAGGTTCACCTGTTCCGACTGGATGAAGTCGACGCGCGCGCCGTTGTCGCCGAGCGACCACCCGGGACCCACCCACCGGCCAACCATGAAGTTCAGCTTCTGCATCGCTTCGACCTGGGTGGCGATCCTGGGTGACCCCGGTGTCGTCAGCTCGTTCGTCGAGACCGGTACCGAGGGCACCGCTTTCGGTGTCGCATCATGCGCCGCGCTACACCCTCCCACCGCCAACACGGCCAACAGCGTCGCCCCGCACCTGATCGCCCTCATCGAATGTCCCACCGGCTACCTCCCATCCAGAAAGTCCGTGACGTGCCTACCAGGCCGGATGTCGGATCGCGGTCGGGACCTCTTCCGGCGGGACGGGCCGGCTGAAGAGGTAGCCCTGGGCCTGGTCGCAGCCGAGGTCGCGCAGGCGGGTGAGCTGGCCGGCCGTCTCGACTCCCTCGGCGATGGACCGCAGGCCGAGGTTGGCGGCGAGGTCGACGACGGCGGAGACGATGCGCCTGTCCTCGTCGTCGGTCTCCAGGCCCTGCACGAACGACTGGTCGATCTTCACGAAGGTCAGGGGTAGCCGGCGCAGGTGGGTGAGCGACGCGTACCCGGTCCCGAAGTCGTCGAGCCCGATCTCCACCCCGAGGTCCCTCAGCCGGACGAGCTGCTCGATGGTGTCGCGCCGCAGATCGATGATGGCCGTCTCGGTCAGCTCGAGGTGCAGCCGTCTCGGGTCCACGCCGGTGCGCCCCAGCGTCTCCCGCACCAGGGTCGGCAGGGTGCCGGGCTCGAATTGGCGGGCCGACAGGTTGACGGCGACGGACAACTTCGCCGGCTGCCACCGCTGCGCCTCCTCGCAGGCCATTTCGAGCACCTGTGCGCCGAGCGGTACGACGAGGCCACTGTCCTCGGCCGCGGGGATGAACTCGGCGGGGGACACGACCGCGCCGACGTCGAGGGCGATCCGGGCCAGCGCTTCGAAGCCGGCGGTGCGGCCGGTGGCAAGGTGGACGATGGGTTGGTAGTAGGCGACAAGCCGCCGCTCCTCCAGCGCCGCCTGGAGCATCCGAAGGGCGGTCGAGCGCCGTTCGACCTGAAGGCCCAGGGCCGCATCGAAGATCACTGCCCGCGCCCCGCCGAGCAACTTGGCCTGGTACATGGCCCGGTCGGCTTCGTTGAGCAGGATCTCCGCCGTCCCCCGACCCCCCACCGAGACGGAGATCCCGACGCTGGCGGCGATGGGTTCGCCGTGCTCGATACTGTCCGGGATCCGGTTCAGCTCGGTGATGAGCCGGACGCCGATGTCCGCCGCATGCCGGTGGCCGTCGACGCCGGGCACCAGCACGACGAACTCGTCCCCTCCGATGCGGGCGACGGTGTCCATCGGACGCAGCACCGAGCCGAGCTGGGCCGCGACCCTCCGCAGCACGGCGTCGCCCGCGGCATGCCCTTGGGTGTCGTTGACCCGCTTGAACCGGTCGAGGTCCACGAAGAGGACGCCGGTGGCGTCGCCGGAGCGGGTGGCGTGGGAGAGGGCTTGGTTGATGCGGTCCACCAGAAGCCCACGGTTCGGCAGGCTGGTCAGGGCGTCATGGGTGGCCAGGTGGGTGAGGGCGGCCTGGGTGTTCTGGAGGTCGGCCATGCGCTCGTCCTGGGCCCGGCCGAGCCGGGCGATCTCCCGGTCCTGGGCCTTCTGGGCACTGAGGTCGGTGAACGTGAGGCAGGTGAGGAGCTCGCCGTCCACGTCGAGAGGCGAGCTTCCGACCAGGACGGGAACGGCCTGGCCGTTGCTGTCGAGCAGATCGACCTCGACGGTGGCGCCGAAGCGACCCGGAACTCGGATCTCGTCCAGCTCGGTGGCCATCCCGCCGGCCATGAATCCCGACAGCGGAGATCCGACGATGGTGTCGGTCGAGCACGACAGCAGTTGAGCCAACCGTCGGTTGGCGTACAGGACGAGTCCGTCGGATGAGAGCGTCGCCGCCCCGTCCCGCATGTTCTCGACGAACATCCGGTACGGGTGGTCGGCCGTCGACAGGGTGAACACGCGCTGCCCACCGACGCCGTCGGAGACCACGAAGGCATCGATCTCACCGGCGCCGATGGCCCGCAGGGCGTCCTCCGCTTCCGCCATCCGGGCCCGGGCGTCGGCTTCCGTCACCGATGCCCGGTCTGGTTCGCTGGACGCCCGGAACATCTCCCCCAGCCTCATGTCGCGTCCCCGTCGCCGGCGAACGGGATGTCGAGAGCCAGCAGCACCCGGGCCGCGTCGGACAGGTCGCCGACGACCTTGCGCTCGGGCGGCGGCCGGTTCCGGACCAGGGTGGGCACCGCCACCACCGAGCTGCCGACCAGCGCGGTGGGATCCCCGTGCACGTCGACGACGGCGAGGTGGTACCGGCCGTCCAGGTGGATGTCGCACACCTGCCTGGCGTCGGCGATGGCGTGGACGGAGAGGGCCGAGGCTCCGCTCACGAAGAGCGTCAGATCGTAGAAAGCCCTCCCGCGGGCGCGTTCCGCCTCCGACCGCTTGAGCTTCGCACCGGTTCGCCCGATCACTGCGACGGGCCCGGCAGGAGGCGGAGGCCGACGAGAACGCGTTCGGTGTTCGACAGGTCGCCGATGATCCTGCGCAAGGGTTCGGGCAGGCGACGGACAAGGGTGGGGATGGCGAGGATGTCGTCGCCTCGGGCCAGCGAGGGATTCTCGATCAGGTCGATGACCTCGATCTCGTAGTGCCCGGCCAGGTACTCCTCACAGAGCCGCTTGAGATTGGCGAGCGCATGCAACGACTTCGGCGATTGGCCGGCCACGTACAGGCGCAGGTACCAGAGCTCCTCGCCATCTGTGATCGGGGTGTCCGGACGGACCGTTGCAGTCATTTTCCACCGATCTCGACATCGCTCGGGCGGACCTTCAAGGCCGACTCGTCGGGATCGGCCCGCCGGAGCCGGCCCTGCTCGGCCCGCTGCCCGGCCCGGTCCTCGACGCCGGTCGACCCGTGGCTCAGCAGTCGTCCCACGATGTCGGCTTCGTTCTCGAACTCGCGCCACAGGTCCGTGACCTGGGCCTCGACCGATTCTCGCCGTCGTTCGAGATTGACCCGGCGCTGCTCGAGGTCCTCCTGCCAGGCCGCCCCGTCCGAGCGCTCCTTGGCCTCCTGAGCCTGTCGGGCGGAACCGGTGAGCACGCCCTGGGGGCCGACGTAGACGTCGGCCAGCTCGATCCCCTGGCCCGTGAGGAGAAACTCGCGGATCTGGTTCGAATGGGCCATCCCCCGGGACTTGAGCACGGACAGGATGCGGTTGTGCTCCCCGTTGCCCTCCATGGTCTTGACGACCAGCCAGGTGTCGACCAGCGAGGCGATCTGTTCGCCGGCGTGGGCCGGATCGTCGAAGCTGCTCAGGCTGGTGAACAGTGAGGTGACTCCCTTGGCCTTCAGGAAGTCGACCTGGCGAGCCAGCATGGCGGAGACGTCCGCCACCGTGCCGACGCGCAGGAGGTCGGAGACCGGGTCCTTGACCACGACGGACGGATCGAATTCGCTCACGAACTTCTGGACCGCGAAGAGGTGCGCCTCGAGACCCAGGAGGCTGGGGCGGAAGCATCGGAATTGCAAGAGCCCGGCGTCCACCCACCGCCGCAGGTCGATGCCGACCGACGCCATGTTCCGCAGGATCTCCGCCTCGGACTCTTCGAAGGCGAAATACATGGCCCGTTCCCCACGAGTGCAGGCGGCGTTGCAGAACTGCGCAGCCAGCGTCGATTTCCCGGTGCCGGCGGTGCCGCTGACGAGGACGGTGCTCCCCCGGTAGAAACCGCCGCCACCGAGCATGGCGTCGAGACGGGCCACACCGGTGGACACCCGTTGTGTCGACACGGCATTTCGCAGGCCCGGGGAGGTGACGGGGAGCACGGATATGCCTGATTCGCCGATGAGGAACGGGTACTCGTTGGTCCCGTGGAGCGAGCCGCGGTACTTGAGGATCCGCAGCCGGCGGGTGGAGGTCTGTTCGGTGACCCGGTGGTCGAGGACGATTACGCAGTCCGACACGTACTCCTCGATGCCATGGCGGGTGAGGGTCCCGTCGCCCCGCTCGCCGGTGATGACCGCCGTGACCCCGCGGTCCTTGAGCCAGCCGAACAGCCGGCGCAGCTCAGAGCGGAGGGTGGCGGTGTTGGAGAACGCACCGAACAGCGTCTCGATCGTGTCGAGCACGACCCGCTTGGCCCCCACCGCGTCGATGGCCGCACCGAGGCGCAGGAACAGCCCGTCCAGATCCCAGTCCCCGGTGTCGTCCATCTCCCCGCCGACCATGCCGACGTGGTCGATCACGAGCTGGCCGTCGGCCTCGTACCGGAGGAGGTCGAATCCGAGGGACGCGACGTTGGCGACGAGGTCGTCGGCGGACTCCTCGAACGTCACGAACACCCCGGGTTCATCGAACTCGACGATCCCCCGCACGAGGAACTCCATGGCGAGCAGCGTCTTGCCGCATCCCGCCGGTCCGCACACGAGCGTCGGCCGCCCACGGGGCAGACCGCCCCCGGTCACCTCGTCGAGCCCGTGGATGCCTGTGGGGGTCTTCGGGAGGTGGGCCAACCGTCCGACCGGCGGTTCTGTCGCGCCCCGCTGACGGTCAGTGGCGATGCCTGGCGTGACTGTCATGTCTCGCGTCCTCTCCGTCGGGAGGCGTCGAGCCCGTTTCTCGGGGCTGCGCGAACCATGCGCACCCAAGACCAGGCGTCTCTCGAGACTCGCGACGCCGATCGACGTCGCGCTACTCCATGGTACCGATGCTTCAGCCCTCTGGTCCCGCGACTGGCGTTTGAGGAGCAAGCACCACCCGCGACGGGCGGAGGCCGCCGCGACGCTATGCCTCGATGCTGACACCGGTCGCGTTCAGGCCGCCGGTTCCCGTCGGTGGGCCAGTGATGACGACGCTCGCTCCCACCGCGATGTCGCTGCTCGATGCGGGGACGGTCCTGGTGGTCCGGGTCGACGCCGACGTCTCCACCGTCACCAGCGCGCCGGTGTCCGTCCTCACCGTGAGGGCGACCCCACTGACGCTCACCAACGTGCCCGCGGTGTCGACCGCCGCTCCGCCGGGAAGCCGCCCGGGCCGGCGCCGCCGCGGTTGGCGCCGGTGCCGGGCGACGCGGTGTCGTGGGAGGTGGCCACCCGGACCCCGCCGACAGCGACCACGGCGATGAAGAAGGCGCCGACGAAGGCGGCGATCCGGCTCCCCTTCGAGGGCCCCGGGTCCGCGTCTATACCGTCCAGGCCGGCTGCCGGCGGCGGCCCACCGGGGATGGCGGGTGACTGGAGGACCGTGGCGCGCCCTTCCTGACCGGCGACCGGGGCCGCCCAGGGGCTGGGGCCGAACAGGTCCTCATCCGAGAACCTGCCGCCGATGGTGTCCCCGGCGTCGTCCATCGCCTTCGGTGTCGTGCGTCCGGTGGACGATTTCCTGCGGACCGGCGGCATCATCGACGGGCCCCGGCGCCGAAGACCCAGTGGCGCAGAAGGAGGAAGCGGCCGGCGGTAGCGACCGCGTTCACCAGGGTGACGGCCACCAGCTGCACCGCCAGGGAGGCGACCCCATTTGCCGTCAGCAGGAGGAGGGTCGAGACCGTGAGACAGAGCGGCAGGGCGGCGACGGCCAACCCGGCCCGGTAGTGCCGGGTTCGCCCGGGGCGGCCCCGTCGGGCGAACGTGACCCTCCGGTTGGCGGCCAGGTTGCCGAGAGCGCAGGTGCCGAGGGCGACCACATCGGCGGCCACCGGGCCCAGGGGTCGGGCCAGCACGAGGAAGAGCAAGGCGAAGGCGACGGTGCTGACCGCGCCGATGCCGGCGAAGCGCACGACCTGGGTCGTGAGACCCACGTCCCCGGTCCGGTCGTCATCGGCCAGGGCTCCGGCCGGCAGCGCGCCCTGGCCGGCGGCGAACCGGCGCATCATGCGCCAGATCCCCCTCATGTCGGCCCTGGCCGTGCTGACCACGTCGACCCGGGAGTCGGCGTCGTCGATCCAGTCCACCGGCACCTCATGAATGCGCAGACCGTTGCGTTCCGCCAGCACGAGCAGCTCGGTGTCGAAGAACCAGCCGTCGTCCTCCACCAGCGGGAGCAGGGCCCGGGCCACATCGGCCCGCACCGCCTTGAAGCCGCATTGGGCGTCGGTGAAGCCGTTGCCGAGGGTGGCCCGGAGCAGGAAGTTGTAGCTGCGGGAGATGACCTCCCGCCGGGGACCCCGCACCACGCGGGACCCGTTGGCCAGGCGGGTGCCGATGGCGACGTCACTGTGACCGGACAGGAGGGGGGCGACGAGGGGCAGGAGGGCGTCGAGGTCGGTGGACAGGTCGACGTCCATATAGGCCACGACCTCCGAGGTCGTCGCCGACCACACGGCCCGCAGGGCCCGGCCCCGGCCCTGCTGGTCGAGACGGAACGCCCGCACGCCGCCGAGCTCGGCGGCCAGGTCACTGGCGATGTCCCAGGTGCGGTCGCGGCTGGCGTTGTCGGCGATGGTCACGACCCAGGACAGGGGGAAGCGCTCCCGCAGATACCCGTGCAGACGGCGGACCGACGCCTCCAGCGCCAGTTCCTCGTTGAAGACGGGAACCACGATCTCGACGTCGGTCGTGCATTGGCGACGGGACGGGGAGTCGGTGGTGAGGGGGTTGGCGCTGGTCATGGGGCCATCGTCGTGACCCAGCCTGAGCATCGACACCGGGGAAGCTGGGAGTTCGATCCGAGCGTGGCGCCGAGCGGACGGCGACCGGTTCACCGCCGGAACGGAGGCGCCTCCCAGCCTTCTCCGAGAAACGTCCCTGATGATGACGGCCATGTCGACCCACACACTGCCGATCGCCGCCGACGACTCGACGGCCCGGCCCGTGCCCCGCGGGGCGGAGCCCGGCTGGGTCCGCCGCCTTGTCCGGGGCCCGGAAGGCGACCCCCGTTGGGCCCGGCCCGCCCTTTTCGGCCTCCTCGGCGTCACCGCGCTGCTCTATCTGTGGGGCTTGGGCGCGTCGGGCTGGGCCAACTCGTACTACTCGGCGGCGGTGCAGGCGGCCACCAAGAGCTGGAAGGCATTCTTCTTCGGCTCCTTCGACGCCTCGAACTTCGTCACGGTCGACAAGGCGCCCGCCTCCATCTGGGTGATGGCGCTCTTCGCCCGGGTGTTCGGGGTCAACGCCTGGAGCATCCTCGTGCCCCAGGCGCTGGAGGGCGTGGCCGTGGTCGCCGTCCTCTCGGCCACCGTGCGCCGCTGGTTCGGCCCCGGCCCAGCCCTTCTGGCGGGCGCGGTCGTCGCCTTCACGCCCGCGGCCGCCCTGATCTTCCGCTTCAACAACCCCGACGCCCTCCTGGTCCTGCTCCTGACCATCGGGGCCTACGCCCTGACGCGGGCCCTGGAGAAGGGCCAGACCAGCTGGGTCGTGCTGACCGGCTCGATGCTCGGGTTCGGCTTCCTGGCCAAGATGCTCCAGGCCCTGGTGCTAGTGCCGGTGTTCGGGCTGGTCTACCTGGCGGCGGGACCGCCCCGGCTGGGCCGGCGGTTCCTGCAGCTCGTCGCCGCCCTGGGCGCGCTGCTGGCCTCCGCCGGCTGGTGGATCCTCGCCGTGCAGCTGACCCCGGCCCACGCCCGCCCCTACATCGGCGGGTCCCAGAACAACAGCCTGTGGAACCTGATCTTCGGTTACAACGGCTTCGGACGGCTCACCGGAAACGAGGCGGGGAGCGTGGGTGGGGCTGGCAACGC
Organism: Actinomycetota bacterium; assembly: GCA_034666105.1. GTDB lineage: Bacteria > Actinomycetota > Acidimicrobiia > Acidimicrobiales > AC-14 > JAXDMK01. Next base: position 16,881 of record JAXDMK010000165.1, on the reverse strand, counting down.
CAGCGGCCAATGGGGACCGACCGGCTGGAGCCGGATGTTCAACAGCCAGTTCGGTAGTCAGGCGTCGTGGCTGATCCCAACCGCCCTGATCCTGCTGGTGGGCGGGCTGGCGGTGACATGGCGGGGCCGGCGGACCAACCGGGCCCGGGCCGCGCTGATGCTCTGGGGCGGCTGGCTCCTGGTGACGGCCGCCGTCTTCAGCCTCGGCCAGGGCATAATCCACCCCTACTACTCGGTCGCCCTGGCTCCCGCGATCGGCGCGGTGGTGGGCATCGGGAGCGCCTCGCTGTGGCGTCACCGGTCGCACCTGCTGGCTCGCATGGGGCTGGCGGCGGCGGTCGCGGCCGCCAGCGGCTGGTCGTTCGTACTGCTCAACCGGAGCGCGAGCTGGCTCCCGTGGCTGCGTCCGATCGTGCTCTTCGCCGGCATCATCACCGCCATCGGGCTGGTGCTGTCGACCAACGCCCGGGGTCGCATCCTGGCGGGACTCACCGCGACCGCGGTCGTGGTCGCCCTGGCCGGCCCGGGGGCCTACGCCGTTGCCACCGCGGCCACGCCTCACACGGGAGCCATCCCCAGTGTGGGACCGGCCGGCTTCGCACGAGGAGGGTTCGGAGGCGGTCGCCCGGGCGGCGGGCCGACGAATGGCGTGCGGCCGTCGACCGGCGGCGGTCCCACCGGTCCCGGTACCGGGGCGACGGGGGCAGCCGGCCCCGGCGGGGGTCTGCTCACCGGCAGCGCCCCGAGTGCGACCCTGACGGCCACGCTCGAGCACGACGCGTCGTCCTACACCTGGGTCGCAGCGACGGTCGGGGCCAACCAGGCGGCCGGATACCAACTGGCCACGGATGGCGCGGTCATGGCGATCGGCGGCTTCAACGGCACCGATCCCACGCCCACGCTGGCCCAGTTCCAGAACTATGTGGGGGAGGGCAGAATCCACTGGTTCATCGCCGGCGGACGGGGCGGAGGGTTCGGCGGCGGCGGCGCCGGCGGGGGATCGACGGCGAGCGAGATCAGTTCGTGGATCATCAGCACGTTCACCCCTCAGACCGTGGGCGGGGCCACCCTGTACGACCTCTCCGGCGGGGTTCCTCAATAGCCCGAGCGGGTTTCCAGAACGTGGCTATCCGGGCTCTCCTAGGGCCGGTCGGCGTTGTCGAGCAGGCGGCGGAGCCGGGAGGTCGGTTCGAGGCCGAGTTCGGCCTGGAGGAGGACGCGGTAGCGCTCGAACTCCCCTCGTGCCCCGGACGGGTCTCCCTCGGCCATGTGCACCCTGATCAGGGCGGCGCGGGCGGTCTCTCTGAGGGGCTCCGCTCGGACCGCGGCCAGAGCGGCGGCGCCGGCCTCGGCCAGACGGTCGGCCGTCGTGAGCCGGTCCGCCACCACTTCCAGCGCGTGGACCCGAAGCTGGTGCCAGTCCTCCGCTGCCAGCACGACCCAGTCGTCATGCCAGCCCGGCAGCAGCGCGTCCGACAGGCTCGCCACCGCCTCCCGCCCGATGTCCTCCTCGGACAAGGGCGATTCGGGGTCGATCAGCCGGCGGGCCAGCGACCGCGACCGATGAACGTCGACCACGACGCCCTCGGCCAGGCGCAGGTCGCGCGCCGTCACCGTCACCGCCTGGCGGGCCGGACCCTGCAGGCGGGCGACGGCCGCCCGCAGGCTGGCGCCGGCATGATCGTCGGACGACTCCGGCCAGAGGGTCCCCGCCACCTGCTGGCGGCTCTGGGCCCGGTCCCGCAGGGCGATGAGGGCCAGGAGCCGCTGGGAGCCGGCCGAGATCCCGAGCAACGCGTTGCCGTCGACCGAGAAGGCGAAGCCTCCCAGCAGCGACAGCTCGTTGGCGGTCAATGGTCCACCCCTCGGCCCGGTGGTTCGAGCGCATTGCCGGCGCGGCGTGGCGTGGCGGCTCCCTACCGAGCGACGGTGTCATGACTGGTCGGCCGACGACGGTACGAACCCCCGGAATGGGCGCTCTGCCCGGCCAAAGGGTTCATTTCGTCCAGATCAGCCCCCGCCCAGCCCGGCAGTGCGGCCGAGTTGAGACCTGCCTGTCAGTCGATCTCGAGCAACAGGTCCTCGGGATGGCGGAAGGAGCAGCTGATGACCGCCGCGCCATCCGAGTGGAGCATCGGGTGCGTGTGGTGGGCATCGGTCAGGGCGTCGGCGGGCAAGTTCGTGTCGTAGGCGCAGACGATGGTCGCCGGCGCGGCGGCGAAGGCCAGGTTGATCAGCGATTCGTAACGAGTCCAGACCTTGACCTCGGCCGGAGACCGCCCGATCCAGGCCGGCTCCCCCAGGATGCGCAGCCACGATTCTTCGCAATGGTCCTCGAGGAAGTGGCGGTACCCGGCCACAGCCGTCTGTGGCGTGCGGTACCAGTCCGACGTATCGGCGAACTGGACATGACCACTGTCGGTCCCTAACGCGTCACGGAGAAGTCGGGCGTGGGCCGCAGTGGTCACGGCCAGGAGACAGTCGGACCGCCGGATGCCTTCGACGAGGAACTGGCTGGCGCCGGCCACGAACTCGTCTTCCGATCCGTACAGGAGGACCCGATGGTCGAGCATGGCCGGCGTACCCGCGGCGCGACCGCTGACGAGTTGCTCGATGGTGACACCCAGGGCGGTGGCCAGGGCCGAAAGGCTGCTGAGGCGGATGTCCTTGCGCCGGCCGGACTCGATCTGGGCGATGGCCGACCAGCTCACCCCGGAGTGATGGGCGAGCGTCTCCCGGCTCCAGCCGAGCCTCTCGCGCCGGGTGCGGAGCGCGGTCGCGATCCCGTCGCCGATCATGCCGGCTGGCCCGGCTTCGATGTCATTTGCCATAGTCAGTTGACACACTCATTCGACAGCGTAAGACTAGAGGAACGGACGGCGCCATGGCACTACCGATGACAGCAGCCCCGACCACGAACAGGCCCGGGACCATCTCCGAGTGTCGCACCGTTCAGCCCCTCGGCCCCGTTTTTGCCCCCGAGACGGGGGACGAAACGGTCGATCAAGTCGTTCCCCGATGTCCCCCGGAGAGCCGTGGCCGCTGACGACCGGGGCGCCCGGCAGCGGGAGTGGGTCGATACCTGGCGGGCCGCGGTCCGGGCGAGCGGATCGGCGGTGGCTCTGGTTGAGCTCCCCGAGACCGGGATCTTGGAGCTGTCGGCCGCCGCCGCCGCCCTTCTCGGCCCGACAACCGCCGATGGAATCGGGCTCGACTACCTCGCCGTCGTCGAGCGGCCGGAGGAAGCGCAGCACAACGTCTGGCGGGTGACGATGGGAGTGGTCGACGCCATCCACGCCCGGCGTCAGTTTCGACGGCCGGACGGCTCGACCATGGACCTGCCGACGTGCGGGCGGGCCATCCGGTCGGGGGACGGCGGAGACCTCGGCCTGTGGGTCGCGGGCGCCGCCGCGACCAAGGATCCGTCGCCCGGTCCCGACCAGATCCTGGCGGAGAACGGAGGCGGCGCGAGGGCTGACGGGGCCGGCCGATCGCCGCCGCGGGTGACACTCGATGGTCGCTGGCGCGTCGAGCGGATCGACACGCACGGCGACGAGGTTCTCGGCTACCACCCGGTGGACCTCGTCGGGACGTCGCTTATCGCCTTGGTCCACCCGGACGATCTGGCCGTCCTCCTGCTCGCTTTCGCCCGCGTCACCACCGGCCTAAAGGTCACCGGGCGGCTCAGGCTCTGCCATCGTGACGGAACCTGGCATTCGGTGGCGGTGGTCGTCTCCTCCCTGGACGGCGACGGACCGTTGTTCTTCTCCCTGGCCCTGACGGACGTGGAGACCTCGCCCGCGTTGAACGGCAGCCGGGCGGGCCAGCTGGAACATCACCTGCGGCGAATCGCGCTCGAGCTTCAGGCGGCGGGCGTCGTACTCGGTCCCATCGAGGATGACGGCTTCGGCGTCACCGCCACCATGAGCGGACTCTCCGCCCGCCAGCAGGAGGTGCTGTCCCGCCTCCTGCGAGGCGAACGGGTACCCCGCATCGCCAAGGCCATGTACCTCAGCCAGAGCACCGTCAGGAACCACCTCAGCGTGATCTTCCGCAAGGCGGGGGTGCACTCCCAGGAGGCGCTGCTGGCGCAGCTCCGACGTCGAGCCCTCGTCGATCCGTCCACCCGAGAGTGAGAGCCGGGTAGGGAGGGCCAGGGAGTGACGAGGTGGCCGAGAGACGCGCAGACGTCCGCGTAGCGCCCGCCCGTCGGTCGTAACTCCTCGGCTGCCCCAACAGCCGCACAACAAGCCAGCCGCCTCGTCCAGGGTTGCGGCGAGACCGTCGATACTTGGGGCCATGGGGCCGAGCGAGGACACCGAGGTGGAGGTCGTTTCGCAGGCCCAGGGCCCGCCCGCGTCGTGGAGCAAGCCGAACGCAGCCGCCGGCCGTCGGTTCCTGCCGACGGGCGGCGCCCTCCCCGAAGACGCCTGGCGTTCACGGCACCGCGGCATCCTCTGCCTTCTCGTCCTCCACGTCCCCGCCCTGTTCGTCTTCGCCGTGGCCAGGGGCTACGGCTGGCGCCACGGCTTGGTGGAGGTGCTTCCCATCGCCGGCCTGGCGGTGTGCGCCTACCGCAGCATCAGCCGGCGGGCCACGAGCACCATCTGCGCGTCCCTCGGCCTGATGACCGCGTCCGCCGTGCTCGTGCACCTGTCGGGCGGGATGATCGAGGCCCATTTCCACTTCTTCGTCATGGTCGGTGTGATCGCCCTCTATCAGGACTGGCGGCCCTTCCTCGCCGCCATCGGCTTCGTCCTGCTCCATCACGGGATCATCGGTGTCCTGGCGCCCCACGACGTCTACGACCACGCCAGCGCCCAGCAGCACCCCTGGGTGTGGGCCGGCGTCCACAGCGGCTTCATCGTGGCCATGTCGGCCGCCGGCGTGGCCAACTGGAAGCTCAACGAGCGGTCCCAGTCCCAGTTGGCGGGGCTGGCGGCGATCGTGGAGTCATCGGACGATGCTATCTACGGGTGGACGACGCACGGCCTCATCAGCAGTTGGAACCGAGGGGCGGTCGAGCTCTTCGGCTATCGCCCGGACGAGATCATCGGACAACCGGTCACCGTCCTGGTCCCCCCGCCCCTGCTGGAGGAGACGTACGCCCGGTTCGATCACTCCCTGCACGGGCGGAGCGTCGAACCCCTCGACACGCAGCGGTTGCGGAAGGACGGCACGTTCGTCGAAGTCTCGGTGAGGATTTCATGCCTGCGGGACTCCTTGGGGGAGGTGGTCGGGGGCGCCACCATCATCCGGGACATGACCGCCCGCCGCCGGTCCGAGGACGCCCTCAAGCGCAACAAGGTTGAGTTGCAGCAGACGCTTTCGCTCGTGGCCGCGACCCTCGAGGCGACAGCCGACGGCATCTTCGTCTCCAACCTGGAGGGCGAGGCGGTGGACTTCAATACCCCCTTCGCCGACCTTTGGCACCTGCCCGACGAGTTCCGGGCGGTGCCGGACATGGCCAAGGGGATGGCCCACGCCATTGAGCTGCTCGAGGATCCGGAAGCCTTCGTCGCCAGCTCCGGCGAGATCTTCGGGCATCCCGACGGCGAGTTCCACGACACGCTGTACTTCACCGACGGCTCGATCTACGAGCGGTCCTCCCGTCCGCAGCGGGTGGACGGGGTCATCGTCGGCCGGGTGTGGAACTTCCACGACATCACCGAGCGGAGGCAACTCGAAGCCGAGCTGGCCGAGGCCCGGGACGAGGCCCTGGCGTCCTCCCGGCTGAAGTCCGACTTCCTGGCCACGATGAGCCATGAGATCCGTACGCCCATGAACGGGGTCATCGGTCTGACCGGCCTTCTCCTCGACAGTTCCCTCACCGACATCCAACGCCAGTACGCCAACGGGGTGCGGACCTCGGGCGAAGCTCTCCTCGGGATCATCAACGACATCCTCGACTTCTCCAAGATCGAGGCGGGCAAGCTCGACCTGGAAACGGTCGACTTCGACCTGACCGAGGCGCTCGACGACGTGGCCTTCCTGGTCGCGGAGTCGGCCCGGGCCAAGGGCCTGGAACTGGTTGCGTACTGCCACCCGGGCATGCCCGTCCTGTTGCGGGGCGACGTCGGGCGGCTCCGCCAGATCCTGCTCAACCTGGTGGGGAACGCGGTCAAGTTCACCGCCGAAGGCGAGGTGGTGCTACGGGCCAGCCAGGGTCGCTGCGAGAATCCCGACAAGGTCATGGTGCGGTTGGAGGTCCTGGACACGGGAATCGGCATCGCCCGGGCCACCTCCGGCCGACTGTTCGAGGCCTTCTCCCAGGCCGACGCCTCCACCACCCGCCGCTACGGCGGTACCGGCCTGGGCCTGGCCATCTCCCGCCGCCTGGCGGAAGCCATGGGAGGCAACCTGGGGGTCGACAGCGACCTGGGCCACGGGAGCGTCTTCTGGGTCGAACTGCCCCTGGACCGCGCCACCGAAGCGAATCCGGTGAAGGAGTTAAGTCGCCGGCTTCCCCCCGGCCTGCGGATCCTGATCGTCGACGACAACCAGACCAACCGCCTCGTCCTCGGGTCACAGCTCCTGGCCTGGGACCTGGCCGCCGACCTCGTGCCCGACGCCTTTGTCGCCCTCGATGTCCTGCGCCAGGCGGCCAAGGAAGGCCACCCCTACGACCTGGCCCTGGTCGACATGGCCATGCCCGGGATGGACGGGATGGAGTTGGCCCGCATCGTCTCCGCCGATCCCGCGCTGCGTTCGATACGCCTGCTGCTGCTGTCGTCGTTGTCGGTTGGGCCAGAGGAGGCGGCTCGGGCCGGGTTCTCGGTCTCGCTCACCAAGCCGGCGCGCCTCTCCCATCTGTACGAGGCCCTGGTGCGGACGATGGCGCCTCCCACCGAGGTGGCCCCGCTCAAGGTTCCGGTCGCCCCGGCCACGGACTCCGGCACCAAGGGTCGGCTCCTCATCGTGGAGGACAACGCCATCAACCAGGCGGTGGCCCGGGCCATGGTCGCCAAGATGGGTTACAGCTGCGACGTCGCCGGCAACGGCATCGAAGCCCTGAGCGCCTCCGACCGCCGCCATTACGACGCGGTGCTGATGGACTGCCAGATGCCGGAGATGGACGGCTTCGAAGCAACGGCCGAGATCCGCCGTCGGGAAGTCGGGGGCACCCCGGTGCCCATCATCGCCATGACCGCCGGCGCCTTGGCCGAGGACCGCGATCGGTGCCTGGCCTCGGGCATGGACGACTACCTGTCGAAGCCGGTGAAGAGCAGCGAGCTCGAGCGCATGCTCGCCCGCTGGCTCCCATGCCCCGACGACCTCCGCGACGGTCAACCGCGGTAGCGGCTCCGGCCCGTCAAGCGGAGTAGAACTGCGACGTGGACCCGGCGGCGGTGGATGCACAGATCCGGCTGGCGGCCTTCTCGTTCCTCGACGGGTACACCCTCACCCACGGCGAGCTGGTGCCTCGTTCAGTGCTGGCATCGGGGTTCGTTTTCAACGGCGAACGGGTGGCGCTGGTGGGTCCGCAAGGGATCTTCAAGCCGGCCCAGATCCGTACCGAGGTCCGCCGCGACATCCTCCGGGAGGTGGACGGCCCGATGCTGCGGCACGGACTCCAGGATCTCAACGGCAGCCGGCTCCTGGTACTTCCTCGGCAGCCGATCCAGCAGCCGAGTCGCGACAACCTCGAGGCTCGCTACGAACTGTTCCGCCAGGCGGGATGAAGGCTGCCCGACAACCGGAGCGGACCATTTGATGCGTCGATAGGGCCATGATCCGGGCGGAAATCGACGGAATCACGTCCCTACGGATGCATGAAAGCGGCCGCCCGATTGGATGAGTCAGACGACAGTTTGGGTGACGGTACCGGCGTAGGAGCCGGCGGTGATGTTGCCCTGGGTCGCGAGCGTGGCCGTCGGCGTGTAGGTGTAGACCGAGCCGAGGCTGACGGCGGCGGCCGACACCAGGCCGAGCGGGCCGACGGTGCCGGTTCCGGTGGTGAATTCGCCCGTCTGGCCGAGGGTGATGTCGGCGAGGGGGATGACTGCGCCCTGGGGGGTCACGAGGTTGGTAGCCGTGGCGGTGACGGTCCAGTTGCGGGGGGTGGCACTTCGGGTGTCGGTCACGGTGGTGACGGGCAGGGCCACGGCGGTTCCTTCGACCAGCGCCGTGCCGGAGGTCGGCGTCTGCGTCAGGGTGAGCGAGCCGGGCGGCGCACACTCGGGTGTCGTCACCGCGTCGCTGTCGAGGGTGACCGCCCCACCACGGGCCAGCAACCGACCCTCCACGTCGATGCCCGCTCCCACCGTGATCGACGTGTACGCGAGGACGCTCCCCTTGAAGGTGGACCCGAGTCCGAGTGTGGCGGAGCTTCCCACCTGCCAGGACACGTTGCAGGCCTGGGCACCGTTGACGAGAAGCACTGTGGTGTTGGCGCTGCTGATCAGGGTGGTACCGGCCTGGAAGGTGAAGAGGGCGTTGGGGTCGCCGGCGGCGTCGAGGGTGAGCGTGTCGCCGATGCCGAACGACGTCGGCGAGTTGTAGACGCCTGCGGTGAGCGTCAGCCCGCCCAGATCGGTCGGGCCCAGGTAGCTGGTGGTGGGCGCCAACAGCACGGTCGCGTCGTAGGCCGCGTCGAGGTCGGACTTGGCCTGGCAGGCCACCGGCCCACCGGCGTGGATCGTGCCATGCACCACCCCGGGCGGGTCGAACCCGGTGATGGCCACGGTCGGGCACGAACCAAGGTCGCCGTTGATCACGGTGAGCCCGGTGTTGGTGACCCCCGTGCCCGCGAGCACGCCGAAGCTAGCGGCCGCGCCGAGGCTTATCGGCGCGGCCGCCCCGCTGGGGCTGGTTGTGGCGAGGGTCGCCGCCAGACCGATCATGATCGCGAGCACGAAGAGGGACGTCTTCGGCTCCGGGCGGCGACCCCGGGCCATCAGCTCATCCCTGGCTGGCAGAGTCGACGAGGACCGGGTCGTCTCGATGACGGCGGCGCACGACGATCCAGAGGAGAAGGAGAGCGAGCAGAAGGCCGGCGGCGATGCCGAGGAAGAGCCCGAGCGGCCCCTTGCCGTCGGTCTTGAGGTCGGTGGTCGGGGGCGCGCTCGTCCCGGCCGCGGTCGGGAACATGAGCCGGCCGGTGACCGTCTCCGAGATCTTCCCCGATTCGAGGGTCATCCGGCCATCCCACGGCCCGTTCGGCAGAGCCCGGTCGAGGGAAACAGTGACGGTACCGCTCGCTCCTGGGGCCAGGGTCGCAACGGATCGGACGGGGAACGGGCCCGCGGAGAGGGAGGACGGCCCATTCGTCAGGTCGAGCCGACCGGACAGGTCGACAGCCCGCCCGCCCGTGTTGTGTACCTCGGCCGTGACCAAGGGGTTCCCGTCGGTGTCACGCTGGGCGGTCAGCGAATCGACCGAGAATGTGGTCGGCGGCGCGCCGCCGGCACCGACGGACAGATAGATGCGAATTCCGGCTCGGCTCACCGAGGTGACTCCGCCGCCGGCAGCCGGAGGGCTGGCGTGCTCGCCCAGGGCGGCCGCATAGCGCTCACCGGCGGTGGCATCGGCCGGCACGGCGATGGTGACGGTTACGGGCCGCGTTTCGCCGGGGGCGAGGGTCGCCGCGGTCGGGGAGAGCGTGGTCCAGCTGGTGAGTTCGTTGGATGCGTGGCCGGGGCCGGGCACGAACCCGCCATCGATGATGTCGGCGGCGTCGGCGTAGAACGAGAGTTCGGCGGGAGTTGCGTCTCCATTGGTGAAGCCGACCTGCCGGGAGATCGTGGTGCCGGGAGCGAGATGGTCGACGATGTAGGCGTGGGCCCGAGGGTCGTCGAGGCTGTTGGCTGGCCCTTGGAGCAGCCGCACCCCGAGTCCCGGAGGCGGGGGATCAGTGGCCTGGGCCGACGCGCCTGTCGCCGGTACGCAGAGCGCACCGGCGACGAGCACGAGACAGGCCAGGCGACGAACAGTCGCCAGGGTCACGATCAGACGACCGTCTGGGTGATGTTGCCTGAGTAGACACCAGCGGGGATGTTGCCCAGGGTTGCCTGTGAGGCCATCGCCGCGGTCGGCGTGTAGGTGTACAGCGAATCGATGCTGTCGCCGGTCACCGCGACCAGGCCGCCTGCCGTCACCGTGCCCGAGCCGATCGTGAACACGGCGGCGGGACTGGTTGCGACGCCCAAGGTGATGTTGGTGCCGGCGATCTCATCGAGGGCCACCGATACCAGGTCGGAGGCATCGGCCGTGACGTTCCAGTCGCGGACGTCATTGCGGCTGTCGGTGACGGTGGTGACGGGAAGGCTCACGGCCGAGCCGGCGGTCAGCGGCGTAGTCCCGGAGTTGTCCTGAGCGAGCGTCAGAGCACCAGCACTGGCCCGTGTGAAGGTGACGGGCTGGTCGCTGTCGGCGTGGGCGGCGGGGGTACCGAGGCCGAAGAGGGAGATGCTGGCGGCGGCGGTGCCGGCGGTGGCCAGGGTGAGGATCTTGCGGATGTTCATGGTGGACCCCTTTGAGGTGAGCCTGCGCATCCGGCATTTGCCGGTTGGGCTATGACCACCTCTTCGTCGTTTCCGGTCGGGAGTCGCACGACGTTGTCGGCCTGTTGGGGCAGGTGGCAGACGTCGATCCCGGGTGTCAGCCCTCGGCTGTCTCCCCGGCGTCGGTAGGCGGGTCGAAGCGGTAGCCGGCGCCGCGGGCGGTGCGCAGGATCCGGGGGTTCAGGGGATCGACTTCGATTTTCGACCGCAGCCGGCGGATGTGCTCGGTCACGGTGGATGCTCTTTGCCAGTCGGCGGCCGATTGCCACACCGTCCGGAGAAGTTCGTCGCGGCTGAAGACGCGCCCGGGGTGCGTGGCCATGCAGGCCAGCACGTCGAACTCCTTGGTCGGGAGGTGCACTTGGACGCCGTCGATGCTCACCTCGCGGGCGGCGATATCGATGTGGAGCGGGCCGTAGTCGAGTTCGGTGGCATCCGACGAAGCCCGACGCCGCTGAACGGCCAGGATGCGGGCCGTCAGTTCGCGCACGAAGAACGGTTTCACCACGTAGTCGTCGGCGCCGAGATCGAGGGCGCCGATGCGGTCGATCTCGGCGCCGGCTCCGCTCAGGACGGTGACGTGGGTGGTGGCGCCGAGCGCCCGCAGGGCGTGGAGCACATCCAGCCCCGACCCGTCGGGAAGGGTCAGGTCGAGGATCGCCACGTCGAACGTGTCGTGGTTGAGCTTGCGCATCGCCTCGGCCACGGTGGTGGCCACAGTCACCGTGAACCCTTGTTGTTCGAGGTGGTTGGTCACCAACCGCCGCACCGCGACGTCGTCTTCCAGCAGGAGCAGCTTCATTCGTCAGTCCCGGCCCGAGCCGCCCCCACTGAGTACCCCGGTACTGATCGCCTGGTGGACTCCGTGGAGGAGGGTGACTTCGTTGAACGGCTTCTGCACCAGGGCGACGTCGTCGTCGAGGGCGCCGTGGGGCCCGAGCATGCTGGGCGCGTACCCCGACATGTACAGCACGGGTACGCCCGGATGGTCGGCCAGGAGGAGGGTGGCCAGCTCCCGCCCGCCCATCCGCGGCATCACCACGTCGGTGAGGAGGAGGTCGATGGTGCGCCGCGCCGCAATCGAGATGGCCTCCGGTCCCGACGCCGCCTCCAGCACGACGTAGCCGTTGCCGCGCAGGAGGCGGACGGTGACGGCCCGCACCGCGTCCTGGTCCTCGACCACGAGGACGACCTCGCCCGCGCCCCGGATCGGCTTGGACCGGACGCCCGGGGTCACGACCACCGCCGGGTCGGTCGTGGCCGGGTAGTACACCTTGATCGTGGTGCCGAGGCCCTCCTCGGAGTAGAGGCTCACCGCCCCGCCCGCTTCGGTGATGATGCCGTAGACCGTGGCCAGGCCCAGACCCGAGCCCTCCGTCCGACCCTTGGTGGTGAAGAACGGGTCGAAGGCCCGGGCGGCGACGTCGGGGCTCATCCCCGTCCCGCTGTCGCTCACCGACAGCTGCACGTGGGGCCCGGGCGTGGTTCCGGGGTGGAACCGGACGAATTCCTGGTCGAGGTCGACGGACGCGGTGTCGATGGTGAGGGTGCCGCCGTCGGGCATCGCGTCGCGGGCGTTGACGGCGAGGTTCAACAGGATCTGCTCCGTCTGTCCCCGGTCGGCCCGGACCGCGGGCAGGCTCACGCCGGCCCGCACGACGAGATCGATCTGCTCGCCGATGCTCCGGGCCAGCAGCTCCCGGACCTCCTCCACCACCGCGTTGAGGTCCAGCATCTCCGGACGGACGGGTTCGCGCCGGGCGAACATCAGCAGCTGCCGGGTCAGGCCCGCCGCCCGTCGTGACGCGGAGAGGATCTGCTCGACATCGAATTGCACGTCGACGTCGTAGGGCACGGCCTCGCCGACGAACGTGGCGTAGTTGAGGATGACAGCGAGCAGGTTGTTGAAGTCGTGGGCCACTCCGCCGGCCAGCTGGCCCAGGCTCTCCAGCCGCTGGGACTGGTGGAGGCGGTCCTCCAGCGACCTCCGCTCGACATCGGCCGCCCTGCGGTCGGTGGCGTCGCGGATGAACCCGGTGAACACCGGCGGCCCGGGAAGGTCGACGTTGTTGATCGTCACCTCGACCGGGAAGCGCGTCCCGTCCGCCCGCATCGCCGTCAGCTCGGTGCAGCGACCGATCAGACGGCCTTCGCCGGTGGTGAGGAAGCGCTCGAGGCCGTGGTCGTGGGCGTGGCGCTGGTCGGGGGGGATGATGACCTCCGACAGTTGGCGGCCGATCACGTCGACCGCCTTCATCCCGAAGGTGCGCTCGGCGGCGGGGTTGAACTCCTCGATGAGTCCCTCGCTGTTCATGGTGACGATGGCGTCGAGGGCGGAGGCGAGGATCGCGCTCTTCCGGGCTTCACTGGAGCGAAGGGCCTCCACTGCCCGCCTGCTCTCACTGATGTCACGTCCGACGGCCGAGACCCCGACCACCGTCCCCGTCCGGTCCCGGATGGGGGAGAACGTCACCGAGACGTCGATGAGGGATCCGTCGCTTCGTACCTTCTGCGTCTCCACCGGTTCGACGAGTTCGCCCCGGAGGACCTGCTCGTGGAGGCGGCCGACCTCGGCGATGCGCTCGGGCGGCACGATCAGTGACATGTCCCGACCGATGGCCGCCTCGACCGGGTAGCCGTACATCTGCTCCGATCGGGAGTTCCAGGTGGCGATCATGCCGGAGGATGTCCAGCTGATGATCGAGTCGTTCGACGACTCCACGATGGCGGCGACCCGGGCGGTGACGTCCACCTCGTGACGGAGCGACTCGGTGAGCCGGCTGAGATGGCTGGCCAGCTCGACGAGCTCCCTCGGGCCCTCGCTCGACACCAGCGGCCGCGACGAGTCGTCGAACGGTACCCGTATCTGCTCGCTGAGGGCGATGATGGGCGAGGAGATCCGACGGGCGAGGACGATTCCGGTGGCGAAGACGACCGCGACGAACATCGACGCCACCGCCATGTCGCCGCGGCTGGTGCGATGGGCGGCGGCCAAGACCTGGCTGCGGTCGGCCCCCGCGTAGACCGTCCACCCACTGGCTTCGACGGGCGCCCCCGCGTAGATGCGCCGCCGGCCGTCGACGTCACGGCCGGGCGGGCCCGAGGCGGCGTGTGCGAACGGAGTGGCCGACAGGTCGGCCCCGACCCACCGCTCGGGGTCGATCGACCGGGTGATGGCCCGCTCTCCGTCACCACTGGCCACCAGGAACTCAAGGGCGCGGGGCCCGCCGAAGGTGGAGAGCAGGGTGGGTCCGAGGTCGTCCAGGTCGAGGAAGGCGGCGGCCAGGCCCACTCCCGGGATCGGCGAGGTCACCACCACCACGTGGTGGCCGGTGCGGCTGTCGACGATGGGCGCGGAAAGCGTTTCCCTGTCGAGAGCGCCCGCCACCCAGGCCTGGCCCCGGTACCCGCCGACCTCGGAATCGGCGAGGGACGAGCAGGCGACGCCCCCGTCGGTGGCGATCAGGTCGAGGTGGCCCCCGTTGAAGACACCGGACCCGGAGAAGTCGAGCGTGCAGGCCGAGCCGGCGGCGAACAGGGCCTCGATCTGGGGGGTGGCCGCCAGATGGGAGAGGGCCGCTCGGGTCGAGTCGAGGTCGCGTCCGATGTGACGGGCGGCCAGCTCGGCGGCGAAGGACGCGTCGGCGGTGGCGGCCGAGTTCGCGTCCCGGGACGATCTCACCCGCTCGTAGCCGACGCCGAGAGCGGTCACGACGACGAACATGGCCACCATGGCGTCGATATAGGCCCGGATCGGACGCGGGCGTCGACCGGCGGGCGCGATCGGGCCGGGTCGTGGCTCCCGGCGCCAGCGCTTCAGGGGCATAAGGATCCCGGGTTCACCGCGCGTCGCGGGGGTTCATCACTGTGAACGTACGGGTGACCGCGTGACGCGACCGTGACGGGTTAGGCGCGCCTCCACTTCCCCCGGGAGACGGGTATTCTTGACGTCATCGGGCGGACGAGGTAGGCGATTTGGACGAAGGCAACGAGTTGTCGCTCCTCGGCGGGTTCCTCTTCTCGGTGGGGGGCGACGCCATTCTCGGGATCTCGGCCGGCTCGCAACGACTTCTCGCCTTTCTGGCCGTCCGTGACCAGACGATGACCCGGCAACGGGTGGCGGGCACCCTCTGGCCTGAGTCCACCGACGAGCACGCGGGCGCCAACCTCCGGGCCGCGGTGGCCCGCCTTGGTCAGCCGACCCGGGGGGCGGTGCGGGTAACCGCCCGCGACCTGGGGCTGGCCGAAGGAGTGGTGGTCGACGTCCAGTACTCGCGTGCCCTGGCCCACCGCCTGATCGACCGCGACGAGCCCGAGTTGGAAGACGACATCAGTCGCCCGGCGGTGGCGGCGCTCTCCGACGACCTGCTGCCGGGGTGGTACGAGGACTGGGCCATCCTGGCCGCCGAGGACTGGCGCCAGCTCCGGGTGCACGCCCTGGAGGCGGTGGCGGCGCGGCTCACCGCCGCCGAGCGGCTGGCCGAAGCCGCCGGCGCGGCGCTGGCCGCGGTGCAGGCCGAGCCTCTGCGGGAGAGCGCCCGGGCCGCCCTCATCCGGGTGCACCTGGCCGAGGGGAACCAGTCGGCCGCCATCGACGAGCTCGAGCGGTACCGGGTCCTGCTCCACGCCGACCTCGACCTCGAGCCCACGTCCCGTCTCACGGGCCTGCTGAACGACCTCCTGCAGTCGTCGGGGCCCTCCTCGGGGGACTGATCCGCCACCCGCCGGCGGCCTCGCCGGGAACGGCCGACCGACGTTGTCGGGTCGTAGTGAAACTCGTGACAGCGCAGTGACATCCCTCGTCGCACAGTCATGGCGACGAAGGAGTCCATATGCACATATCCGAGTTCGCCATGCCACCCCCCGCCGCACACCCATCGATCGCCAAACAGGGAGTCAGGTACTTCGGGATGCTGCTGGGCGCGACTGCCCTGATGTTGACAGTGGGCGCCGTGCACGACACCGCCTTCGGGGATGGCGCACGATCGGCCGTACCCCCGGTGGTGGAGGCCAGCCGCTCTACCCCGTCCGCGGCCCGACCTGACGTAGCGGTGCCGGTCGCCCGTCAGGCTCCGGTCGCCGATGTCGTCGTCGCCGCTCCTGTGGCGCCGACGGTATCGAGGGAGAGCACGGCCAGCCCGGTCGTGCTGGAAGTCCCCGTCGTGACGGAGGCCCCGGTCGTGGCGCGAGCGCCGGTCGTCGCCGAAGTCCCGGTCCTCGCCGAAGTCCCGGTCGTGACGGCCGAGCCCGACCCGGTCGTGACCCGGATGCCGACGATGGAAGTGACCTTGCCGGTCCTCAGCCGGATGGGTGGGCTGGCTGAGCCGGCCATCGATCCGACTCCGGTCCCCATGGCCACCAGCCCGGACATCACCCCGGTGATGACGAGCGCCGTCCGCGCCCCCCAGGCGAGCCAGTCCAGCCCCGCAGTGGCTGCCGCTGACCTCGCCCCGGTGTCGCTGACGGAGGCCACTCCCGCTCCCCTCGCGGGGGCGGCGCTTGCCCCCACGCCCGCAACCGCACCGGTGGCCATCCACCAGTGCAACGGCATGGACAACGTCGGAGGACAGGCAGTGGCGTGTGACGTCACGATCACCAACAACCTGGACCTCGCAACCAGCGTGGCCAGCTCGACGGTGGAGGTCAAGGAATGTCACGGAGCAGCGAACGCGGCGCTGCCTTGCACCACCACCATCACCCCGTCGGACCAGCTGGTGACGTCTGTCGACCAGTGCAACGGGTCGGGCAGTGGTGGGGGCGGGACGGTGGAATGCAACGTGTCCGTCGTGAACAACATCACCGGTACGGCGTCGCCGACACCGGCCACCATCAACCAGTGCAACGGGACGGGCCAGGGCGGCGGCACTGAGCCGACCATCTCGTGCAACCCGATCGGTGTGACGACCAACGCCACCATCACCCAATGCGACAATTCCGGGAACGGCGGTGGGGCCACGATCCGAGTGCAGTGCTCGGTCACCCCCTCCACCGAGAGCTCGGCGCTGCCGGTGACGATCAATCAGTGCAATGGTTCCGGCAACGGGGGTGGTGCGACGGTCAAATGCACCGCTTCCATCACCAACAACGTCATACCGGCTGAAGTGGTGACACCTCCGGTGGTCACGCCGCCCCCGGTGGTAACGCCGCCGCCGGTGGTCACGCCGCCGGTCGTGGTCCCGCCGCCGGTGGTTCCTCCGGTTACGCCGCCCGTCGTGGTGACGCCCCCGGTCGTTCCCCCGGTGGTTCCTCCGGTGACGCCTCCGGTGGTCACGCCCCCGGTGGTCACGCCCCCGGTGGTCACGCCCCCGGTCGTTCCCCCGGTGGTCACGCCTCCGGTGGTCACGCCCCCGGTCGTTCCCCCGGTGGTCACGCCCCCGGT
>JAXDMK010000164.1:0-8128 GCA_034666105.1 Actinomycetota bacterium | reverse complement strand
TCGCCGCCGGCGATGTAGGGGTGCTGCGGCCCCTGGGCCTGGCCGGCGGTGAAGCCGGGGGCCCGCTCCGCGGCCAGGCGGAAGCCTTCCTGCACCGACACCCGGCCGTCGCGGTTGAAGTCGGCCTCGCCCGCGAGCATCCCCTTGCGCACCAGGTACATCGAGAAGACCGAGGCGTGGGCCGACTGCAGCT
Organism: Actinomycetota bacterium; assembly: GCA_034666105.1. Classification (GTDB taxonomy): domain Bacteria; phylum Actinomycetota; class Acidimicrobiia; order Acidimicrobiales; family AC-14; genus JAXDMK01. Next base: position 7,935 of record JAXDMK010000164.1, on the reverse strand, counting down.
CATAGCCCTTCTCGTTCGACTGCGACGCGGCCAGGAACAGGTGGGTGGGGCTGGACACGCCCTCGTCGAAGCCGGCCGCCTCGCACCCGGCGATGAAGGTGGCGGCCCGTCCCTTCAGCGCCTTCAGCGACGCGGCCAGCTCGGTGTCGGGGATGTGGGCGTTGTCGTAGGGCCACAGGTACTCGGTGGTGCCCTTCTGCAGGACGTGGCCCGAGTACCAGGTCAAGGAGAACGTGGTCGGGCTGCTGTTGGCCACCAGCCAGGCCAGCCCGGCCCGGATGTCGGTCGCCCTGGCCCCCGAATTGGTGAGGACCCGGATGTGGTCGGCGGCCCAGCCGTTGCGGATGAGGGCCTCCTTCACGTCGGTGACGTCGCCGACGCCGCCGAAGTTGGGGCGGGTGGACCCCTGGAACTCGTCGATTCCGATCAGCAGCGCCCACCGGTTGGACGGTGGGGTCACCGCCCCCGCCCCCGCCGGGAACACCAGCAGCACGGACAGGACGAGGGCCCCCGCCAGCCCGAGAACACCGATGGATCGCTTCACGACCTCGTGCTTACCACTTGGCGTGAGGATGGAACCATTCCATCGTCACGTCGGGCGGTCGTCCCCGCTACACTGGGAGGTGGACGCGGCCTAGTGGGTCACGTCCGGGGTCATCCTTCCTCCTGCTGGCCGCCGCCTGCGGTCCCCAGCGATGCCGGGACGACCCACCGTCCCACGACATCGACAGGAGCAACACCCCCCCTCATGGAACCCTCCGACGCGCCCACGTTCGACGAACTGGGGGTGGCGCCCCGACTGGTCACCGCCCTCCAGTCGTCGGGCATCACCACTCCCCTTCCCATCCAGGCCCTCACCATCGCCGACGCCCTCGCCGGCCGCGACGTGTGCGGCAAGGCCAAGACCGGCTCGGGCAAGACCCTCGCCTTCGGCCTGCCCCTCCTCATGAAGGTCCCCAAGGCCAAGCCGGGCCGGCCCACGGGCCTCATCCTCGTCCCCACCCGGGAGCTGGCGGTGCAGGTGCGCGACGTCCTCGTGCCCCTGGGCCAGGCCGCCGACCGCTCGGTGACGGCCGTGTTCGGCGGCACGGCCATGGAGCGCCAGATCAAGGCCGTCCGCAAGGGCCACGACGTGGTGGTGGCCACCCCCGGCCGCCTCATCGACCTCTGTCAGCGGGGCGACGTCTCGGTCGCCGACATACGGGTCCTCGTCCTCGATGAGGCCGACCGCATGGCCGACATGGGCTTCATGCCCCAGGTGGTGTGGCTGCTCGACCGGATCGCGGCCGAGCACCAGACCATGCTCTTCTCCGCCACCCTCGACTCCGAGATCGACCGCCTGGTGCGCAACTACACCAACGACCCGGTCCGCCACGAGGTCGAGTCGGTGCAGCCCACGGTGGAGCAGATGGAGCACCGGTTCCTCAAGGTCCACGAGCTCGACAAGGTGAAGGTGGCGGCCGCCATCGCCAAGGGCACCGGCCGCACCCTGATCTTCTCCCGTACCAAGCGGGGCGCCGACCGGCTCGAGCTGCAACTGCGGCGGGAGGGGATCAAGGCCGGCGTGCTCCACGGCGACCTGGCCCAGAGCGCCCGCCTGCGGGCCCTCCGCGACTTCCGGGAGGACGGGTTGGGCGTCCTGGTGGCCACCGACGTGGCCGCCCGCGGCCTCGACGTCGACGGCATCGACGTGGTCCTCCACTACGACCCGCCCGAGGACCACACCGCCTACCTCCACCGCTCGGGCCGCACCGCCCGGGCCGGCGCCACCGGGGTGGCCGTCAGCCTCCTCCTCTGGGACCAGCTGGCGGAGAGTGAGCGCATGCGGCGCCGGCTGGGCATCCGTCAGCCGGTGGTGGAGCTGTTCTCCAACGACGCCCGGCTGTCGGAGCTGCTCTCGCCCGAGTGGGCGCCGATGCCCGACGAGGCCACCGGCACCGACGGCGCCGACAGCTCGGACGGCCCCGGGGCCTCCACGACCACCGCCACCCAGGCCCGCACCCGCACCTTGCGGAGCATGGGCGCCCGCCGCCGCCGGCGGTAGCCACTCGAACTGGTGACGGAAAGAGCCCTCAGGGGGCGCTAACCGTCACCAGTTGCACGTCTGGCGGTCGGGTCAGGCGGGGCGGTCGCGGCGCTGGATGCGGCGGCGGTCGGCCATGGGCAGCACCGCCTTGCGCAGGCGCACCGACTTGGGCGTGACCTCCACGCACTCGTCCTCGGCGATGAACTCGAGGGCCTGCTCGAGTGACAGGGGCCGGGGAGGCGTGAGGCGCACCAGCTCGTCGGACGACGAGGCCCGCATGTTGGTGAGCTTCTTCTCCTTGACCGGGTTGACGTCCATGTCGTCGGACCGGGAGCTCTCGCCCACGATCATGCCCTCGTAGACCTCGACTCCGGGTCCGACCACCATCTCGCCCCGCTCCTGGAGGTTGGCCAGGGCGAAGCCGGTGGTGGCGCCCCTCCGGTCGGCCACGATGCTGCCCAGCATCCGGGTGCGCAGCGGGCCGTGCCACGGCTCGTAGGCCTCGAACACGTGGTGGAGGATGCCGGTACCCCGGGTCTCGGTCATGAACTCGGTGCGGAAGCCGATGAGGGCCCGGGCCGGGACCAGGTACTCCATGCGGACCCAGCCGGTGCCGTGGTTGACCATGTCCTGCAGCCGGCCCTTGCGGGTGGCGAGGAGCTGGGTGACGGTGCCCAGGTGCTCGGCCGGCACGTGCACCGACATGCGCTCGACCGGCTCGCACAGCTTGCCGTCGATCTCCTTGGTGACGACCTGGGGCTTGCCCACCACGATCTCGAAGCCCTCCCGGCGCATGGTCTCGACCAGGACGGCCAGCTGCAGCTCGCCCCGTCCGAGGACCTCCCAGGTGTCGGGGCGCTCGGTGTTGAGCACCCGCAGGGACACGTTGCCCACGAGCTCGGTGTCGAGCCGGCTCTTGATCTGGCGGGCGGTCAGCTTGGTGCCCTCGGTGCCGGCCAGGGGGCCGGTGTTGACCCCGATGGTGACCGACAGGCTGGGCTCGTCGATGGTCATGACCGGCAGGGGCCGGGGGTCGTCGGCGTCGGCCAGGGTCTCGCCGATGGTGACTTCCTGCAAGCCGGCCACGGAGATGATCTCGCCCGGACCGACGTCGTCGGCCGCCACCCGGTCGAGGCCCTCGGTGATCGACAGGTCGCTGATCCTGACCCGCTCGATGGTGCCGTCGGCCTTGCACCAGGCGATGGGCTGGTTCTTGGAGATGCGGCCGTGGCGGATGCGGCACAGGGCCAGCCGTCCGAGGTACGGCGAGCGGTCGAGGTTGGTGACCATCGCCTGGAAGGGGTGGCCCTCCTCGTAGGTCGGCGCCGGGATCCGCTCGAGGAGGAGCTCGAACAGGGGCTTGAGGCTGGTGCCCGCCTCCTTCGGGTCGAGCGACGCGGTGCCGGCCCGGCCGTTGGCGTAGACGATGGGGAACTCGATCTGGTCGTGGTCGGCGTCGAGATCGAGGAACAGCTCGTAGACCTCGTCGATGACCTCGGCGATGCGGGCGTCGGGCCGGTCGACCTTGTTGATGACGAGGATGACGGGCAGCCGGGCCTCGAGCGTCTTGCGCAGGACGAAGCGGGTCTGGGGCTGGGGTCCCTCGGACGCGTCGACCAGGAGGAGCACGCCGTCGACCATGGCCAGGGCCCGCTCCACCTCGCCGCCGAAGTCGGCGTGGCCGGGCGTGTCGACGATGTTGAGCTTCACGTCGCCGTAGTGGACGGACGTGTTCTTGGCCAGGATGGTGATGCCCTTCTCCCGCTCCAGGTCGTTGGAGTCGAGGATGCGCTCGCCCATGTCCTGGTTCTCGCGGAAGACGCCGGACTGCCACAGCATGGCGTCGACCAGCGTGGTCTTGCCGTGGTCGACGTGGGCGATGATGGCGATGTTCCGGAGATCTTGCCGCGCGGGCATGAGAAGAGGCCTTTCGAAAGCTGGGTGGTGCCGCCTGGCCGCGTACACGGGGCGGACCGCCAACCATTCTACGACATCGGCCGGTCGGAGGACGACGGCGAGTGTCAGTCGGTCCGCATCAATCGGCCAGGCGGACGGTGAAGCCCTCGGTGCCCTCGTCCGGGACGTGCACGGTGTACCCCGACGTCTCCGGCGGATACTCCCTGGTGAAGGCGGCGAAGCGGTCGCTGCGGTAGTTCCAGACCAGTTGGGAGTGGTCGCGGCCGTGGATCACCCGGGCCAGGGCCTCGTCGTCGGGATGGTGGAAACGACGGCCGTTGGTGGAGATCATCCACACCGGGCAGTCGATGAGGTCGACCACGGCCCGGGTGCAGTTCCCCTTGCTCCCGTGGTGGGGCAGCTTGCAGGCGTCGAGGCGGACCTTGCCGCCGGCGGGACCGGCCAGCGTCGTCAGGCCCGCCACCAGGGCGTCGGAGTGGGCGTCGGCGCCGAAGAGGACCCTGAGCCCCTCGAACTCGAACACGAAGGCGATGCTCGACCCGTTGGCCTCGGCCCGGTCGTCGTCGGTGTCGAGGGCGGCCAGGTCCTCCAGGCTGACCCCGCCCAGCAGGCCCGGCGCCACCACCGGCGCCGCCGCATCCTCGGTGGCCTTGACGTCGGGCCGCAGGCCGGCCTTCTCCACCACCTCCTCCCACACCGGCAGCAGGTCGGCCAGCTTCTGGGGGGTGGGCGAGAGGAGCGTGGCGGTGGCGCCGCCGGGAAGGGCCATCACCGGCAGCTTCGCCGGGTCCCCGACGACCACCGGTCCGCCGATGCCCTCGGGGGCGGGCCCGGGCCACGGCCAACCTTCGTTCCACGGCAGGCCCGACTTCACGATCAGGGCCGTCAGCCGCTCACCGTGGACGGGGCCGAGCATGCCCGCGGCCGCCCCCAGGTGGACGAAGCCGTTGAACCAGATCCCGCGGAAGCGGGCCGGCAGCGCCTTCGAGGCCAGCAGCCGGACCGCTCCGCCGATGTGATCGGTGTCGACGTGGGTGACGATCAGCAGGTCGATGGGCCCCTTGAAGGAGCGCAGGCGGTCGGCGACGGCGGGGAAGCTCTGGGCCTGGCCGCCGTCGATGAGGATGCGGTGGGGCGTGTCGGCGGGGCCGTAGGTGACCAGGACGGCGTCGCCGTAGCCGGCGGGGAGGAGCTCGACGGTGAGCACGGCCGTCAGGCTCCCACCAGGGCGACGTCGGCGTCGCCGGTGGCGGTGAGGGCGAGGGCGAGTACGTCGCCCCTGGCCACCGTCTGCCGGCGGATGTCGGTGAGGACCTCGCCGAAGCGGTGGATGCCGGGCTGGGCCAGGTAGCCGGGAAGGGCGTCGAAGAGGCGGACCACGAAGTCGGCCACGTTCTTGCCGGGGACGGGGGAGATGGCGGAGACGACCAGCTCGGCGCCGGCGCCGAACAGGAGCCCGACGTAATCGGCGAAGGATGCCTCCAGGTCGCCCGTGTCGCAGCCGATGGCCAGCACCACCGGGCCCGGCTCGGCGCCGGTGGGGTTGACGTAGAGCTTGCCGATGCGGTGCAGGGCGAGGTCGTCGCCCCCCAGCTGGAGTTTGATGCCGAGGACGTCGCCCGCCGCCCCCTCGATGGTGTGGGTGATGAGGACGAGCACCCGGGCGGGCAGGGCCGCCACCGGCTTCAGGTCGGCCCACGAGGCGAGGGGACGGAAGGTGCCGCTCGCCACCGCCTTGCGCACCGCCTCCACGATCCGGGACGTGGACGTGGGGTCGACCTCGTCCGCCTTCTTCGACACCCCCGCCGCACCCACCGCCAGCACCTGGATCGAGCGCTCGACGCCGGCCACGGTGGCGGTGCGGTCGTCGGTGTGGGCCCGGCGCTCGACGACCTTGCTGGTGGCCCAGAACCCGAAGGGGCAGACCACGTCGGACCGGCCCCGGTCGGGACAGGCGGCCAGGCACCGGTCGGCGCCGGCGAGGGCGGTCGGGCACACCGGCACCCTGTCGTCGGAATCGGGCATGGGGTGGGTGTAGACGAGCTCGAGGGGCAGGTCGGCGGCACCGAAGGTCGAGACGTGGATCCACTCCACCGCGTCGTAGGCGTCGGCCTCGAGCTGCTGGTGGAGGAGGCTGCCGTGCACCGCCAGCCGGGTGAGCACGCCGGCGGCGGCCTCGAGCGACGGCGGCGGGGCCCGGAAGGCGCCCAGGAGCGTCTGGCGGATGGCCTTGCCGGCGGCGACGAGTTGGTCGGGATCGACGGCGCGCTTCTCGCCCAGGCGGAGGAGCCGGGGCTCCCCGGTGAGCCCGGGGACGATGGTGAGCGAGGCGCCGGCGGGGGTCATCCGGTGGACGGCCGCGGGCGGGGTGGAGGCGTCGACGGCCAGGCGGAGGCCCTCGCCGGTGGCCGGCGCCGGCGCATCCTGGTCGAGGACGGGTCCGGAGAGGGTGGCGCTCTGCACGACCCGATCGTGGAAGAGGACCTGGATGAACACCCGGAACGGGCCGGAACCGGCGGGGACCTCGAAGGTGACCGGCCGCGTCCACTTGGAGTCGGCGATGGCGGGGAGCTGCAGGACCTGGGAGGCGTGGGCGTCGCCGGCGATGATCTCGACGGTGAGGTCGGCCTGGCGGCCGGGCGTCGGGCTGGCGAAGGGGGCGTCGGCCGGCGCCGCCCCTTCCGCCACCTCGGCCGCGATCCGCACCCGAACCTGGTTCTTGCCGACGACGAACCGGTCGCCGAGGACCTCCTTGGTGGCCGGGTTCACCAGGCGGGCCTGCAGCCGTCGGGAGTCGGGGGCGACCTCCACCGGCGTCGCCTCGGCCGCGGCCCGGTCGACGTCAGCCTCGTCCGCTCCGACAGCAACCGCCTCGTCTCCGCCGACCTCCATGATCTCGTCGCCCGCGCCCATACCGGCCATGGGCTCGGGGGGCGCCGGCGGCGGGCCGGCGGGGGGCTCGGGGGGCGCGGCCCGACGGTGGCCGCCCCCGTTGGCCGAGGCCCGCTGGAGATGGCGCTCGACCGTGGTCAGCTCGCCGAGCCCGGCCGCCGACACCGACGAGACCACCTCGGCCAGGGCCGCCGCCGACCGGCCGTCGGCGTCGAAGGGTGCCGCCACAAGGAGGTCGAGGGCGGCCACCGCGTCCCCCACCACCGTCGACTCCGACGAGCGCAGCTGGTCGGCCAGCATCCGCCCGTAGGCCCGGGCCGAGGTCATCTCCAGGAACCCGTCGTCGGCGAGGATGGCGGCGCCGGGATGGGCCAGGCCCACGGCCACGTCGAGCGGCCGTCCGCAGGCCAGGTGCCGGATGGCGGCGGCCAGCCAGGCCCGATCCGACCCCGGCGAGACGACGGCCGCGGCCGCATCCAGCCGCCCGACGAGTCCCCCGTCGAACTCGCCGACTGCGACCCCGAGCACCACGAGACAGCCGGCACGCACCCCCGCCGGCACGTCGGTCGCGTCCCCCTCCACGACCACCAGCTCGAACGTCGACTCCTCGCCGCCCACCCCCCACCCCCGCACCTCGGCCAGCCCGCAGTCGATCGAGTCCACCGCGTCGGCAGCCACCCCCACCCGTACCGGCCACCGCCACGCCAACCGCGGCGCATGGAGCGTCACGTGGGCCACCACCGGGGGCCCGGGGGGCGACACCCGGCCCAGGGCGGCCAGCGTCCCCCGGTCCGGAACCCGGAGGCGTACGGCGGGGGCGTCCCAGGTGGCCGCGGCCGTGGCCGCGGCCAGGCCGGTGGCGGCGGCCGTCCACGCCTCGACCAGCACCGACTCCAGGCGGGTGACGTCGGCCGGGTCGGGAGGTGTCCACCGGGCCGGTGCGCCGCCGGGCTCGAGCGCCGCCGTCAGCCGCTCGATGGCGGCCTCGACCGAGAGGCCGGCGACCAGATCGCCGGTGGCGGTGAGGACACCTCCCGCCACCCAGGCCGCGTCGACGACCGGAGGGGTCACACCACCAGTTTTTCGAAATCCGCCACCGT
>JAXDMK010000163.1:0-5736 GCA_034666105.1 Actinomycetota bacterium | reverse complement strand
CCGGGCGCTTGCGGACCCTCGCCGACCAGGTCCAGCGGGGCGACTCGGGGGCGAGCACCGCCGCCACCGCTCTCATCATCGACGTGGCCAAGTGGCGTCAGGCGGGCCAGCTCGACGACGGCGCCACACTCGGCGCGGTCCAGCTCCTCCAGCAGGTGCCGGGCGTCGTGGTAGCCGGCTCCGCCACCGCTACCCCGACCACGGCCGCCCAGGTCGTTCCAAGCGGTCCCGTCAAGGCCAAGCCGGGCAAGGACAAGAAGAACGACTGACGCCGGACAGGCCGGATCGGCGCCCTACTTCTCCTTGCGCACCAGCCAGCGGAAGCGTTTGGCCCCCTCGAAGGCGGCCTCGCCCGCAAGCTGGCCGATCCCGGTCGACAGCGTCGGGTAGACGTGGATGAGGCTGGCCACCTCGGCCAGCTTGAGCCCCTCGTTGATGGCCAGCGCCAGCTCGTGGATCATCTCCCCGGCCGACGGGGCGAGGATGTGGGCGCCCACCACCTTGCCCTTGGCGGTGACGACCACGATGGCGCCCTCGGTGGCGTTGTCGGCCCGGGCCCGGTCGGAGTGGGACAGGTCGAGGCGGTACACCTCGACGTCGTCACCGTGCTTCTTCTCCGCCTCGGCCACGGTGAGGCCGGCGTGGGCCAGCTCGGGGTCGGTGAAGGTGCACCAGGGCACGAAGTCGGTGACCTTGCCCTTGCCCGGGTAGAAGGCGTCCCTGACCGCCCGCACCGCCTCGTAGCCGGCTGAGTGGGTGAAGAGGAACCGGCCGGCCACGTCGCCGGCGGCGTAGATGGAGGGCACCGAGGTGCGCATGCGCTCGTCGACCTCGATGCCGGTGCGCCCGACCTTGACCCCCACCTCCTCCAGCCCGAGGCCCTCCACGTTGGGACGCCGGCCGGTGGCGACCAGCAGCTCCTCCCCCTCCCACCGGGCGGGCTCGCCGTTCTCGCTGCCGTAGACGATCTTGCGCTTTCCGGACACCGTCACCCGCTCCGTCTCCACGTTGAAATGCAGGTCGACGCCCTCCGAGCGAAGTTTGGCGACCAGGATGTCGACCAGGTCGGGCTCGTCGCGGGGCAGGATCCGGGGGCCCTTCTGGAGGACCGTGGTGCGGATGCCGAGGCGGGCGAAGGCCTGGGACATCTCGGTGGCGATGGGACCGGCACCGATCATCACCATGCTCTCGGGCGCCCGCTCGATGTCCCACAGGCTCTCGCTGGTGAGGAAGCCCGCCTCCGTGAGCCCCTCGATGGGCGGCACCACCGGCCTGCTCCCGGTGCAGACCAGGATGAACCGGGACTCGAGCTCGCGGTCCTGCCCGTCGGCGCCCTCGCCCAGCACGCGCACCGAGTTGGGCCCGACCACCCGGGCCGCGCCCCGGACGATCTCCACCCCTTCCGCCTCGAAGCGGTCGGGGTTGTCGTCGGCCGCCGCGATCTCCTGCTGGATGGCCCGGATGCGCTTCCAGACGAGCGAGGTGTCGATATCGGGGGCGAGCGACGGCAGGCCGTAGGTGTCGGCCACCCGCATGGTGTGAGCCGCCTTGGCCGAGGCCAGCAACGCCTTGCTCGGCACGCACCCCGTCCACAGGCAGTCGCCCCCGACCCGGCCCCGCTCGACCACCGCCACCCGTAGCCCGATGGTGGCTGCGAACTCCGCCCCCACCATCCCGCCGGACCCCATTCCGATGATGACCAGGTCGTAGCGCGCCATCGACTCGCCCCCTCGTGCTCCCCTGTCGGGGACTGTACCCGGGGCACTCGTAGCATCGGGACGTGCCTTTCGACCCCCAGTCCGGCGTGGTGGACCTCGTCATGGGACTGGCCGCGCTGGCCACCCTGGTCACCGTCATCCGGTCCCGGCGGACCTTCCTCGACTCGGACTTCACCACCGCGGACAAGCGCCTTGCGACCCAGGCGTCGGTGTTCCTGGTCCCGCCGGTGGTGGTGCTGATCCACGAGCTGGGCCACGTGGTGGCGGTGGTGATGGTGGGGGCCAAGGTGCTCGGGTTCCACTACGGGATCTTCGAGGGGGCGGTGAGCGTCGGCGGCAGCGTGTCCCCCGGCCAGGGGTGGTGGATCTCGTTGGCGGGCAACCTGGCCGGGGCCCTGTCCGGACTGGCCCTGGTCGGCGCGGGCCTGGCCGGCGCCCGGTTGCGGCCGGGGCTGCGCTACGTCCTCGTCCTCGGGGGGACGCTCCAGGTGGGCTACGCCCTGGTCGGCTACCCGGTGCTGTCCCTGTCGTCGAACTGGGGCGACTGGGTCACCATCTACGACTTCGGCGCCACCCCCGTCCTGAGCTGGGCGACGGCCGTGGCCCACGCAGCCGTGTTGGTGGTGCTGTGGCGCTGGTGGCGGGGCACCGTCCGCCACACCCTGTTCGCCATCTCCTCCGGTGCCGGCGAGCGGATGGCGGTCCTCCGCCGGGCCGTCCGCGACGCGCCCGGCGACGACGCCGGCTGGCTCGACCTCGCTCGCCTCTACGCCGGCTCGGGTGAGCTGGGGCTGGCCCGGGCCACCCTCGACCAGGCCGCGGGGGCGGCCCCGACCGCCCGCATCCAGCTGGCCCGGGTGCGGGTGGCGATGGCGGAGTCCCGGTGGTCGTCGGCCGTGATCGCGGCCGAGGAGGGGGTCAAGGCGGCCGGTGCGGACGACGTCGAGGTGGTGCAGCGGCTGTGGGCCAACCAGGGCCTGGCCCTGGCGTCGATGGAGCGGCCGACCCACGCCCTGGCCGCCTTCGACCGGCTGGGGCCGCCGGTGGTCGACGACGCCCGCGTCCGCTACGGGCGGGGCCTGGCCCGGATGGGCGCCGGGGACCCCGAGGGCGGCCGGGCCGACCTGGAGGCGGTGGTGGCGGCGCTGCCCGAGGGCAACCTGCTCCGGGCCTGGGCCGCGGCCCGCCTCCGGGGCGGCCGTCCCGACCCGCCCGACGACTCCGACCGCCCCAACTACCTCCGCCGCACGGGCGTCCCCCCCGCCCCCATCGCCGGCGTGTGAGGCGTCACCGGTTCGACCGGGCGCCGCCAACTGGTGACGGTTTTGGCGCCAGGAGGGCGGAAACCGTCACCGGTTCGGTGGGGCCAGGGGGTCAGGCGGGGGGTGGGAGCACCGGGAGGGCCTGGAGGACGGGTTCCAGCTCGCCCTTGGTGGCCACGTTGTCGAACCGGGCCACGACCCGGCCGTCGCCGCCGACCACGAACACCCAGGGCTCGTTGAGGTCGCCGGACTGGTCGCGGTAGATCCAGTCGACCGCGGCCCGGTTGAACACCGGCGGGTCGGCCTGGAAGTCGTTGTAGACCTCGATGTGGACGAACGTGGCCCGGTCGCCGTAGGCGTGGGCCAGCTCCTGCACCATGTCGGTCACGGGTCCGCAGAACCGACTGATGCAGTACACGGGTGTGGACACCGCCACCACCACCGGCCGGCCGGCGGCGAGGGCGGCGGCGACGGTGGTGGCGTGCAGCTCGGGATCGGGGATGGGCTGGGTGCCGTCGCTGCCGGCCCGCGAATCGATGGCCGCCCGGGGGACGTCCGGGGGCGCGTCCATGGTCAGGTTGTCGGACCGGGGCGCCTCGTCGCCGGGGGCGGGCACCCGGTGGTGGTCGAGCACCTCGAAGGCGCCGGTCGCGCTCCGGCTCTCACCGCCGATGTCGGCCGTCACCTCCGCCTCCCAGAACCCGGCCCGGTCGAAGGCGACCGAGGCCCCGTAGACGCCGCGGGCCCGGGCCCCGCTGACCAGTTGGGCGGCGGACGCTCCCTCCGGCGACGCTTCGGTGCCCGGGATCGGGAGGTAGGTGGCCGTGACCGGGGGCCCCTGCGTCGGCGATGGCACCGGCGCGTCCTTGGTGCCCAGGTAGGCCAGGCGCAGGCCGACGCTGCCGAAGGCCAGCACCCGCTGGTCGGTCGACTGCACGCCCACCATGAACCGTGCCGCCGGTCCGACGGCCAGGTCGTAGCTGGCCACCTGGACGACGAGGTCGTCGCCCCGGGGGGTGGACGGCGTGGTGGCGCGGCCGCTCGTCCCCGACGAGCAGGCCCCCAGCAGGAGCAGGGCGCCGAGCACGCCGGCGACTCCGACCCCGACGCGTCCCGGCCCGGCGGACGACGGCATACGCCTCATTTGGCACAGGGCGGCACGGGAACCGCAAGTCGGTCGAGGGCGGCCCGGGTGACCTCGATCAGGGCGCCCAGGTCGTCGGCCACGCGGTCGCCGGTGGCGAGCCCCGAGAAGTCGGCCTCCACCTTCTGCTTGGCCTCGAGCAGGCGGGCGGCCAGCGAGCGGTCGACGTCCTCCAGGGCCCGGGCGACGAGGTGCAGCGTCGTGTGCGACCGGTCGAAGAACCGGGCCTCCGCCGCTTGGGGCCGGTCGGGTGCCTCCTGCCGGGCCGTGCACAGGTTGGCCAGGGCGTCGGTGACCTGGGCGACGGGAACCGGCTCGCCGGCGACCACGATGGTGCTGCCCGGGGTCGACGGGGCGGGGGGCGTGGCCTCGCCCGTCGGGGAACAGCCGGCGGCGGCGATCACCGTCGCCAACGCCACCCCCAACCGGCCGAGCGCCCGCCAGCGAGCGGTCACCGCCACCCAGATCAGGCCGGGCGAGGGGACCTCAGGTGACCGGTTCGGGTTCCGGCGGCGCCGCGGGATGGGCCGCGGGCGCGAAGAGCAGCCGGTTGAGGATGACGAACTTGGCCACCCACAGCACCCCGAAGGCGGCCAGGGCGGCGATGTTGACCACCAGCTTCTGGCCGACGGCGGAGGACGTGACCGACGCCGCGTGGCTCTCGGCCCAGTCGGCCGACCAGGTCGACAGGATGAGGCCCAGGAGGCACATCCCCCAGAAGGGCACGATCTCCTTCATCAGGTGGGAGCGGCCGGTCTTGCCCCAGGCCCACACCCGGTTCAACTGGTAGGACGGGATCGCCGACAGGCACACGGCCACGATGTTGGAAGTGCGGGCCGACCACGCGAACTGGGCCAGGAACAGGAAGATCTGCGACACCACGACCGAGACGGCCGACACCAGGCTGTAGCGCACGAGCCGGCGCCCGCCGGGCGTGCGCGCCCGTTCAAGGAGACTGCTGGGGGAGAGCTGCACCATGACGATGCTATCGGCACGAACGCGGGACCGGTGGAGCGCCCGCCGGTAGGCCGTTCGACCCGATCCGGGGGCCGGGTTTGCTCCCGGGAGCCGGAGCCGTGACACTCGATGGCTCCCTCTCGCCACCGTCAGAAGGAACCTCCGCCACGTCCCATCCCGAGATCCGAGCCGAACAGGCGGTCGTCGACCGCGCCTACGCCCGCCTGGAGGCCATGCGGGACGCGGCCCGCGCCGTGTCGGCCGATGTCATCGAGACCACGCCCGGGGGCACCCACCAGGCCCGGCTCGAGCGCGACGTGCGGGTGCAGCTCACCGAGCGCCGCCTGGCGTCGCTCCAGGTGGGAGAGGCGGGGCTCGTCTTCGGCCGCACCGACGCCACCGGCGGCGACCGGCGCTACATCGGGCGAGTCGCCATCTCCGACGAGGACAACGAGCCGCTGGTGGTGGACTGGCGGGCCCCGGCGGCCGAGCCCTTCTACCGGGCCACGCCGGGAGCGCCGATGGGCCTCGTCCGCCGCCGCCACTTCATCCTCCGGGGACGGGTCGTCACCGGCCTCGACGACGAGCTACTCACCGCCACCCCTCCGGACGGCGACCTCGTGCTGGTGGGCGAGGGGGCGCTGCTGGCCGCCCT
>JAXDMK010000162.1:0-4200 GCA_034666105.1 Actinomycetota bacterium | reverse complement strand
GTCGGTGCGGTCGACGGTGCCGACGAGCGAATCGAGGCGGATGGGCTGCAGGCCGAGGTCGCGCTCGCCGACACGGCCGAGGGCGGCGACCACCTCGTCGAAGGGGAGGATGGCGTTCACGTCGGTGGGCTGGCGGAGGACCCACCGGGCGAAGCGGGCGAGGACCTCCCGCTGGCGGGCCTGGTCGAAGTCGTCCTTGGCGTCGGCCTCGACGTTGCCGGTGCTGAGCCGCCTGCGGGGCATCGGATGAGTTCTACCACCGGACCCGGCCACCGGTACCTTTGCCCGGATGGAGGTCGCGCGCGCCCTGGGACTGTTCGGACTGGCCGGCCTGGCCGAGATCGGTGGCGGCTGGCTGGTCTGGCGCTGGCTGCGGGAGGGCGCGGGCTGGATCGTCGGGATGGTCGGCGCCCTGGTCCTCGTGGGCTACGGCGTGATCCCGACCCTGCAGCGGCAGGACTCCTTCGGCCGGATCTACGCCGCCTACGGCGGTGTGTTCGTGGTGATGGCGCTGCTCTGGGGCTGGTGGCTCAACGGCGACCGCCCCGACCGCTGGGACCTCCTCGGCGCCCTGGTCGTCTCTGTCGGCGTCGGCATCATCTTCTTCGGCCCCCACCCCGCCTGAGGAGCGATCCTCTCCGTGTGAAGAGATGGTTTCGGGTTAACGGTGGGCGCCACCCCTTCGGTACCATCTCGGCGGGGGCAACACGGGGTTGAAGCAACAGCTTCGAATGGGGGAGACAGTGGCAACGTTCATCGACCAGGTCCGCTGTGGGAAGTGCGACGCGGGACTGACGCTCGAGTCGGGAAGCGTGGTGCTGCAGAGATACCGGCGCCAGCCGTGGCTGCGGCATTTCTGGGTGCGCTGCGACGTGTGCGCCACCCACAAGCTCTACTGGCCGACCCCTCGGCAGATGGGACTGGCCGAACGGCTCCGGTGCCGCACCGTCACCGACGACTCGGCGCCCAGGGACGTGAGCGCCTGCTACGCCCGGTGCAACGGCTTCTCCGTCGCCGACACCCGGCAGGCGGCCCCCCTCGACATCCTGAGCAGAGACCTCGTCTTCCTCCTGGGCATGCTGGCCGCGACCAGTGGGCCGACACCCGCCACGGTGCCGGCCCACTCGTACTACCCCGCCCACTGGTCGAACTAGCGGGGCCGACCTCGGGCCCCGCCGGCGTCAGGTGCTGGCGATGGCAGCCAGGATGTCGAGCTTGGCCGCCCGGCGGGCGGGACTGACCGCGGCCAGCACCCCGGCCACCGAGGCCAGGACCACGATCACCGTCAGTTGCACCGGCGGCACCACCAGGCTGATCGGCGAGTCGCCCTTGATGGCGGAGATGATCCCCCACGAGCCGGCGACGGCCAGGACGAAGCCGAGGAACGTTCCCATGAGGGCGATCATCACCGACTCCCACCGGATGGCGCTGCGCACCTGGGGCCGGGTCATCCCGACCGCCCGCAGCAGGCCCAGCTCCCGGCGCCGCTCGTGCACCGACAGGGCCAGGGTGTTGGCGATGCCGATGAGGGCGATCACGATGGCCAGCCCGAGCAGCCCGTAGATGAGGTTGAGGATGGTGTCGATCTGGCCGGTGATGCTCTGCTGGAAGGCGGCCTGGTCCTGCAGCTCGCCGTTGGGCCACTTGACCAGGGCGGCGTCGAGGGCGGCCTTGCCCTGGGTCGGGCTGACCCCCTTGGCCACCTTCACGAAGACCTGACGGTCGAACTGGTCGGTGACGTTGGCCTCGTAGGTGTCGAGGCCGATCACGTAGACGACCCCGTCGGCCCCGGGCGGCGGCCGGTCGATGAGCGCCTTCACGGTGAGGTCGACGGGACCGGTGCGGGCGAAGGTCAGGGTGACCTTGTCCCCCACCACCACCCCGTCATCCTTGGCCTTGGCGTCCTCCATGGCCACCGACGCCCCGGAGACGTCGGCCAGGCTGCCGTCCTTCACCCCGAGGTCGGCCACCTGGGCGATCGTCTGGGTGTTGACGGCCGCCACCTGCGACGCCGAGTCGCCGACCTGGACCGGGCTCGTCCGCAGCGGCGAGACCGCGGCCACCTCGGGCAGACCCGACAGGTCGGCCTCGATCTCGGGGCTGAGCCCACCGTTGCCGAAGGAGCCGGAGGCCACGACGTAGTCCGCCAGCAGCGACTTCGACAGGGTGCCCGAGATCGACGCCTTGGTCGACGACGCCAGGATGGTGATGAAGCCGACCAGGGCCACGCCGATCATGAGGGCGGAGGCGGTGGCCGACGTGCGCTTGGGGTTGCGCTTGGCGTTCTCCCGGGCCAGGCGCCCAGTGGTGCCCGAGATCCTCTGGATGGGCGCCCCCAGCACGTGCATGAGGGGGATGGCGAGCACCGGACCGAGCACGAACACGCCGATGATCGTCGCCACCGTGCCGAACCCGATCAGCACGAGCGCCGAGCCGGCTCCGAGGATCCCGGCCGTGAACGACGCCACGCCGAGGCCGAGGATGCCCAGGCCGGCGCCGGTGCGGCCCACCGAGGAGCCGGACCCGTCGATGGCGACGTCGCGGAGGGCGGCGATGGGCTTGACCCGGCTGGACCGGATCGCCGGCCACAGGGCCGAGGCGACGGTGATGGCGGTGCCGACCACGAAGGCGGTGATCACGGTCGAGGGGGTGATGACGATGGGGCCGCTGGGGACCTCGAGGCCCACCGCGCTGAGCAGGGCCCGCAGACCGAACGACATCAGCACGCCCACCCCGAGGCCGATGGCGGAGGCGATCACGCCGACCGCCACCGACTCGAACACCACCGAGCGCACGACCTGGGCCCGGCTGGCGCCGATGGCCCGCAGCATGGCCATGTCCTTGGCCCGCTGGGCCACGACGATGGAGAAGGTGTTGTAGATGATGAACATGCCGACGAACAGGGCGATGTAGGCGAAGGCCATCAGGAAGGTGTTGAAGAAGCCCAGCCCCTCCTTGAGGTCGGCCTTGTTGTTGGCCGTGTCGGCCGCGCCGGTGATCACCTCGAACTTCTTGGGGTCGCCGAGCGTCGTGCCGATACGGGTGGACAGGGCGTCGGCCGAGACCGACCCGTCGCCGGCGACGACGATGCTGTCGTAGGTGCCGGGATCGGCGAACAGCTCCTGGGCGGTGGCGTCGGTGACGCCCACCAGGGTGATGCCGGGGAGGCCGCCCACGTCGCCGAACGTGGCCGTGCCGACCACCGTGAGGGGGCGGGGCTCGCCCTTGCCCAGCACGGTGATGGTGTCGCCGAGGGCGTGGTGGTCCTTGTCGAAGGTGGTCTGGTCGATCACGACCTCGTTGGGGGCGTTCGGCGGGTGGCCGGTGGCGATGGAGAACGGGTTGAGGCGCTCGTCCTCCACCCAGTTGGCGCCGATCACGCCGCCGAAGCCGGAGGCGGCGTCGGCCTTGCCGTCAGGCCCGACGAGGGCGGCCTGGCCCTCGATCGAACCGGCCGCGGCGTCGACACCGTCGATGGACCGGATGCGGTCGAGGGCCGCGGTGTCGACCCGCTCCCGGACCTCCTCGCCGAAGTCGCTCTTGACCGCCGCCTCCCGGCGCACGACGACGTCGACCCCCTGGTTGGAGCTCTCGAAGATGCCGTCGAAGGTCTTGCCCATGGTGTCGGTGAGGATCTGGGTCCCGGCCATGAAGGACACGCCGAGGACGACGGCCACGCCGGTGAGGGCGAAGCGCAGCTTGTGGGCCCACAGGCCCTTCCACGTCAGTTTGAACATGTCCCTACCGCCCGAACGTCTTCATGCGGTCGAGAACGGCCTCGGCGGTGGGGTGCTGGATCTCGTCGACGATCCTGCCGTCGGCCAGGAAGACGACCCGGTCGGCGTAGCTGGCCGCCCCCGGGTCGTGGGTGACCATGACGATGGTCTGGCCCAGCTCGCGTACCGCCCGCCGCATGAAGTCGAGGATCTCGGCGCCGGAACGGCTGTCGAGGTTGCCGGTGGGCTCGTCGGCGAAGATGATCTCCGGCCGTCCGGCCAAGGCCCGGCCCACGGCCACCCGCTGCTGCTGGCCGCCGGAGAGCTCGCTGGGTCGGTGCTTGAGCCGGTCCTCGAGGCCGATGGTGTCCACCACCTGGTCGAGCCACTCCTGGTCGGGCTTGCGCCCGGCCAGGTCCATGGGGAGGGTGATGTTCTCCAGCGCGGTCAGGGTGGGGACCAGGTTGTAGGCCTGGAAGATGAA
>JAXDMK010000161.1:0-9504 GCA_034666105.1 Actinomycetota bacterium | reverse complement strand
AGCTGGTCGCCGTCGTCGACGACCTCCTTGAACGAGAGCGGGGGACCGATGATGCGGCCGTCGAACTCGGGGATGGCCACCCCCAGGGCCACGTCGAGGGGGGACAGGCCGCCGGTCGAGTTCGCCCAGGTGGCGGTGTCGGTGGTCGACGCCACCGCCTGCAGGACGGGGACGTCGAGCACGTCGAGCGGGCTCGACCACGCCTCGTCGGCGGTGGGGATGGAGCCGCCGGCGGCCCACGTGGTGGTGACGACCACGTCGGCGCCGCGGAGGAGGTCGATGGCGGCGGGATCGTTGCGCAGGGAGTAGGCGTAGACGGGGCGGGCGTTGGCGCCCCGCCGCTCGATGGCGTCGCACAACTGCTCGACGGGGAGGGTGTTGCCGGCCAGGACGTTGGCCCGGTAGGTGACGACGGCGATGGTGGGGCGGTCGGGGTCCTCCGGCAGGGGGCGGCCTCCGAGCAGGCCGGACATGGGCATGTCGGCGGGCGGGTCGAAGCCGAAGCCCTCCAGGAGGACGGTGTCGGCCACGAAGCGCAGGAGGTGGGCCAGGTTGGCCGGCCCGCCCCGGGCCAGGTAGGCGAAGGCCTCGGTGACGATGCCGGCGGGGACGGTGGAGAGGGCGGTGAGCTCGGCGTCGACCGTGGCCTCGCCGCCGAAGGCGAGGAGGGCGGTGCCGGATGCGACGCACCGCTGGCGGAGGTCGTCGAGGGGCTGCTCCCACGCGGCCCGGCCCTTGAGCAGGCGGACGAGAACGGCTCGCGCCCCGTCGATATCGGGGACGGGCGTGTCGGGCCCGAGGCCGACGCCGCCGTGGGCCCGCACCGGCGGGAACCCGGCGGGCAGGTCCTCCACCGCCGCCCGCAGGGCGAGGAGGTCGAGGTCGTTGTTGGCGATGACGACGATCACGGAGCGGTCGCCTTCTCGGCCCCCGGCAACTGGTGACGGTTTCCCCGGTCAGGGGCGGGTGAAGTGTCACCGGTTCGAGGGTCGGCGGGCCGGAGGGAGCAGTCCTCGCACAATTTGCCGTCGGCGGCCGACGTCTTCCACCACAGGCAGCAGGTGGTGCGGCGGTAGTCCCACCCGGTCCACCGGCCGAGGTCGGCCTCGTCGGCGCGGGCGATGGCGGCGGTGGCGGCGTCGACCCGTTCCCGCAGGGGAGGTGCCCCTTCGGCAGTGGCCACCGCCCCCAGGGCCGACGCCACGCCGGCGGCGGCGTTGCCGTGGAGGAGGCGCCGGCCGGCGGAATGGCGGGCCCGGAGGGCGGCCATGAGGGGGTCGAGGTGGCCCGCGAACAGGCGTTTGACCAGGTCATCGAGGTCGTGGACGAGCTCGGCGTCGGGGTCGACCAGAAGCGACGACGGGCGGCTGCGGGCCAGGCCCACGCCGGTGCCGGGGGCGGACGGATCGGGGGCGCCGCCGGCCACCACCCACGCGGCGAGCGTCGTCCCCGCCACCCGGTAGGCGTAGGCCTGCCACCAGAGCGACGCCAGGACCTGGGGGTCGTCGCTCCCCCGGCCCGCCGCCGTCGCCGCCACCTCCGCCGCCAGCCGGTCGGGGTCGGCGGCGAGGTCGGCGCCGACCAGGTCGCCGGCGCCCGGTGCGCCGACCCGCCACCGGAGGTGGGGGACCAGGTCAGTGACCGCTTCCAGCGCCGCTTCTGGAGCAAAAACGACATGGGAGGTCGTTTCTGCTCCAAAAGTTCCGGACCCGATGAGGGCGAACAGCGCGTCGAGGTCGAGGGACGCCTCGAGGGCGTCGGCGATGCGGTCGAAGCGGGCGGTGCGCTCGGCGGCGAAGGACACTCCCGACGGGACCCAGCCCGGCGCCGCCCACCGCAGTACCGCCGCCCGGAGGCCGTCGGACTCGAACAGGCCGTGGAGGGTGGTGGCCCGGAAGCGGCCCGCCTGCCAGCCGAGGACGGACCCGTCGTCGGCCACGATCCACGGCTCCACCTCACCCGCGGCCTCGATCCGCCCGTGGTGGATGCGGTAACCGGCCACCCGTTCCCCCTGAGCCACGCCGGTCGGACGGTCGAGCACCTTGTCCGCCTCGAACACCGTCCGCAGCGGCAGCCACCCCAACCCGGCGACCGACCCCGGCGGCCCCTCCGCCCCCCGTGGGTCGGAGATCGAGATCCCGGTCATCTGGGCGCCGGCGCACACGGCCACCACCGGCGCACCGGACGCCTCCACCGCCGCGGCCAGGCCCGACGACCGGAACCAGTCCAGGTCGCCCCGGGTGTTCTTCGACCCGGGCAGCACCACCAGGTCGGGTCGTCCGAGGCCCACCGCCGACCGCACCCACCGCACGGCCACGCCCGGCTCCAGGCGCAGCGGGTCGAGGTCGCCGAAGTTGGCCACCCGGGGGAACCGCACCACCGCCACGTCGACGAGGGCGCCCTCCGTGTCCCACGAGTCGAGGGCCAACGAGTCCTCGGCGTCGATGTCGGTGCCGGGCACGACCGGCACCACGCCCAGCACCGGCACGCCCGTCCGCCGCTCCAACTCGGCGCAGGCGTCGCCCAGCAGGGACGGGTCGCCCCGGAAGCGGTTGATGACGAAGCCCCGCACCCAAACCCGCAGGTCGTCGGGCAGGAGCGCCCACGTCCCGAACAACGACGCGAAGACGCCGCCCCGCTCGATGTCGCCCACGACGACCACCGGCAGGCCGGCGGCGGCGGCCAGCGGCACGTTGGCGAAGTCGCCCGCCAGCAGGTTGATCTCGGCCGCCCCGCCCGCCCCCTCGCACACGACGACGTCGTAGCGCGACCGCAGGTCAGCCAGGGCGGCCAGCACCGTCGGTCGCAGCGCCGCCTTTCCGGCGTGGTACTCGGCCGCCGACTGCTCGCCCACCGCCCGCCCCATGACGACGACCTGGCTGGTCCGCTCCCCGGTGGGCTTGAGCAGCACCGGGTTCATGGCCACCTCCGCCGGCGCCCCCGCGGCCCGCGCCTGCACCCACTGGGCGTGGCCGATCTCGCCGCCCCCTCCGGCAACCACCGCCGCGTTCAGGGCCATGTTCTGCCCCTTGAACGGGGCCACCCGCACCCCCCGCCGGGCCAGCAGCCGGCACAGACCGGTGACGACCCACGACTTCCCGGCGTCGCTCGTCGCCCCGCACACCACCAGTCCGCCCCTCATGACGGCGACCCAGTCCTACAGTCGAGCCCATGACCCGTGCCCAGTCGCTCGTCCTCGTCAACACCGGCCACGGCAAGGGCAAGTCGTCGGCCGCCTTCGGGGTGATGGCCCGCGGATGGGCCCGGGGGTGGAACGTGGCCGTCGTCCAGTTCGTCAAGGGCGGGAAGTGGAAGACGGGCGAGCGCAAGCTGGCCGATCACCTCGACATCGAGTGGCACACCCTGGGCGACGGCTTCACGTGGGAGTCGACCGACCTCGAGCGAACCGCGGAGTTGGGCCGGGAGGCGTGGCGCCAAGCGGCGGCCAAGCTGGCCAGCGGCGACTACGACCTGCTCATCCTCGACGAGCTCACCTACGTGATGAAGTACGGCTGGGTGCCGGCGGACGAGGTGGCCGCCGCCATCGCCGACCGGGCCCCCAAGACGAGCGTGGTCGTGACCGGCCGGGACGCGCCCCCGGAGATCATCGACGTGGCCGACACCGTCACCGAGATGCGGAAGGTGAAGCACGCCTACGACGCCGGGATCGGGGCGCTCAAAGGGATCGAGTACTGACGGGCCCGGCGTCGGGCACGGCCGGGCGTTCGGATGCGAGCAGGCCGAAGCCGAGGGCGATCACCGACCAGAGCAGGAGGTTGCCGCTGAGCGAGGCCAGCCGGAAGCTCCACAGCAGCTTGGCCGGCACCGCGATGGGGTCGGGCGCCCCCGGGAGCAGGGCGAAGGCGAGGGCCAGGGGGACGACCACCACCCCCACCACCGCCACCGTCCTCCTGGCCTCGGGCCACCCGTCCCGCTGCAGGCGGGTGGACAGCGCCGCCGCCGCCAGGCCCCACGCCGCCGCCAGCAGGATCACCGACACGTAGAGCAGTTGGCGCCGGGCCAGCGTGTCGGGGTCGCCGACGGCCGGTGGGTTGGGCGGGTACTTGAGCCACGGCGCCACCGTGAGCGCCCCCGCCAGCACCGTCCCCGCCACCAGCGCCCGGCGGAAGGGATCGGGCCGCGACCGGCGCAGCCCCCAGAACGCCACTGCGAACAGCAGCCCGAAGGCCACCCCCGACACCGCGTAGGCGGCGAAGAGCCCCACCCCCTTCTGCACCGACCGGGAGACGATCTCCGGCTGGCCGCCGGCGGAGGGGCCGGCCCGGCCCAGCTCGATGTTGATCGCCTGCTGGATCCGGGGCTCGCCCACGAAGGACAGCAGGACGGCGGCCGCCAGCCCGCCCGCCAGCCCCACCAGCGCCGCCCCGAGCGCGACCGAGCGCGGGCGCGACGGGTCGATACGACCGTTCACCGGGGGGCGAGGGTCCGGGGGACTTAGTGGCAGGGCACGCCGAGCAGATGGCGCCCGTCGTGGAACAGCTCGTGCAGGAACATCCCCGTCTGCCCGAGGGCGTGGGACACGATCCCGCCCTCCATGGTGACGGCCCAGAACAGCACCGCCGCCAGTACCAGCGTGGGCACGGCCCAGCGGGGGATCGGGAGCGCGACCTGCTCGATGGTGCGGGCGGTCGTCGTGCTCATGGCTACCTCCATCCTCGTGGAGCGGGCCCGGGCTGGGTCCACCGGTGCAACGTGCCAACCCCGGTTCCTGACTCACGACGTAGACGTCGCTCACAGTGGCGGGACCGCCCCGGACTCGCACCGGGTTCCCGTGGATGACGATGCGACACTACACCGGTGATCGGACCCCGGGTGGTGGTGGCCGGCACCCATTCCGGGGCCGGCAAGACCACGGTGGCCACCGGCCTGCTGGCCGCGCTACGGGCCGCCGGGCACCGGCCGGCGGCGGCCAAGGTGGGCCCCGACTTCATCGATCCCGGCTACCACGCCCTCGCCTGTGGACGTCCGCCCCGCAACCTCGACGCCTGGCTGTGCGGCCTCGACGCCATGGCCCCCTTGGCCGCCCGGGCCGCGGCCGGCTGCGATCTGCTGGTCGTCGAGGGCGTCATGGGGCTGTTCGACGGGGCGGCCGACGGAGCGCCGTCGTCGACGGCCGACGTGGCCCGGGCCCTCGGCGCCCCCATCCTGCTGGTGGTGGACGCGGCGTCGCAGTCGTCGTCGGTGGCGGCGGTGGTGCACGGCTTCGCCACCCTCGACCCGACGGTGCGCATCGCCGGCGTCGTGCTCAACCGGGTCGCGTCCGACGGCCACGAGGTCCTGCTACGGGAGGCGCTGCTGCCCCTGGGCATCCCGGTGCTCGGGGCGCTGCGGCGGGACGACCGTCTGGTCTGGCGCGACCGCCACCTGGGGCTGGTGCCGGTGGCCGAGCGTCCCGACGAGGTGCGGGCGGCGCTCGACGCCCTGGCCGGGGCGGTGGCGGGCCGGGTCGACCTGGAAGCGGTGGTGACCCTGGCCTCGTCGGCGCCCCCCCTGGCCGCGGGGCCCGTCGCCCTGCCCTCGCCCGGGGTTCGACCCACGCGGGTGGCCGTCGCCGGCGGGCGGGCGTTCACCTTCACCTACACCGACACGCTCGACGCCCTGGCCGCGGCCGGCGCCGACGTCGTGGTCTTCGACCCGTTGCGCGACCGCCAGCTGCCGGCCGGCGTCGACGGCCTCCTCGTCGGCGGCGGCTTTCCCGAGACCTATGCCGCCGAGCTGGCCGACAACCACACCCTGCTGGCCGACGTCCGCCGGCGGGTCACGGGGGGGCTGCCGACATGGGCCGAGTGCGGGGGACTGGCCTGGCTGTGCCGGGAGCTCGACGGCCACCCGATGGCGGGCGTGATCGACGCCGCCGCCACCATGGGCGACCGCCTCCGCCTCGGCTACCGCACCGCCGGCACCACCGCCGTCACCCCCCTCGGCCCGGCCTGCACCGAGTTCAGGGGCCACGAGTTCCACTACTCCACCGTCGACCCGCCCGGCGACGCCCTCCACCTCCGGGGCCGCTTCGCCTCCCATCCCGACGGCCACGGCACCCCGTCGCTCCTGGCGACCTACCTCCACCACCACCCGGGCGGCGACCCGTCGATCGTGGCCAACTTCCTGGCCGCCTGCGCCGCCACCGTGAGAGGGTGAGCGGGTGACCCGCCTGTTCGACGCCGCCGTGGCCAACGTCGGCCCCCTCGTCACCGAAGCCCTAGTGGACGCCACCGTCCTCCACGACCGCCTGACCAAGCCCCGGGGCGCCCTCGGGCGGTTGGAGCCGCTCGGCATCCGCCTGGCCGGGATCGCCGGCGTCTGCCCCCCGCCGGTGCCGGCCCCGGCCGCGGTGGCCGTCTTCGCCGGCGACCACGGGGTGCTGGCCCAGGGCGTTTCGCCCTGGCCGCAGGAGGTGACGGCCCAGATGGTGGCCAACTTCCTGGCCGGCGGGGCCGCCATCAACGTCATCGCCCGCCAGACGGGCGCCGAGGTGGTGGTGGTCGACGTGGGCGTGGCCGGCGTCCTCGACGAGGCTCCGGGGCTGCTTCGGCGCAAGGTCCGCCGGGGCACGGCCGACTTCACCGCCACGACCGCCATGTCCCCCGACGAGGCCCGGGACGCCCTCGACGTGGGCGCCGAAGTGGCCGCCGACCTGGTCGCCGGCGGCGCCAAATGCCTGGTCACGGGGGAGATGGGCATCGGCAACACCACGCCCGCGGCCGCCCTCATCGCCGCCCTCACCGGCCGTCCGGCGGCGGAGGTGACCGGCCGGGGGACGGGCATCGACGACGCCACCCTCGCCCGCAAGGTGGCGGTGGTGGAGGCGGCCCTCGCCCGCCACGCGGTTGCCATCGCCGCCGGGCCGCGGGCCACGCTGGCCGCCCTCGGGGGACTGGAGATCGCGGCCCTCGCCGGCTTCATCGTGGGCGGGGCCGCGGCCCGGGTTCCGGTGGTGATCGACGGGGTCATCGCCGACGCCGCCCTTCTCGTCGCCATCCGGCTGGCGCCGGGAGTGCTGCCCTTCTGCATCGCCGGCCACCGATCGTCGGAGCCGGGAGCCACCGCCGTGCTCGCCCACCTCGGGCTCGAACCCCTCCTCGATCTCGGCCTCCGCCTGGGCGAGGGGAGCGGCGCCTGCCTGGCCCTCCCCGTGGTCGAGGCCGCGGCCCGGGTGCTGCGGGAGATGGCCACCTTCGACTCCGCCGGGGTGAGCGAGAAATAGCCGGAAGCGGTATTTTTCTGGCCTCCGACACGACAAGGGGGGCGGGAATGCCGAGTGATGTCATCGACCGCAAGGTCACGTACCTGCTTGAGCTGTGCGACCAGAACGGCGACGGCCTGCTCGAGGTCTCCGACTTCGAGATGTGGATCGAGCGCATGGCTGCCATCCGGGGGTGGGAGCGGGGATCGGCGGACTACGCCGGCCTGGAGGCGCTGTTCCTCGACGCCTACAAGGGCATGCAGGCGGCCTACGCCAACCCCGACGGACGCATCGAGATCGCGGCGATGAAGGACACCCTCGTTGCGATGGCGGCGGCCGGTGCGCCCGAGCTCGGCGAGTGGGGCGACGGTTTCTTCCGCCTCATCGACGCCGACGGCGACGGGGTCATCGCTCGCCAGGAGTATCGTGACCTGATGGCCTCGGTCTTCATCGATGCCGCGGTGGCCGACGATGCGTTTGCCCGCCTCGATACAAATGGTGACGGCGTCATCTCCGCCGACGAGTTCACCCAGCTCTACCGGGACTTCTTCACCAGCGACGACCCCGACGCGCCCGGCAGCCGCTTCTGGGGGTCCTTCGAGTAGCGGGGTCGGGCGGTCCGGGGCCCCGCCCCGGTGCGGGTAGAAACAGGCTCGTGACCGACGAGCCGCCGCTCAAGCCGCCGGCCGCCCCCGTCGGGCCCCAGGTGGGACCGGAGCAGGAGCGCCGGCGGCTGTTGGCGACGTCGAAGCGGCGAGCGACGTCGTTGCTGGCCGCGGTCAGCGTGGTGTTCGTGGTGGTCGCCGTCTGGGGTGGCGACTCCACGTGGGCCGACTACGTGCAGGCCACTGCGGCCGCGTCGATGGTCGGGGGGCTGGCCGACTGGTTCGCGGTCACCGCCCTGTTCCGCCATCCCCTGGGGCTGCCCATCCCCCATACCGCCATCGTGGTCGAGCGCAAGGACCAGTTCGCGGCCACCCTGGGCGACTTCATCCAGGAGAGCTTTCTCACCCCCGACGCCATCGTGGGCCGGTTGCGGGGGGCGGACGTGGTCGGGCGGTTGGCCGGCTGGCTGGCCGAGCCGGCCAACGCCTCCCGGGTGGCGGCGGAGGCGGCCGACGCGGTGGTAGCGGTGGCCGACCTGTTGCACGACGACGATGTGCACCGGGCCATCGAGGGCGTGCTCCGCAACCGGGTGGAGTCGGTGCCGCTGGCGCCCCTGGCCGGCCAGGCCCTGCGCTTCGCCACCCGCGACGGCCGTCACGACGAGGTGCTCGACCGGGCCCTGGGCGGCATCCGCCGGTACATCGAGGACCACCGGGCCGACCTGCGGGGCCGGCTGGGCAAGAAGTCGCGCTGGTGGGTTCCCGGGGTCGTCGACAACAAGCTGTTCGAGCGGGTCCTGGACGGCTTCTGCGGGATGTTGGCCGAGATGGAGGGCGACCACCGCCACCCGCTGCGCCGGGAGCTCGACCTGCGCCTGGCCCGGCTGGCGACGCAGCTGGAGACGTCGCCCGAGCTGCGGGAACGGGGGGAGCGCATCAAGCGCGACCTTCTCGACCAGCCCGAGCTGCAACGGTGGGTGGCCGAGTTGTGGGCCGACGCCAAGGACCACCTGCGGGCGGAGGCGGCCGACCCCGCCTCGAAGCTGCGGGTGCAGTTGGCGGGGGCGATCGTGGGCGCCGGGCGCCGGCTGCAGGCCGATCCCGCCCTGGCCGCCCGGATGGAGGGGATGCTCGAGGCCGTCGTCACCTACGTGGCGGAGCACTTCAAGGGCGAGATCGCGGGCCTGGTGGGCAGCACCATCGCCCGCTGGGACGCGGAGGAGACCGCCTCCCGCCTCGAGCTGCTGTTGGGCCCCGACCTCCAGTACGTGCGCATCAACGGCACCGTCGTCGGCGCCGCCGCCGGCCTCCTGCTCCACGCGGTGGCCGACGTGCTCAGCTGACCCGACCTCGTTACCCCCGGGCGAGCGGTCATGAGCTGTCGAAGGCGAGGCCCAACCTCTCGGCCAGGTCGGGTCGCAATCCCGCCCGCGTCGTGTCGACCACTTGCCCGTCGGGGCGGCGGAAGGTGAGCTCGGAGTCGGGATTTCCGTCTATTCGCCAGCCTCGTCGATGGACGAACCGGTGGTGGAAGGCGCACAAGGTGATCAGATTGTCGGAATCGGTGGTGCCGCCGTCGGCCCAATGGACGATGTGGTGGGAGTCGGTCCACCGGGTGCGACCGCAACCGGGGAAGCGGCAGCCCCCGTCCCGCCGGCGGATGCGCCGGACCAGCCATCCCGGGGGCGTGCGCCG
>JAXDMK010000160.1:0-28606 GCA_034666105.1 Actinomycetota bacterium | reverse complement strand
CGCCGTGAAGCTTGAGCGGGCGGCCGTCGTTGGGCGCGCCGGCGCCGTTGGACTGGTCCTTCTCGTACGGGCCCAGGCCGTTGGTGGCCGCGGTGGGGGTGAGGTCGCTGACGAAGACGGTGCCGCCGGAGGGAACGGTGGTGGTGGTCGTGGTGGCGGGACGGGTGGTCGTGGTCGTCGTCCCCGGCCCGGTGGTGGTGGTGGTGGTCGCCGGCCGGGTGGTGGACGTGGTCGGTGCCACGGTGGTGGTGGGCGCCACGGTGGTGGTGGGCGCCACGGTGGTGGAGGTCGACGACGTGGTGGTGGACGACCCGCCCTTCAGTAGCCGGGCGCGGGCCCAGTCGGCGTGGTCCCAGTTCGACCCGTCACCACCGTCGGTGACGACGAGGCGGAGTGTGCTGCGACCGGTGACGTCGACGTCGACCACCTGGGCCGGCGACAGCGAGGTCACCACGCCGCTGTTGAACAGGAGCTGGTTGTTGTCGGTGAAGACCTGGAACACCACCGACCCGTTGGGCACGACGACGTCGTCGACGCCGACGGTGGCCTGGAACCTGGTGTACCCGCCGCCGAGGGAGTAGGTGAGGGAGGAGAAGGGCACCACGCCCAGGCCCCGCCCGTAGGACACCCGTCGGATGGTCATCGGCTGGCCGTCGCCGGCGGCGATGCCGCCGTTGGTGCGGTTGCGCTCGTAGGGCCCGTACCCGTTGGTCGCGGCCGTGGGGTCGAGCGAGCTGAGGAAGTCGATGCCTGTCTGGGACACGGGGACCAGGGGGACGAGCGCGTTGCGGAAGACGCCGGCCACGGCGGCGTTGCCGGTGGCGTTGGCGTGGCTGCCGTCAGGGACGTCGGCCGGGGCCACGGCCGGGTTCACGTCGGCGA
Organism: Actinomycetota bacterium; assembly: GCA_034666105.1. Lineage (GTDB taxonomy): Bacteria > Actinomycetota > Acidimicrobiia > Acidimicrobiales > AC-14 > JAXDMK01. Next base: position 27,724 of record JAXDMK010000160.1, on the reverse strand, counting down.
AGGAGATCGGCCTCCCCTGGCCGGCCCGGTCGCTGACCAATCCGGGGATGGAGGCGTTGTACTGGTCGAGAGCCGGCGCCCGGTGGGAATCGAACTTCCCGGGCACGGTCAGGTCGGGTTGGGGCAGGATCGACGCCACGACGATGTGCGTCGAGGGGCTGAGGTTCCACATCTGGTCGAGGAGGCTGCCCAGGCGGCCGGTGAGCAGGGGCAGGTCGGAGACGGGGCCGCTACGGATGTCGTTGGTGCCGATCATCAGGAGCACGATGTCGGGCGGGGTGGCGCCGTACCAGCCCGCCACCCCCGCGGCCACGTCGTCGATGCGGAAGCCCCCGTGGCCCTCGTGGTCCTTGTCGTTCAGCTCGGGCGGACCCTTGACTCCGGAGCCGACGAAGTTGAAGCCCCTCCCGTCCGACAGCAACCTCGTCTCCAGGCTGGTGCGGTAGGCGCCGTCGAAAGCGTCCGTGCCGAGGCCGGCGGTGGTGGAGTCGCCCAGGGGCATGATGTTCGGGGGCGTGGCGGCCCGGGCGTCGACCAGGACGGCCAGGGTGGCCATGCCCATCAACGCCGCCAGCAGGGCTCCCTGAACCCGGCGGCGAGGCGCACCCCGGCGTTCACCAGCCCTCGTCATCCCCAGCACCCGGCGAAGCCTAACGCCGATCGGTCCCTCGGTCAGGGCGAATCCGGCCCCAGTATGAGGGCCTGGCCCGACGACAGGCGCAGCAGCCGCGCCCCCGATGCCGAGCAGAACCCCTCGACCGCGGTGCGGGCTCCGGGCCAGCGGACCGACCCGAAGTCGTCGCACACCAGGACTCCGCCGACGGCCAGCCGGGGGTGGAAGAACTCGAGCGCGGCCCGGGTGGGGTCGTGCAGGTCGAGGTCGACGTGCACCAGGCGGTAGGGCCCGGCGGGCGCTCCCACCAGCGACTCCGGGATCCAACCCGGGTGGTAGGCGATGTCGGGGAACTCGGCCAGGGTGTGGCGGACGACGTCGAGCGACGCCGCGAACATCCCCGCCTGGACCCGGGGGTCTCGCTTGGTGTCGTGGTCGCCGAGGGGGCTGAGACCCTCGAACGAGTCGAAGACGTGGAGGCAGGCCCCGGTGAAGGACGGGGTCTCGGCGGCCAGGTAGCGGCCGAGAACGTAGGAGGACAGGCCCCGGTAGCAGCCGCACTCCGCCACCAGGCCGTCGACGCCGGCGGTGAAGTCCACCATCTGGGCCAGGTTGTACAGCCGCTGGATGATCCGGACCGACCCCTCGCCGTCGCCGCTGGGTCCGGCCCCGGCCCGGGCCGCGCCGGCGGCCACGATCCCCTGGAACTGGTCGTCGAGCTCGAAGAGGAGGGTGCTCTTGGTGAGGCGGACCAGCCCCGGAGGGCGCAGCCGGTGGACGTCGAAGCCCACCCCGCGGGTCAGCCGGCGGACGCGGGCGGCGATCGTCCGGCCCTCGGGCGGACACAGACCCCTGCGGCGGGCCCGCTCCCGCCACCACTTCCGGCCCCGGTGGAGCCGGATCGCCGCTCCCGCCGCCAGCCGTCCCCGAGCTGCTCGCCCCACCTCAGCCCAGCGACGCGTACAGGGCGCGGACGTCGTGCAGCAGCCGCTCCGGCCCGAAGCGACCGGAGATCGACACCCGGGCGGCCCGTCCCAGGCGTTCCCGGGCCGCCCCGTCGGCCAGCAGGGAAGCGAGGCGGGCGGCCACCGCGTCGACGTCGCCGGCCCCCACCACGTAGCCGGTGACCCCGTCCTCGACCACCGTCGCCACGCCACCCACCCCGGTGGCGACGACCGGCCGGCCGGCGGCGGCGGCCTCGATCAGCGCCATCGGCGTGCCCTCGTTGCGGCTGGTGAGGGCGACCACGTCGAGGTCGGCCAGCGCCCCCGGCACGTCGTCGCACCAGCCGGTGAAGTGCACCCGCCCGGTGAGGCCCAGCCGCGACACGTCGGCCTCGAGGGCCCCCCGCCGCTCGCCGTCGCCGACGATCGCCAGATGCACCCCCGGGAGCCGGGCCACCGCGGCCACCAGTGTGGCGTGGTCCTTGATGGCCACTAGCCGGCCCAGGACGCCCACCAGGGGCACGTCGGGCCCGAGTCCGAGGGGGCCCCGGAGCCGGCCCGACGGTCCGTCGACGGCGAGGAACCGGCCCAGGTCGAGGCCGTAGCCGACCACGTGGAACTGGTCCGGGCGGCCGATACCCAGGTCGAGAAGGGCGTCCCGGACCTCGTCGCTCACCGCGATCAGGGCGTCGGTGCGGGCGGCCAGGCGCCGCTCCACCTCGACGAAGGCCCGCTGGACCCCGGGTGAGAAGTACCCGTCGAGCACGTGTCCGTGGAACGTGTGCACGGTGCGGGGCCGCCGCCGGAGGCTGAGAGCGGCCAGGCGGCCGACGGTGCCGGCCTTGGCCATGTGGGTGTGGAGGACGGTGGCCCCGGTGTCGACGAGGAGGTGGCGGACGGCGGCCACGGCCCGGGCGTCGGTGGCCGGGCGCAGGGGACGGACGAGGGGGACGTGGCGGATGGCGACCGCGGGGTCGGCCATCTCCCCCTCGACCGCGGCCGGATAGCCGGCGGCCACGGTGGTCGGCCGGTCGGCGGCCAGCTCCCGCCCCAGGAGCAGGACGTGGGCGGCTACCCCGCCGATGTTGAGGCGGGTGACGAGCTGGACCACCGGCCCGCGTCCGTCGGGTTCGGGAGCGGCGATCTCGGGGGCCGGCACCGGGCGCCGGCGGAGGGCGGTGCCGTCGGCCACGGCCGGCGTCGGTACGGACGACGTCCCCGAAACCCCCATGGCCGGCCAAGTCTGGCCCAGGAGGGGGAACGAAGCCAGCACGCCACGGTCCGCCGGCGGAAGGGGGCGGGTCGCCATGGGCCGGTCCCGGCGGCCCGGTAGGATGCAGCAGTGCCGCTGAGGTATCTCATCACCGGGGGGGCCGGGTTCATCGGCTCCCACCTCTCGGAGGCCCTCCTGAGCCGGGGCGACAGCGTGACCGTGCTCGACAACCTGTCGACCGGCAGCCACCAGAACCTGGCCGCCGTCGCCGACAACCCGAACCTGTCGATCGTCCACGGGTCGGTCCTCGACGAGCTGCAGGTCGACGAGCTGGTGCACGAGTGCGACTCCGTCATCCACCTGGCCGCCGCCGTCGGCGTCAAGCTCATCATCGACCAGCCGCTGCGCTCGTTCATCACCAATATCCGCGGCTCCGAGATCGTGATCCAGGCCGCCTTCCGCCACCGGCGACGGATCCTGCTGGCCAGCACGTCGGAGATCTACGGCAAGAACGGGGCCGAGCCCCTCAAGGAGGACGCCGACCGCATCCTCGGTTCGCCCGGAATCGCCCGCTGGTCGTACAGCACGGCGAAGGCGGTCGACGAGATCCTGGCCCAGTCGTACCACCGCGAGCGGGGCCTGCCGACCATCATCGTCCGCCTCTTCAACACCGTGGGCCCCCGTCAGAGCCCGGCCTACGGCATGGTGATCCCCCGCCTGGTGCGACAGGCAGTGGCGGGCGCGCCGCTCACCGTGCACGGGAACGGCACCCAGACGCGGTGCTTCTGCCACGTATCCGACGTGGTGCGGGGCCTTCTCGGCGTTCTCGACCATCCCGGGGCCATAGGCGAGGTGTTCAACATCGGCAGCCAGGAAGAGGTGTCGATCCGCGACCTGGCCGACCGCATCGTCAAGGCCGCCGGCAGCACCTCCTCGGTCGATCTCATCTCCTACGAGGATGCCTACGACGTCGGCTTCGAGGACATGCGCCGCCGGGTTCCCGACACCACCAAGGTCCGCCAGCTCACCGGCTGGGTACCCCGCTACACCCTCGACGACATCCTCGAGGCCACCATCGCCGAGGCCCTCGTCGAGCAGAAGGAGCGCGTGTAGCTGGTGCCGTCCTGGGCACTCGCCTTCCTCACGGCCGTTGCCCTGGCGTTGGTAACAACTCCCGTCCTGCGCCGGTTGGCGACCGCCACCGGTTTCGTCGACCAGCCCGCACCCCGCAAGAGCCACCGCCACCCGATCCCCTACCTGGGCGGGATCGCCATCATCACCAGCGTCCTGGTGGCGCTGCTGTTCGAGGCCCGGGCCGCCCCCCGGGTCGGGGTGCTGATGGTCGGCGCGGCCGGGCTGGGGGCGATGGGATTGCTCGACGACGACCGCACCGTCGACCCCCGCTTCCGGTTCCTGGCCGAGACGCTGGCCGCGGTGCTGGCGGTGGTGGTGGGCGTCCGTATCCACGCCACGGGCATCGAGGGCCTCGACATCCTGATCACGATCGTCTGGATCGTCGGCGTCACCAACGCCATCAACCTGCTCGACAACATGGACGCCCTGGCCGCGGGGGTATCGGCGGTGACGGCCCTGTCGGTGTTCGCCCTGGCCATCCTCGGCCGCCAGCCGGTGGTGGCGACGCTGGCGGGGGCGGTCGCCGGCGCCTGCCTCGGCTTCCTCGTCTACAACCGTCCCCCGGCGTCGATCTTCATGGGCGACGCCGGGAGCCTGTTCCTCGGCTTCGTGCTCGCCATCCTCACCATCAACGTCAGCCCGGCCGTGTTCCCGCCGGTGAGCTTCCTCATCCCCCTCCTGCTGCTGGCTATCCCCGTCCTCGACACCACCGTCGTCACCGTGGCCCGCCTCCGTCGGGGCCGGCCGGTCTCCCAGGGGGGTCGTGACCATCTCTCCCACCGGCTGGCCAAGCGCGGGCTCCGGCGCCGGAAGGCGGTGGCGGTGCTGATCGGCTGCGAGAGCGTCCTGGGGGTGCTGGCGGTGCTGGCCGGGCGACGGGTGGTACCGGTCACGGTGGCGGTCCTGGTGGCGGTGGCGATGGTCGGCGGGCTCCTGGCGGTCACGGCCAAGGCGGTCGTCTACCGCGAGCCGGTCGTCGGGTTTCCCCGCCCGTTGAAGCGGACGGTCGTCGCCGTCCTCCTGGCCATGCCGGTGCTGGGCGCCCCCGCCGCCATCGCCCTGGCCCGGGCCAACGCCCCCGCCCGGGCGGGGGCCGACGCCGCCAACCGCGGCCTCGACGCCTTTCGGACGGGCGATTCCGACGCCAGCGCGGCGCTGTTCCGCCAGGCGAGCGACGACCTGGCCACGGCCAAGAAGCGTCTCGGCGGCCCGTTGGTGTCGCTCGGGCTGCTCGTCCCCGGCCTGTCGTCCAACCTCAACGCCTCCCGCACCTTGGTGGCGGTGGGCACCCAGTTGGCGGTGGCGGGGATCGACCTGGCCCAGGTGGCCGACATCGACCTGGTGGGCACCGGAACCGGGCACATCCCTCTCGACCGGCTCAAACGGCTGACGCCCGCCCTCGATCGGGCGGTCGATGTCGTCGAGCGCTCCCGGCTCCAGGTCCGCCGGCTGCAGGTGAACTTCCTCCTGCCCCCGCTGTCGAAGGCGGTGCAGGAGCTGAGCGGCCGCCTCGAACGCGAGACCCGCTCCACCACCCTGGCCGCCCAGAGCGCCCACCTCCTGCCCGCGATCCTCGGCGACGAGGGCACCCGCCGCTATTTCCTCGCCTTCCAGAACAACGCCGAGCTACGGGGGACGGGCGGCTTCATGGGCAACTGGGGCGAGGTCGTGGGCGAGGCCGGCCGGCTCAAGCTGGAGCGGTTCGGACGGCTGGAGGAGTTGAACGAGTCCGGCACCCGACCCCGGGTGCTCGCCCCCGCCCCCGAGTTCTTCGACCGCTGGAGCATGTTCAACCCGGGCCAGTACTGGGAGCAGGTGAACGTCTCGCCCGACTTCCCCACCACCGCCCGGCTGATCAGCGAGCTCTATCCCCAGTCCGGGGGCTCGCCCGTCGACGGGGTGATCGCGGTCGACCCACCGGGGCTGGCGGCCATGCTGAAGCTCACCGGCCCCGTCTCCCTGCCGGACTGGCCGGTTCCCATCGCCTCCGACAACGTCGTCGACATCACCCTCCGCCAGGCCTACGAGAAGTTCCCCCAGGAACAGCGGGTGGCGTTCCTGGGCGACCTGGCCCGCCAGGTGGCGGAGGCCTTCACCCGGGCCGACCTGGGACGCCCGGCCCAGGTCACGGCCGCCCTCGGCACCGCCGCCGGCGACGGCCACCTGCTGGTGTGGATGGCCCGGCCCGAGGAGCAGGCGTTGATGGCCCGTCTCGGCATCGACGGCGCCATCGACGAGGTCAGGGGCGATTCGCTCCTCGTGGTCAACCAGAACCTGGCCGCCAACAAGGTCGACTCCTTCTTCCGGCGCCACGTCGCCTACGACGTCACCCTCGACCCCTCCCGCAGCCCAGCCGTGCTGCAGGGCCGGCTGCGGGTGACCATGGACAACGACGCTCCCGCCACGGGGCTGTCGCCCCAGGTCATCGGGCCCTACGACGACCGCTTCCAGGCGGGGGAGAACCGGACCTACCTGTCGGTGTACTCCCCTTTCGCCGGCGGCTCGGCGACCGTCGACGGCCACCCCGTCAGCCTCGAGAACCAGGCTGACCTGGGCCGGACGGCGCAATCGACCACCATCAGCATCCCGTCCAAGTCGAGCAGCACCCTGACCCTCGACATCGACGGCGAGGTCAAGCTGTCGGACGACGGCTGGTACCGGCTCGACCTGTTCCACCAACCGTCGTTGACACCCGACGACGTGGCTATCTCGGTGACCGTGCCCAAGGGCTGGCGCATCGTGCAGATGCAGGGGCTCGAACCGGACGGCGAGCGGCGGGCGACGGCCCGGCTGCCGCTGGACGGTCCCCTCACCATCCTCGTGCGACTCGAGCGGGCGGGCTGGTCCGGCGTGTGGGAACGCCTCTCGACCCGGTCCTGACGCGACCATCAGTGCCCGCCCGTCCGGGCCGGATCACGACCCAGGGTGCTGGACCGGTCACGGAGTGGCTGCTAACTTCCGTCCGGTCGGAGTGGGGTCACAAAAGTGTGTCCACCGGGCGAGGGACGGCGGGTCACAAACACGAGAGCGGATGATTCGTCGAACCACGGCAGTGACGCTGGCAATGGTGGCCTGGTTGGCCTTCGTCGCCCTGCCTGCCGGCGCCCAGGCCTCCCCGTCGGCCAGTCCGCCGCCCGTTTCGACTCCGGTGGTCGTGGATCTGACCGGAGCATTGACCCCGGCCGTCGACACCGGCGTGCTGGTGCGGGCCCGCACCCCGTCGGCGACGCCGATGATGGCCGTCTACATCGGCCTTTCGCTGGTGGCGGTCACGTTGGCCCTGATCACCGCCCGCCGCCGCCTGCTGGCGGTGAAGGCGGGCGAGTTGGCCACCGGCGTGGTGATCGGGCGCCGGGCCCGAGCCGAGTTCTGGAACGGCGGCCCGCAGCTTCACACCGGCGGTAGATCGACCCGACCCCGGCTGGTAGGGTCCGCCGAAACCGTCATGATCACGGAGCACGGGCGGCGGGTCCGAGCGGGGTATGCAGGGGGAGGCACCGATGGGTGAGCGCAACGGGCACGAACCGCGGCCGTCCCTGTCCCGCCGCCAGCTGATCCGGCGAGGCATGGTTGCCGGCGGGGTGGCCCTGTGGTCGGCCCCGGTGGTGGCCGCGGCCACCTTCAACCGTCGTGACGACGCCCGCGACCGCATCATGGCCCAGCTCGGACAGGCCGGCGCCGGATCGGCCGAGGCTGCCGCCCCGGCCCCGGTCGTGGCCCAGCAGCAGACGAGCGGCTGCACCAGCTACCCGCCCGGCAGCTGCATCACGTTCGAGTGCGGCGGATCGCACCAGTCCTGCGGCGACGGCGCCGGCGGGTTCGACTGCTTCTGCGACGTCGACGCCACCGCCGCCTGCGTGTGCCGCAACGACGCCCACTGCTCCGACCTGGCCACGTGCAACCCGGCCAACGGCAACGGCGACTGCGCCGCCGGCTACTTCTGCATCCCCTCCAGCTGCTGCGGGATCCCGAAGTGCGCGCCCCCGTGCGGCACCCTGCCCGACGGCGCCCGGGGCGCCAGCCCGATCAACCAGTTCCTCCCCCTGCTCAACTCGATCCTGCCCCCGGGCACGCTGAGCGGCATCTAGCACGCTTCCCCGTTCCCGCGGGGCGGGCGAGGACCGACCGGTTCCTCCGCACCGTCTTCGGGCCGCGCCCTGGCTTCTGAGGGCGAAGAGTCCCAGGTTGGGCGGGGTGGAGCGGTACGATTGCCGCGATGGGGCTCTGCCACGAGTTCGGCTCCCAGATCCGCGCCGGGTGTGACCACCCGATGCGAGCCGGCGCTTCCGCCTGCTCGTGCGCCGAATGCGGCGTGGTCTGCCGGGGCCTGTTCGACGGGTGCCCCGACGTGTGGGCCCGGGGGCCACGGCCGGTCGCCATCTCCGCCACCCGGGCGGCCGCCTCGCCGCCGGCGGCGGCACCGAACGGGGGCCCCACCGCCGGCGCAACCGTCACCTCACTGCCCGCGGGCCGGCCCGACGGCGTCCGGGCGGTGCGGGGCGGGTCGCCGGTGGCGGCCATCGGACCGGCGACGGTGCGGGGCGACCGGGCCAACGGGGCCGGGGCCGGAGAGAGCGCGGGAGGCCGGACGGCGGGCGGCGGCGGCGGAGAAGAGGCGGGAACGGGGGCGGCGACCGGCGACCCCCGGCGGGAGGTGTTCAAGTGGTTCGAGGAGGCGTTCGAGGGCGTCCGGCTCGAACTGCAGACCCTCATCGCCAGCATGACCCACCAGCAGGCGATGCTGGCCGAGCTCCTCGACAGCCGCCAGGCCGAGCTGCGGCTGGCCCTGGTGGCGGAGTCGTTGCCCGACGTCGTCAACGACGCGGTGCGGGCGGCGATGGACGACCACAACACCACCATGGCCGAGGCCTACGACAAGTCCCACGACCGCTTCCGCGACGACGTCGAGCGGGTGCGGGCCACCACCGAGGCCAAGGTGGAGTCGCTCCAGGAGTCGTTCGACAAGCTGAAGTCGGTCATCGCGGTGCACGACGAGGAAGCCGAGCAACGGGAGACGGTGCGGCTGGGCACCCTCAAGGGCAGCGTCACCCGCCAGATCACCCCCATCACCGACGCCCTGTCCCGGATGGCGGCCAAGCTCGACGACATCACCAGCCGCCTCGACGCCCCCGCCCCCGCCCGAGCGGGGTCCCCCGCCGGCGCCTCTCCTCCCGCCCGAACCCCGGCCACCCCCGCCCGAGCCGCGTCCCCGGCTCGGGCGGCCGTCGCCCCGGCCGCTCCCGCGACTCCGCGCCCGCGCCCGTCGGCGTGGGCGCCGGCGGTCGCCGCCGGTCCGGTGGTTGCCCGGCGGGTCACGTCCAACCGGGCCGCGGCCGCCGACAACGACGACGAGCCGGCGGCCACCCCCCTCCCCGTCAAGCGGCCGGCGGCCGCCCGCCGCCGGATGGCCACGCCCGCGCCCGCGCCGGAACCCGACATCGAGCCGGAGGTCGAGCCGGAGTTCGAGGCGGAGCCGGAGTTCGAGGCGGTGGCCGAGGCCGAGCCGGTTGCGCCCCGGCCCCGACGCATCACCACCCGCCGGCCGCCCGTCGCCCGGCCGGCGGCGGCCTCGCCGCCGGCACCCGGAAACGGTTCGGGAGCCGGCGCCGCGTTCCCCGCCGCCGTCCGCCGGCCGTCCACCGCCCGGGTCACCGCGCCGTTGGCCTCGTCGGCCCCCGAGCCGATCCCCGAGCCGCCCGCCGTCGCCACCCGGCGGGTCCTGGGCCGCCGCCCCGCACCCGCCGAGGTCCGCCCCGAGCCCATGGTCAGCTACGACCTGGAGGAAGACCCCGACGGCCTGTTCGGAGTCGACGACGGCGACGACGACGGGTGGGCGCCGCCGGCATGGGTGTCGGAGGCCGCCGCCCGGCGGTCCGCACCCGGCCGACGCGGCTCTCCCCGCTGACAGCCTTCCTCCGGGATCCCGCCCGAGATCCGCCCGCCGTCCGTCAGCCGCCCAACGCCTCCAGTACTGCCGACCACGGCACCCGGCCCTCCCGGAGGAGCCGGGGTTCGAAGCCGGTGCAGTCGACCACCGTCGACGGGCTGCCGGTGCAGGTGCCCCCGTCGAGCACCACCGGCAGGGCGTCGGCAAAGGCCTCGGCCACCTCCACCGCGGTGGTGAGGGTGGGTTGGCGGTGGACGTTGGCGCTGGTGGTCGCCAGTGGCCCCACCGCCCGGCACAGGGCCAGGGGTACGGGGTGGTCAGGACAACGGACCCCGATGGTCGCGTCGTCGTCGCCCAGGTCGGCGCCCAGGCCGGGGCGGGCGGGCAGGACGACGGTGAGCGCGCCCGGCCAGAACCGGGCCATCAGCACCCGGGCCGAGTCGGGGACGGCCGTGGCCAGGTCGAGGGCCTGCTCGGTCGACGCCACCAATACGGGCAGGCACTCGTGGCGCGGCCGGCGCTTCATCTCGAAGACCCGGTCGGACGCCCCCGGGAGGAAGGGGTCGACCGCCAGGCCGTAGACCGTGTCGGTGGGCAGGGCGATGGGAAGGCCCTGCCCCAGGACCTCGACGGCCCGGGCCAGGGCGGCGGGCGACAGGCCCCCCGCCGGCGTCCCGTCGCCCGACGGAGGGGCCCCGCTCCCGTCGCCGGCGCCGGTGGGCACGATCACCCCCCGTACCTACCCACCAGCACCCGGGGCCTGTCGGCCAGGTCGGCCCGGACCTCGACGTCGTCGAACCCGGCCGCCGCCGCCAGCGCCGCCGCCTCGTCCGCCTGGTGGGGCGCGATCTCCACCACGACCGCTCCCGGCCGGGCCAACCAGCGGGCGGCCCCCGAGACGACGGCGTCGATCCCCTCCAGGCCGGTGGGCCCCGACACCAGCGCCCCCACCGGCTCCCAGTCGGCCACCTCCGCCGGCAGCTCCTCGGCCGCGCCCACGTAGGGCGGGTTCGACACCACCAGGTCGAGGTGGCCCCGCAGCGTCTCCGGCAACGGTTCCAGCCACGACCCGTTGAGTAGGCGGACCCGGGGTCCCACCAGGCTGCCGGCGCCGGCCAGGTTGGCCCGGGCCACGGCCAGGGCGTCGGGCGACACATCGGTGCCCCAGACCAGGGCCCGGGCCACCTCGTCGGCCACGGCTAGGGCGATGGCGCCGGAGCCGGTGCCGATGTCGGCGACCAGCGGCGGTACCGGCCGGTCGCGGGGCACCAGCCGGCGCAGCTCCTCGATGGCGACCTCGGCCACCACCTCCGTCTCCGGCCGGGGGATCAGCACCCGCCGGTCGACCAGCAGATCGAGGCGCCGGAAACCCCACTGACCGAGGACGTACTGCAACGGCTCACCCCCCCGCCGGCGGGCCACCATGGCGTCGGCGTAGGCCTGCGCCCGGGCCGGCACCGCCTCGTCGAGGTGGCTCACCAACCAGGCCCGGTCCCAACCCGACGCCTCCTCCAGCACGGCCCACGCCTCCCTCGGCGCGGGCAGGACCCCACCCACCCGGCCTAGCAGGTGGCGCCAGGTCTCGGTTGTCACTCCCGGGCGACCACGACGGCCACTACGACCCGGTCTCCAGCTGGCGGGCCCGCTCGTCGGCCAGCAACCCGTCGACCAGGGCGTCGAGGTCGCCCTCCAGCACCCGGCCCAGGTTGTGGTCCTTGAGGTCGCCGGAGAGGCGGTGGTCGGTGACCCGGTTGTCGCGGAAGTTGTAGGTCCGGATCTTCTCCGACCGGCCCCCGCCGCCCACCTGGCCCCGCCGGATGTCGGACATCTCCGCCGCCACCTTGTCCTGCTCCGCTTTCAGCAGCCGGGCCCGCAGGACGATGAGGGCCTTGGCCCGGTTCTGGATCTGGCTCTTCTCGTCCTGCATGGCCACCACGATCCCGGTGGGCAGGTGCGTGATCCGCACCGCCGAGTCGGTGGTGTTGACCGACTGGCCGCCGGGGCCGGTGGACCGGTAGACGTCGATCTTGAGCTCGTTGGGCTCGATGTGGACGTCGACCTCCTCCGCCTCCGGCAGCACCGTCACCGTGGCCGACGAGGTGTGGATGCGCCCCTGGGACTCGGTGACCGGTACCCGCTGCACCCGGTGGGGACCCCCCTCGTGCTTCATGTGGCTCCACACATCGTCGCCCTTGACCAGGAAGGTGACCTCGTTGAAGCCGCCCCGGTCGGACGGGTCGGCCCCCAGCACCTCCAGCTTCCACCCGTGGCGCTCGGCGTAGTGGGTGTACATGTCGAACAGGTCCTTGGCGAAGAGGTTGGCCTCTTCCCCGCCCTCGGCGCCCCGGATCTCGACGATCACGTTCTTGCCGTCGTTGGGGTCGCGGGGCTGGAGCAGCACCCGCAGCTCCTCGTCGAGCTCGGCGACCTTGGCCTCCGACTCCTCGATCTGGCTGCGAACGAACTCCCGGTCGGCCCCGGAGGAGTCGCCGAGCATGCCCTTGGCCGCCTCCAGGTCGTCGGTGTGGCCCCGCAGCTCGCGGTAGGCGAGCACCACCGGCTCCAGCTCCTTGAACCGGCGGGAGACGTCGGCATAGGCCTTGTGGTCGCGCAGCACCTCGGGGTCGCCCAGGCGGCCCAGGATCGCTTCGTACTCCGCTTCCAGCAGTCTCAGACGCTCGAGCATCCCGGCCCAGGCTACCGGCGGGCCACTGGCCGCCGATCCCGAGCGGCCGAGCCCCGGCCCTCGAAGGCTCGGCCGGGGGTCGCTGTCGCCCGCGGCCGATGGGCCCGGGGTTAGCATCGCCGGATGACGGGGGTCGAGGCCGCTCCGGGCCGCTCCTGCCGACGACCCGGGAGCTGAAGAGCCCTACCCCGACCCCGTGACCTTCTCCTCGCTCGTCTTCTGTTTCTTCTTCCTGCCCGTCGCCCTGGCCAGCTACTGGCTGGTGCCCCGCCGGCTGCGGAACCTCACCCTGCTGGCGTCGAGCCTGCTGTTCTACGTCTGGGGCGCGGGATGGGTGGTGATCATCCTGGTCGCCACGACCCTCCTCGACTGGGCCCTCGCCCTCGTGGTCGACCGGGCGCGCGCCCAGGGCCGGGATGCCCTCGGCCGGGCCGCCTGCGCCGCCTCGGTGGCCGCCAACCTGGGCCTGCTGGCCTGGTTCAAGTACGTCAACTTCCTCGTCGCCGAGAGCAACGGCCTGATCTCGCACCTGGGCCTCCCCACCATCGCCCTGGCCCACGTGGCGCTCCCCATCGGCGTCTCGTTCTTCACGTTCCACCGCATCAGTTACGTGGTCGACGTCCGCCGCGGCCGCCCCGCCCTGCGGAACCCGCTCGACCTGCTCCTCTACATCTCCCTGTTCCCGCACCTGATCGCGGGGCCGATCGTCCGCTACGGCGACATCGCCGACCAGCTCCCCGCGGCCAGCCGCTCGGTCACCCTGGCGTCATTCAGCGAGGGTGTCGTCCGCTTCCTCCACGGCCTGGTGAAGAAGGTGATCGTGGCCGACGCCGTCGCCCACGTCGCCGACCGCGTGTTCGCCCTCCCCCCCGGCCGCCTCACGTTCACCCTGGCCTGGTTGGGAGCCCTCGCCTACACCGTCCAGATCTATTTCGACTTCTCCGCCTACTCCGACATGGCCATCGGGCTGGCGGCCATGTTCGGGTTCCGCTTCCCCGAGAACTTCGATCGCCCCTACTCGGCGCTGTCGATCACCGATTTCTGGCGGCGGTGGCACATGACGCTCTCCCGGTGGTTCCGGGACTACCTCTACATCCCGTTGGGTGGCTCCCGCGGCACCGCCCTGCGCACCTACCTCAACCTGGCCGTGGTCTGGACCCTCACCGGCTTCTGGCACGGGGCCAACATGACGTTCCTGGCGTGGGGCGCCTACAACGGCGGCCTCCTCATGCTGGAGCGGGCCACCGGCCAGCGTCCGGTGGGAGACGAGGAGTGCTCCTACCGGTTGGGGCGGCGGCTGGTGACGATGCTGCTGATCGTCTTCGGCTGGGTCCTGTTCCGGGCCGACGGCGTTCACCACGCGCTGGGCTACCTGGGGGCCATGGTCCCCGTCCACCTTGGGAGCCTCACCGACCTCGACATCGCCCGCCGCCAGGAGCTGCTGCTGCTCGCCTTCGGTATCGCCTCGTTCACCCTGCCCGCCCGCTTCTCCGGCTGGCGCCTCGTCACCCGGGCCGAGGGTCTGGCGGGCGGTGCCGCCCGGGGCCTGCTGTTCGTGGTCCTCGTCCCCTACAGCGTGCTGGTGATGGCCTCGGGATCGTTCAGCCCCTTCCTCTACTTCCGCTTCTAGTTGACCCTTCCCATGGCCCGCCGCTGATGACCCGTCGCTCCCACCTCCTGGTCTGCGTGGCGTTCCTGCTCGCCATCTTCGTGCCCTTCACTGCGGTGGTGACAGGCCAGACCAACCCCAGGACCATCGAGAACCGGCCCCTGACCGCGTTCCCCCGTCTCACCGGCCGGGCCCTGCTCCACGCCGACACGTACTCGCAGCTGGGGGCGTACATCGTCGACCGCATCCCCTGGCGGGACCGCGCCATCGCCGAGCGGGAACGGCTGTCGGTCGCCCTGTTCACGGAGAGCGCCGGCGACCAGGTGGTCGTCGGCCACGACGGGTGGCTCTACCTGGCCGAGAACGTGCGCCGGGCCTGCTACACGGCGGACGAGATCCACCAGGTGGAGAGCGATCTGGCCGAGCTGTCGGACCTGTTCGCCCGGTCCGGCCGGCAATGGCGGCTGCTCGTGCCACCGCAGAAGGAGACGGTGTACCCCGGGCATCTCCAGGCACGGGACCGCCGCGACTCCTGCATCGCCGCCAACAGCGCCGCCCTCCAAGCGGCCACCCGCGGGACCAACCCCGGCTACTCCACCGTGTTGTCCGCCACCCGCACCGACCCCGGGCTGTACTTCCCGCGGGACACCCACTGGAACGACCGGGGGGCGATCATAGGGGCCCAGGACCTGGTCGATTCCCTCCTGCCGGGCCTGTTCGACGACGGCGCCTACACCTTCAGCAAGGAGGCGATCTCGACCGGGGTCGGCACCGACCTTCTCCGGAGCCAGGGCGTGTCGGGTACGGCGCGCGTCGAACGGGCCGTCGCCCGTCGCCCGGGCGTCGAGGTGACCCTGACCGACGTGGCCCGGTCGACGCCGGGCGTGCCCGTGATCCACGAGCAGCGCTCGGGGGGACCGCTCGTCCCCGGCCGGGTGCTCGTCCTCCACGACTCCTTCGGGCGGGCCCTGGCGCCCCTGGCCTCGCCCTGGTTCGCCGACGTGACCTGGTTCACCGTCAACCACGGCCAGACGGGCGGCGCCCTCGGGGACGCGATCGGCGAGGCCGACACCGTCGTCCTCGTGCTCACCGAGCGCCACCTGGTGGAGCTCCTCGGCGAACTGGTCGACGTGGTCCGCGCCGCCTCGGCGCCGGCCGGCGGTGGACACGGCGCCGAT
This sequence comes from Actinomycetota bacterium, assembly GCA_034666105.1. Taxonomy (GTDB): domain Bacteria; phylum Actinomycetota; class Acidimicrobiia; order Acidimicrobiales; family AC-14; genus JAXDMK01. The sequence goes on along the minus strand of JAXDMK010000160.1, from coordinate 12,460 downwards.
TAGCCTTCCCGCGGGATGGTTGTCCGGCGACTGAAGAACCTGCTGGCGCCCATCGTCCTCCCGGCCGAGTCCGCCTTCTGGCGCTCCGTCGGCCGGCTGCGCCGTCTGCGGCGGTCGGGCGCGACGGTGGAGACCGACCTCTCGACCTTCCTCGATGTGCCCCCGGGGCAGGCGTCGGTCATCACCCCCGCGGGCGTGAACGTCAGCGGACAACGGCGGCTGGCCCGGCTGCGCGTCGGTCGGGGGCCTCTCACCTGCCGCGTCGAGCCCGACGCGCTGTTCGTGCCCCTCCCTCAGGGCTGCTCGGCATTCACCCACCACGGTCTGTACGACGCCGCCGGCGCGCTCATCCCCGAATCATGCGTGTACCGCGGCGTGGACTCCTCGCAGCGGATGACGGTCGACCAGGGCGGACGCCTGCCGGTCGGCGCCGACGTCGACTCGTCGGACGAAGCGGTGATCTACCTCGGCTTCCTCGTCGACCACTACGGCCACTTCCTCACCGAATGCCTGGCCCGGGTCTGGTACGCGCTCGACGAACGGCCCGACCTGCGCCTCCTGGCCCACGGGGCGGCGGCCACGACGTACGCCCGCCGGCTCTTCGCCGCCCTCGACATCCGGCCCGACCGCTTCGTCGTCCCCGACCGGGCGACCCGGTTCCGACAGGTCCATATCCCGCAACCCACGTTCGTCGAGCGCTTCATGCTCCACGAGCGCCATCTCGCCGTCACCCGGCGGGCGGCCAGGCGCATCCTCGAGGGCGAGACCCTTCAGCCGAGCGCCCAGCCCGTCTACCTGTCCCGCGCCCGGCTGGGGGTGCACCCCCGCAAGCTCTACGGCGAGGTCAGCCTGATCCGGCACCTGCGCCGGGCGGGCGTGCTGATCGTCGACCCCCAGGACCTCGACCTCGAACAGCAGGTGCGGCTGTTCAACGAGCACGAGGTGATCATCGGGCCCATCGGATCGGCCCACCACACCACCGCCCTGGCCCTGGCGCCCCGGCACCACGTCTACCTCTGCAACTGGGCGTCGGAGAACTTCGTCCTCTTCGACCTGCTCACGGGCAACCGGGCCCACTACCTCCAGCTCACGCCCCCCGTCCGGTCCCTCCAGAGGAAGCCCAACCATCTCCTCGACGTCGCCCTCACCCTCTCGGTACTGCGGGACCTGGGCGTGATCCCGACCAGGAACAGGCCCGGCGCCGGCCGGCGCCCGGCCCCACCGGGCCGGCTACCCGGACTTGGCGATGAAGGCGATCTGCTCGTAGACATGGATTGACTTGACCGCCAGGGGGTGGTGGCCGCCACCCCCGCCCGCCTCCCAGAACGTGCGGTTGACGTCGTCCACCAGGTCTTTCACCAACTCCACCGACGTTTCCGGAGTTCCCACGGCACCCCCGCCGAAGTCGTCGAGATAGGCGGTGGCCATGTCCTCGATGACGTACCACCCGCCGGGCTTGAGGTAGTCGGGAAAGAGCACCCCGAACGACGCCCGGATGTGACGGTTGATGTGACTGCCGTCATCGATGACGATGTCGAAGGGCCCGTGGGCGTCGCCGAGGCGACGCAGGACCTCGGGATCGGACTGGTCACCCTGGTGGGCCGTGATGCCGGGCTCGGAGATGGCCTTGAAGTGGAGATCGAGGCCGTGGACATCGGCGTGGCGGAAGTAACTCCGCCACATGCGTAGCGAGGCCCCGCCCTGGGGCGTGTCGTAGCCGCCGATGCCGATCTCCAGCACCCGAACCGGCTGCCGGCGGAGGTGGGACAGGTGGCGCTGGTAATGCTCGGTGTAGGCGTGGCGGTTGGTCTTGTCGCTGCCGTAGATGGCGGCCAGCATGGTGAGGTTGCCCCGGAAGGGGTAGGCCGCCAGCCGGCCCACAGCCCCGAACTGCGCCGGCGTCAGCAGGTGCCGACCCCAGCGGCGCACGGTCGCATGGAGCGACGCGGGGACCCTCACCTCAGTCCACGGTGTCGACGAGGAGCTACTTCTTCTTGGGTGCGGCGCCGGCGCCGGCCGCGCCCGCGCCCTTGGCGCCGGCCCGGTTGCCGTAGCGGCGCTCGAAGCGCTCCACCCGACCGCCGGTGTCGACCAGCTTCTGCTTGCCGGTGAAGAAGGGGTGGCACTCGTTGCAGAGCTCGACCCGCAGCTCGTCCCTGGTGGACCGGGTGATGAAGGTGTTACCGCACGAGCAGCGGACGGACGCGGCTTCGTACTGGGGATGGATGTCGGCTCTCACGTGTGCAGTCTCCCTTATGCGGAGCGGGGGGCGAAATCAGGCGGAAATCAGGCGGCAGGCGACGGGGCCTTGGCGATCTCGGCCAGGAACTCGTCGTTGCTCTTGGTGGTGCGGATCTTGTCCATCAACAACTCGAGGCCCGCTCCTGATTCCAGGCCGTTGAGCACCCGCCGCAACTTCCAGATCTGCTGCAGCTGGCCCCGGTCGAAAAGCAGCTCCTCGTGACGGGTGGAGCTGGCGTTGACCTCGAGCGCGGGGTAGATGCGGCGCTCGGCCAGCTTGCGGTCGAGGCGCAGCTCCATGTTGCCGGTGCCCTTGAACTCCTCGAAGATGACCTCGTCCATCTTCGACCCGGTCTCGATGAGGGCGGTGGCGAGGATGGTGAGCGAGCCGCCCTCCTCCAGGTTGCGGGCCGACCCGAAGAACTTCTTGGGCGGGTAGAGGGCGTCGGTGGCCAGACCACCGGACATGATGCGGCCGCTGGCGGGCGCGGCCAGGTTGTAGGCCCGGGCCAGACGGGTGATGCCGTCGAGGACGATCACCACGTCGCGACCCATCTCCACCAGCCGCTTCGCCCTCTCCGAGGCCAGCTCGGCCACCTGGGTGTGCTCGTCCGAAGGGCGGTCGAAGGTGGAGGCGATGACCTCGCCCTTCACCGACCGGCGCATGTCGGTGACCTCTTCCGGCCGCTCGTCGACGAGGAGCACCATGAGGTGGACGTCGGGGTTGTTGGCCTCGATGGAGTGGGCGATCTGCTTGAGGACGGTGGTCTTGCCCGCCTTGGGCGGCGACACGATGAGCCCCCGCTGGCCCTTGCCGATGGGCGAGATGAGGTCGACGATGCGGGCGACCATGTTGTTGGAGTCGCCCGGTATCTCCAGCCGCAGCTTCTCGTCGGGGAACAGGGGGGTGAGATCCTCGAAGCGGGGCCGGTTGCGGGCGTCCTCCACCGTCATTTCGTTGACCGTGTCGATGCGCAAGAGGGCCGGGTACTTCTCGGTGCTGCCCGCGGGCCGGGCCGCCCCCTTGATCACGTCGCCCTTGCGCAGGCCGAAGCGGCGCACCTGGCTGAGGGAGACGTAGACGTCGTGGGCGCCGGCCAGGTAGCCGTTGGTGCGCAGGAAGCCATAGCCCTCGTCGCGCAGGTCGAGCAGGCCGTCGGCGGGGACGGGTTCGCCCGAGTAGGCCGGTTCCTGCCCGCCCTGACCCTGGACGCGGTCGGGCTGGATGTCGCGCTCGCCCCGGTCACGTCCCCGCCGGCGCCGGCTGCGACGGTTGCCGGGGTCGCCCGGAGGGCCGTCGAACTGCTGGGCCTGGGTGTTGCCCGCACCCCCGCGGGGGCCGTTGTCGGACCTGGGCCCACGGTCGTCGCGTGAACCGCGGTCGTCCCGGGGCCCACGGTCACGGGCCTGGCGGTCACCGCCGCCGCCTCCGCCACCGCCGCCGCCACCGCCGCCCGAGCCACGGTCGCCGCCCGAGCCACGGTCGGTGCCCGGAGGGGCGGGGGCCGGCGACGGGGCCGGCGACGAATCGCCGGTGGCCTCGCCGGCGGCGGCTTCGGACGCCGTGTCGGTGGACCCGCTGGTGTCACCGGTGTCGCCCGGAGGTGAGAGAGACGGCGCGGTGGCGGTGCCGGAGTCCGGCGGGGCGCTGAAGAGCGTGCCGCCGGCGTCGCCATTGGTCGCGGACTCGCCGGTGGTCGGGGTCACGGCCGCGGTGGCGGACTGGTCGTCGCCGGCCGGCCCCGCCCCGTTGGACTCGGGGCCGTTCGACTCCGCGCCGATGGCCTCGGCCGCCGCCGGCTTCGCCGGGGCCTTGGTGGCCCGGGTGCGGCGGGGGCGCTCAGGCGCCTCGGAGCCGGTCTCGATCCCCGCTTGCCGGAGAATCGAGTCGATCAGGGTCGCCTTCGAGGCCCGCGACGCGGGCTTGACGCCCATGGCCTCGGCGATGACGGCCAGTTCTTCGCGTTCCTTGCCCTCGAGGACGGATCGCTCGAGCGCCTGGGGCGCAATACTCATGGTGCCTCCCCGCTCGACGCCATCAGGCGTCGTGCGTGTTCGTCTGGTTGGAATGACTGGATAGAGCGGGTGGGGATGTCGGTGAGATGGGGGTTTCGGGGACCGCCTTGAAGGCCTGACTCACCACCAGGTCGATGACCTGGGACAACGTGGCGTCGAGGTTGTACGACGGGACGACGGCCACGTTGTGTTGCAGGGCCAACGACCGTACGTAGCGGTGCATCTTGCGGATGTTCTGGAAGGAGTCGAGGTAGCGCTCGGCGGGGCGGTTGCGGGAATCGTGGGAGCGCTGGAGGAAGTGGCTGCGGTGCAACTCGACGTCGTCGACCGTCACCACCATCGGTACCACCACCGCCCGTCCCTCGAAACGGCCGAGGTCGAAGAAACCGGGCACCACGTGGGCGCCCTCCACGATGAGGTCGGTGCCCTCGGACACGGCCCTGCTGACCAGGGCCTCGATGCCCACCGCCACCGCCGACACCTGCTCCCGGAAACCGATGATCACCGGGTCGGCGCTGCGGGGCAGGGGGTGGCGCACCAGGCGGGCGGCGTCGAACGACGAGGTGTGGAGGCTGGGGAACAGGTCCTCGGTGAACATCGACCGCATGACCTCGCGGACGGCGTCGGTGGGGATGACCCGGGTGATTCCCAGCCGGCTGGCGAGCATGGTGGCGATGGTGGACTTGCCCACGCCGGTGGCCCCACCCAGCAGGATCACCAGCGGCAGGTCGAGGCGCTGCACCATCTGCCACTTGGAGAACGACTCCGCGTAACGGTCGCCCACCTCCGTGCGCAGCACGTCGTAGGCCAGCTGGTTGAGCTCGAGTCGGGAGATGGTGGCCACGCCCTGGTCGTCGAGACGATCCTCGATGACCTCGGCCACGTGGAAGGCGCGGCCGGGCGTCAGCCCGGTGGCCATGATGGCGGAGGCCATGAGGCCCTTGGAGTACGGGAACTCGTACTCCCGGTCGCCTACGACCATGTGGCGGGATGCCACTGCTTTCACGATGTTTCCTACGTCTCCGGCGTCGATGGTGCCTGATGACGGACCGGCATAGGTGCCGGTCGCTCCGCCAGTCGGTGTGTCAGATGGATGTTTCTCTCCCAGCGAACTTCGTTATTGCCCAGCGGAGAAGCGCTCGACAGCCAGGTCGGCCAAGCCGATGACCAGGTCGTCGAAGGTGCCGTCACCGCCGATTGATACAACTCGGTTGTCGCAAAACGTGATCTCCATTCCCCGCTTCAGCGCCGTCTTCGCTGCGAGGTCAACCGCGGCCGCTTTCAACTCCACCAACAGGACGTCGGCTGAAGGTGCCGCCGCCAGGTCGGCCGCCAACTCGGGCCGGCGAGCCAGGTGATGGGACACTCCGACCACGGTGCATCCGTGCTGCATTTCGAGGTGATCCACCAACACCTTGCTGGCCGAGGCAGGCGCGGTGGTGACATAGAAGACCCGGCGACCGGCGATCGGTTCGAGGGGGAAGGGCCGAAACACGGTGTGGACAACCCGGACCCCAGGCACCAACTTCCGGACGCTTTCCTCGAGGAACGCAGAACCCGAGCTCAGGGAGCTGGTTCCCGTTGGAGCGCCGGCGCCCCAAACGGCGAACGATGGCTCCATCATGGTAACCACAATCAGGTCACTCAGCAACAACCGGTAGGCGCCGAGATATCCGGTGACCAGTTCCGGGTCGACGGAGGCCGGCATCACGCACATGGTGGCGTCGGCATGGACGGGTGGAACCGAGGCTCCGCTTCCCTCGAACACCAGCAACCGCTCGGTTCTTCCATTAGCCTGTTCGACCCCGGCGGCGAAGGTGCTGGAGAAGGGGGCGCCGGCCAGTCCCCCGCCGCACCGCCGGGTGCCGACGGTGGCCACGCCGGCGACGACCGCGTCCTCCAGGTGGTCGGAGGCGGCATGGCGGCCGGACGCGGCCAGCGCCACCAGCCCCGCCGGCGACAGGTCGAACGTCGACGGGTCGACCACCTCCGGCTCGGCCGGACCGCCCCGGCCCATGGCCACCACCACCGGCGGCGTCCCCCGTTCGGCCAGGAGGCGGGCCAGCGACGCCGACACCGCCGTCTTGCCCGTGCGCTTGCCCGTGCCGATGACGGCGACCGACGGCTTGGTCGCCACCCGGGGGCGGGGGGGCGGGTCGAAGCGGAAATCCGCCCCCACGTAGGGGACGCCGGCGACCAGGGCCCGGGCGGCCAGCCCCATGCGCTGGCGGGCGTCGAGCACGGGCTCGTCCGACAGGTCGACGACGAGGTCGGGCGAGAAGTGCCGGAGGCCGGCGGCGAGGGCGGCGTGGATGTCATGGCTGCCGTCGGTGTGGGCCCGCAGCACCGGGACACCCAGGCCGAGGTCGTCGGCCCGGTCGGCGGCCAGTTTCTCTCCGCCGCCCAGCAGGACCGCGCCCACCACCTCGGCATCGGGGATGCGGTCGGGCAGTTCGTCGATGGCGGCCCGCACGACGGGCGGGTAGTGCTCGCCGTCGATCAGGACGAGTGTCCTCAGTGCGCCCTTCATGGCGTGCGCTCTCTCGGGGCCCACCGGCCCCAGTACGTCAGTTGCTGGCGGTGTCGAGGCCCAGCAGGCGGCTCATGAGCCGGTGGCCGGGCACGGGTGTGGCGGACGCGGTAGCCGCTTCGTTGTAGGTACCGCCGGGGCCGTCGACGGCGGAGTCGACGAGCAGGTAGGGGACGGAGTCGGACGTGTGGGTGCGCAGGGCCACCGGAGTGGGGTGGTCGGGCAGGAGGAGCATCCGCCAGGGGCCGAGGGCGTCGAGGCCCTCGACCAGGGGGCCGATGATGCGCCGGTCCCAGTTCTCCAGGGCCTCGATCTTGGCTTCCAGGTTGCCAGCGTGGCCGGCCTCGTCGCTCGCCTCCACGTGGATGAGGAACAGGTCGTCGCCGCCGGCCAGCGCCTCCAGGCAGGCGTCGCGCTTGCCCTCGTAGTTGGTGTCGTACCAGCCGGTGATGCCCTCCACCTCGACCGCGGGGATGCCGGTGAGGACGCCCAGGCCCCGGATGAGGTCGACGGCCGACACCAGGCTGGCCTTGAGCCCGTAGGCGGACTCGAACGACGGCAGCACCGGCTGCGGACCCTGGCCCCACAGCCAGATCTGCGTCGCCTTCAGGTCGGACGGGCCCACGATGGCGCGGGAGGCGTCCATGAGCGCTTGCAGCTTGGGCGCGGCCGGGCCCGTCGGCCACACCGCCGGCCGGCCGATGAGGTCGTGGGGCGGGAAGCAGTCGGCGTCGGCCCACGTGTCGGGGGTGACCAGGATGTGGCGGTACTGCACGCCGGGGTGGAAGGAGATGTCGTCGTCGCCCAGCTCGGCCTGGAGGGTGGCGAGGACGGCCGCCGCCTCCTCGGTGGACGGGTGGCCGCCGGCGAAGTCGACCATGGTGCCGTCGTCGCCCACCGTGGCCAGATTGCAGCGGTAGGCGATCTGGTCGGGTCGCAGGCGCAGGCCCATGGCCGCGGCCTCGATCGGCGCCCGGCCGGTGTGGTGGACGGCGGGGTCGTAGCCGAGGATGGAGAGGTTGCCCACGTCGCTGCCCGGCGGCATGCCCGCGGGGATGGTGGCCGCCCGTCCCACCTCGCCCCGGGCCGCCAGCTTGGCCAGGTGGGGCATGTGCGCCACCTCCAGCGGCGTCCGCCCGCCCAGCTCGGGAATGGGGTCGTCGGCCGCGCCGTCGGGCACACACACCACGTACTTCATGGTTTGGATCGTAACCGGGAGGGGGGTGCGGTCACGGAGCGAGGACAGGTTGTGGTCCGTGCCCGCGTCTGAGCGACAACGAGGACCCTGACCAGGCAGTCGGCCAGGTTGTCGCTCCAACGCTGGCAACCAGGGTCAACCGACGAGGCCCCCCTCCCGTCCGGCGCCGGCGACGCCGGCGTCGTCGGTACGATCGGATGGCGATGGCTCTCCGCCGGCTGACGGTCCTCCTCGTCGCCTCCGCCCTGGCCCTGGGGGGCGCGGCGTGCGGCGGCGACGGCAACGGCAACGGCAACGATCCCCCGCCGGCATCGACGCCCACGTCGACGCCCGCCACCACCGGCCCGACGGCCGGACCGACCGGGCCCCAGGCCCTCGACACGCTCTCGTTGCAGCTGACCGAGGTGGCCGCCGTCACCCAGCCCGTCGACCTGGCCGTCCGGGCGGGCGACACCGCCCTCTACGTGGTGGAGAAGGGCGGCCGGGTGCAGGCGGTGCGCGACGGCGCCGTCGACCCGACGCCCGTGCTCGACCTGTCGGGAGCGGTCTCGACCGGCAGTGAGCAGGGCCTGCTGGGCATGGTCTTCTCGCCCGACGGCACCCGTCTCTACGTGAACTACACGGACACCGCGGGCGACACCCGGATCGTGGAGTACGCCTTCGCCGGAGGCCGGGCCGACCCGTCCTCGGCCCGGGAGCTGTTGCTGGTCGACCAGCCGTACAGCAACCACAACGGCGGTCACCTCGCCTTCGGGCCCGACGGCAACCTGTGGATCGGGATGGGCGACGGCGGCAGCCGCAACGACCCCGAGAACCGGGCCCAGAACCTGGGCGTCCTGCTGGGCAAGCTGCTCCGCATCGATCCGAAGCCCTCGGGCGGCCGCCCCTACACGATCCCGTCCGACAACCCGTTCGTGGGGCAGGACGGCGCCCGGGGTGAGATATGGGCCTTCGGGCTGCGCAACCCGTGGCGGTTCTCGTTCGACCGGGAGACGAACGACCTGTGGATCGGCGACGTCGGCCAGGACGCGGTGGAGGAGGTCGACTTCGCGGCCGCGGGGTCGAAGGGCGGCGAGAACTACGGGTGGCCGGGCATGGAGGGCACCCGCTTGAACAAGGGCGGGCGGCCGGCGGGCGCGATCGACCCCATCTTCGACTACCGCCAAGCCGACGGCGGCTGCTCCGTCGTCGCCGGCTACGTCTACCGGGGGACGAGGATCCCGGCTCTGACCGGCGCTTTCCTGTACGGCGACTACTGCGCCGGCAACGTCCTGGCCGTGCGCCAGGCAGGGGGATCGGTGACCGAGCAGGCCGATCTCGGGCTCGACGTCGACAGCCTCTCCAGCTTCGGCCAGGACGGCGCCGGCGAGCTCTACGCCCTGTCCCTCGGCGGCCCCCTGTACCGCGTCGACCCCGCCTGACGGCTCCTCAGCCCACGACCTCGTCGTAGACGCCGATGGTGCGGTCGACCATGCGGTCGAGGCCGAACACCTCCCGGGCCCGGCGGGCGGCGCCCTCCCCCAGCCGGTGCCGGAGAGCCTCGTCCCCCGCCAGGGCGAGGATCGCCTCGGCCAGCGCCGCCGGGGCCCGGGGGGGTACCAGCCGGCCGCTCTCGCCGTCGGCCACGACCTCGGGGATGGGGCCGACGGACGTCGCCACGATCGGCAACCCGACCGCCGACGCCTCCAGCGCGGCCAGGCCGAAGCCCTCGCCGAAGTCGGGGGTCGTCGGGAAGGCGAACACGTCGGCCGCGTTCATGAACGCCCGGATGTCGTCGACGAAGCCCAGGAACCGGTAGGAGCCGGAGGGGAGGACGGCCGCCGCCCGGCGCTCGAGCGACGCCCGCAACGGGCCGTCGCCCGCCACCAGCAGCCGCAGGCGATCGTCGGCCCGGGTGGCGATGGCCATGGCGTCGATGAGGTCGGCGTGGCCCTTCTCCGGCACCAGCCGGGACGACACGGCCACGACGACGTCCCCCGGATCCAGCGCCAGCCGCTCCCGCTCCCGCGCCCGCTCACCATCGGCGAAGCGCCATCCGGCGTCGTCGATCCCGTAGTGGATGACACGCACCCGATCGGCGGGGGCCAGCGCCCGCTCCACCAGATAGCGACGGAGGTGCTCGGAGATGGCGATGGTGACCCGGGGCGACCTCCACGCCAGCCGGGACACCGCCCCGTAGGGCGGGCGCTCGTAGAACGGATGGCACCCGTGGAACGACGAGACCCCCGCCACCGAGCAGAGGCGGGCCGCCGCCTGTCCGTGGGTGTCACCGTGGATGAGGTGGGTGTGGACCACGTCCGGGCGCTCGGCCCGGATCCGCCGCACCAAACGGGCCACGGCCACCGGGTTGACGTCGGGGCCCGCGGGGATGGTCGTCACGGGCACGCCCGACGCTTCCAGTGGCTCCACGAAGCGGTGGGCGTCGGCCGTGGCCAGCACGCACATGCGGGCGTCGACGCCCCTGGCGATCAGGGCCGGCAGGAGGGTGAGCAGGTGGCGCTCCGAGCCCCCGATCCCGGAGACCCGTTGGACGTGGAGAACCCTCACAAATGGGTGGCGCGGGCGGGGGCTAGAGGCCGAGCTCGGCCCGGACGGCGCCGATGTCGGCGTCGACCGGCGACGGCACCGCGATCTCGGCGATGGCCCGATCGGGGTCCTTGAGGCCGTGGCCGGTGAGCGTGCACACCACCGTCCGCACGCCGGCGGCGACGCCCACCTTCAACAGGCCCGCCACCGACGCGGCCGACGCCGGCTCGCAGAAGACCGACTCGGTGCCGGCCAGGAACCGGTAGGCGGCCAGGATCTCCTCGTCGGTGACCGAGTGGATGCCCCCGCCCGACTCCGAGGCGGCGGCGGTGGCGCCGTACCAGGAGGCGGGGTTGCCGATGCGGATGGCGGTGGCGATGGTGTCCGGGTTCTCGACGACGTGGCCGAGGACGATCGGCGCCGCCCCCGCGGCCTGGAACCCGAACATCTTCGGCAGCCTGGTGGACTTTCCCGCGTCCTGGTACTCCCGGAAGCCCTTCCAGTAGGCGGAGATGTTGCCGGCGTTGCCGACGGGCACGCAGTGCATGTCGGGGGCGTCGCCCAGGACGTCGACGATCTCGAAGGCGGCCGTCTTCTGGCCGTCGATGCGGTAGGGGTTGATGGAGTTGACGATGGTGACGGGGGCGGTCTCGCCGAGGGCCCGGACCACGTCGAGGGCCTGGTCGAAGTTGCCCCGCACCTGCAGCACCCGGGCCCCGTGGATGAGGGCCTGGGCCAGCTTGCCCAGGGCGATGTAGCCCTCGGGGATGAGCACCGCGCACGTCAGCCCGGCCCGGGTGGAGTAGGCCGCGGCCGACGCCGACGTGTTGCCGGTGGACGCGCACACCACCGCCTTGGCCCCGTCCTCCACCGCCTTGGAGATGGCGAGGGTCATCCCCCGGTCCTTGAACGACCCGGTGGGGTTGGCCCCCTCCACCTTCAGCCAGACCTCGGCCCCCAACCGTTCCGACAGCACCGGCGCCCGCACCAGCGGGGTCGCCCCCTCGTGGAGGGTGACCACGGGCGAGTCGGCCGTCACCGGCAGGTACTCGCGGTACTCCTCGATCACCCCCCGCCAGCCCGGTCGTGCCATCCGCCTGCCGGTCCTACTCGGGCCCGACGACCCGGAGCAGGGACCCCACCCGGTCGACGTGCTCCAGCTCCCGGAGGTCGGCCACGGTGGCCTGCATGTCCCGCTCCCGGGCGATGTGGGTGACGAGCACCAGCCGGGCGTCCACCCCCATGCCCACCTGCAGCACCTGGACGATCGACACCCCGTGGTGGGAGAAGGCGGCCGCCACCTTCTCCAGCGCCCCGGGACGGTCGACCACGTCGAGGGACAGGTAGTACTGGGACGCCAGCTCGTCCATGGGCCGGATGCGGGCCACGGCCAGGCCGGCCACGCCGGCCGACGTGCCCTGGCGGAGGTTGACGGCGGCATCGACCACGTCGCCCAGGACGGCGGACGCGGTGGGCCGGCCCCCGGCGCCCCGCCCGTAGAACATCAGCTCGCCCGCGGCCTCGCCCTGCACGAAGACCGCGTTGTAGGCGTCGCGCACCGCGGCCAGGGGGTGGGCCACGGGGACCATGGCCGGGTGCACCCGCACCGCCACCTGGTCGCCGCCGGGCCCGGCTACCGAGTCGGCCACCGCCAGCAGCTTGACCACGTACCCCAGGCGGGCGGCCATGGCGATGTCGTCGGCGGTGACGCCGGTGATCCCCTCCCGGTACACGTCCCCGACCTTCACGTCGACCCCGAAGGCCACGCTGGCGATGATGGCGGCCTTGGCCGCGGCGTCGAAGCCCTCGACGTCGGCGGTGGGGTCGCGCTCGGCGTACCCCAGGGCCTGGGCCTCGGCCAGGGCGTCGGCGAAGCTCTCGCCCCCCTCCGTCATCCGGGTGAGGATGAAGTTGGTCGTGCCGTTGACGATCCCGATCACCCGGTTGAT
>JAXDMK010000159.1:0-45150 GCA_034666105.1 Actinomycetota bacterium | reverse complement strand
CCGTTGATGGCCAGCACGTCGTGGGGGTTCTCCTGGTCGGCGCCGAGGATGGTGCCCACGATGTGGACCTCGTTGCGGAAGCCCTCGGGGAACGAGGGCCGCAGGGGCCGGTCGAGCAGGCGGCAGGTGAGGATGGCCTGGTCGGTGGCCCGGCCCTCCCGGCGGAAGAACGAGCCCGGGATCTTGCCGGCGGCGTACATCCGCTCCTCGATGTCGACGGTGAGGGGGAAGAAGTCCACTCCCTCACGGACGCTGCGGGACGCCGTCGCGGTGCAGAGCACCATGGTGTTGCCCAGCTGGGCGAGGACCGCCCCGTCGGCCAGCTGCGCCAGCTTGCCGGCCTGGAAGGACATGGTCTTGTCGGTCCCGCTGATGGGGGACGCAACGGAAACAGGTTCCGTCATGGGTGTCGCTCCTTAGTCCCTCGTTGTTCGAGGGTGTGTGTCGGAGCGACGGCCAGTTCCCAGTTGTCAGCCACCCGAGCAACGGTCTCGACCCGGGAAGCTGGCGACTGGCAGCTGACTCTGTCGCCCCTACTGGTTCTGTATGTGTCGAAAGTGAGAGCGGCCCGTCACGAAGGGCCGCCCTCGCGGAGTTACCGGCGCAGGCCGAGCCGGGCGATAAGCGCCCGGTAGCGTTCGACGTCGTTCGCCTTGACGTAGTCGAGAAGGCGGCGGCGGCGACCCACCATGAGCAACAGACCACGGCGACCGTGATGGTCCTTCTTGTGGTCGCGCAGGTGGCCGGTGAGATGGGTGATGCGCTCGGTGAGGAGCGCGACCTGGACCTCGGGCGACCCGGTGTCGGTGTCGTGGAGCCGGTACTCGCCGATGGTGGCGGTTTTGTCGGGCATACGCTTGCTGTGATCTTCCTCGTCCCCGGCCCGGCGTCCAGGAGACCTACCCCCGGCGCACGAACCGATTGCGGACGCGCCTGGCAGTCGCCCAAGCGCTCCTCCAAGGGTACCAGCCGGTACGGTCGGGTCCCGATGCTCGTCGTCAGCCGGAGCTGCCGGATACCCCTCGACGAGCTGGTGTGGCGGTTCTCGTCGTCGGGCGGGCCGGGCGGCCAGCACGCCAATACATCCAACACCAGGGCCGAGGTCCGCTTCGACGTGGCCAACTCGGCTTCTCTCGGGCCCCGGCAGCGGGCCCGCCTGCTGGAGAAGCTGGGTCCGGTGGTGCGGGTGGTGGCCGACGACGAGCGCTCGCAGCTCCGCAACCGCCAGCTCGCCCTCGAGCGGCTGGCCGACCGCCTGCGGGAGGCACTCAAGGTGGAGCGGCCCCGGGTGGCGACCCGTCCCTCTCTGGGCGCCAAGAACCGCCGACTCGAGTCCAAACGCCGTACGTCGGAGCGCAAGCGCCTCCGAGGCAAGCCCGAGGCCGAGTAGGGCGCGCCCTCCGCTAATACCCCAGGCGATCGAGGGCCGCTGGGCGACGCTGCCAGTCCTTGTCGACCTTCACCACCAGCTCCAGGTAGGCGCCCGGGTCGAGCTGGGCCCGTACCGCCTGGCCCACCTGCTTGAGGACGAGGCCGCCCCTGCCGATGACGATTCCCTTTTGCGACTCCCGCTCGACGAGGATCTCGCACCGGATCCGCGGCCACTCCCACTCCGTCACCCGGCAGGCGATGGAGTGGGGCATCTCCTCCCGGACGACCTTCAGCAGCTCCTCCCGCACCAGTTCCGACACCCAGAAGCCGTCGCCGGCGTCGGTGATCATGCCGTCGGGGTAGTACTGGGGACCTTCGGGCATGCGCTCGATGATGGCGCTGACCAGGGCCTCGACCCCGTCGCCAGTGCGGGCCGACACCGGGTAGTAGGCCGACAGCTCGAGCTCGCCCGCCTTGGTCAGCTGGGAGAGGACCTCGTGCTGGGTGGCGGCGTCGATCTTGTTGACCACGCAGATCGCCCCCGCCGGCAGCCGGGAGGCCACGAAGCGGTCGCCCTTGCCCAGGGGGGCGGTGGCGTCGATGACCAGCACCGGCACGTCGACCTCGGACAGGGCGCCGGTGGCGGTGGCGTTGAGCCGCTCCCCCATCACCGACCTGGGCTTGTGGATGCCGGGCGTGTCGACGAACACCACCTGCACGTCGGGCCGGTTGAGCACGCCCCGCACCTCGGTGCGGGTGGTCTGGGGGGCGGTGGCGGTGATCGTCACCTTGGTGCCCAGGATGGCGTTGAGCAGGGTGGACTTGCCGACGTTGGGTCGCCCGACGAGGGTGGCGAACCCCGATCTCATGTGCCCAACCTCATCAGCCCAACCTCATGAGCCCAACCTCATGCTTCGTCCGATCGCGACCCGTCACCGTCGGACCCGGCCGCCGCGGAAGCGGCCGCCGGTTCCGGGTGCAGCGGCGCGATGCGGACCCGGCCGATGCGCCGGCCCTGCACCTTCTCCGCGATCATCCGGTGGCCGTCGAAGTCGACGCCCTCCCCCTCGGCCGGGACGTGCCCGAGCAGGTCGAGCAGCAGCCCGCCCACGGTGTCGTAGCCGCCCTCGGGCAGCTCGATGGAGAGCAGCTCCTCCAGCTCGTCGATCGGCATGCGGGCGTTGACCCGGTACTCGCCGCCGCCCAGGTCCTCGACCGGGGCCTCCTCCACGTCGTACTCGTCGACGATCTCGCCCACCAGCTCCTCGATGAGGTCCTCCAGGGTGACCAGCCCGGCCACCCCGCCGTGCTCGTCGACCACGATCGCCATGTGCTGCTTCTGCTTCTGCATCTCCGGCAGCAGCTCGGCCACCCGCTTGGTCTCGGGCACGAAGTTGGCCGTCCGCACCAGCGCCCGCACAGGCTCGTCGCCCTTGCCGTCGTGGACGGCCCGGATGAGATCCTTGGTGTAGAGGATGCCGACGATGTCGTCGATGCCCTGCTCGTAGACGGGGATGCGGCTGAAGCCGGCGGCCAGGGCCACCTCCAGGGCGTCCTTCACCGTGGCCCGGGCCTCCACCGCCACCATGTCGGGCCGCGGGACCATCACCTCCCGCACCACCGTGTCGCCGAACTCGATGATCGAGTGGATGAGGCGGCGTTCCTCCCGCTCGATGACCTCGCCCTCGGTGGCCACGTCGACGGTTGCCAGCAGCTCCGACTCGGAGACGAACGGGCCCGTCTTGAGGCCCTTCCCCGGGACGAGCACGTTGGCCAGCCCGATCAGGACCCACGAGAGCAGGCGCACCAGGGGGAACTTGATGATGGCGGAGACGAAGGGCGCCACCCGCAGGGCGGCCCGGTCGGGATGCTGCACCGCGAAGGTCTTGGGGATGGCCTCGGCCAGGACGAAGATGACCACCACCTCGAACAGGATGCCGAGGGCCACGCCCAGCGCCCCCGCCCACTGCTCGGCCAGGAGGCTGACGATACTCGCTGCCCCCAGGTGGCAGAGGAGCAGGAGCAGCAGGAGCGGGTTGAGGAAGCGCTCGGGGTGCTCGACCAGCTTCAGCAGCTGGTTGGCGCCCTTCTTGCCTTCCTCGGCCAGGGTGAGGGCCCGGATGCGGTTGGTACGGGTGAGGGCCGTCTCGGCCATGGCCAGGATGGCGGCCAGCCCGATCAGCCCGACAACCACGATGACCATGATCAGGTCGGTGCTCATGCCTGTGCCGCCGAACCGCGGCGTGAACCCGCAGCAGGCCGGTCGCTCCCCCCCGGCCGGCCGGTCACTGCTGGGTCACCGCTTTTCGGTGGAACATGTCGAGCATCTCCTGCTCCCGTTGCTCCATGTGGGCCGCCTCCTGGGAGTCTTCGTGATCCATACCCAGAAGATGCAGTACCCCGTGGACGATCAGCAGGGCCATCTCGTCGTCGTAGGTGCCGGCATGGCCGGGGGCGTTGCGGCGGGCGACGGCCGGGCACACGACCACGTCGCCCAGCAGCCGGGGGACGTCGCCCAGCTCGGGATCGTCGGTGGGGCCGGGGCCGAGGGAGTCGGGCGAGCGGGGGCCGGCGGGGCCGGACTCGGCCGCCTCCTCCTCGTCGATGGGGAAGGCGAGCACGTCGGTGGGGCCCTCCTTGTCGAGGAAGCGCAGGTTGAGCTCGGCCATGGCTGGCTCGTCGACGAACAGGAGCGAGACCTCGGTGTCGCCCCGCACCCCCTGGGCCTGGAGCACGGACTTGGCCAGCTCCATCCACCGCATGGCGTCGACCACCTCGTCCGACTGCTCGTCGGCGGCGAAGACCTCTAACGGACTCATGCGGGGGTGGCCCGCTCGTAGGCATCGACGATGTCCTGCACGATGCGGTGGCGCACCACGTCCTTCGAGGTGAGGTGGACGAAGGCGAGGCCGTCGATGCCGGTGAGCACCTTCTCCAGGCCGAGGAGGCCGCTGCGCCCGGCGGCCAGGTCGACCTGGGTGACGTCGCCGGTGACGACCGCCTTGGAGCCGAAGCCGATGCGGGTGAGGAACATCTTCATCTGCTCGGGGGTGGTGTTCTGGGCCTCGTCGAGGATGAGGAAGCTGTCGTTGAGCGTGCGGCCCCGCATGTAGGCGAGGGGGGCGACCTCGATGGTCTCCCCGTCGAGGAGTCTTTTCGCGCCTTCCGGCCCGAGCATGTCGTAGAGGGCGTCGTAGAGCGGGCGCAGGTAGGGGTCGACCTTGGCCAGCATGTCGCCGGGCAGAAAGCCCAGCCGCTCGCCCGCCTCCACCGCCGGGCGGGTGAGGATGATTCGGCTGACCTGCTTGGCCTGGAGGGCCTGCACCGCCTGGGCCACGGCCAGGTACGACTTGCCGGTGCCGGCGGGGCCGATGGCGAAGGTGATGACGTTGCCGGCGATGGCGTCGGCGTAGCGCTTCTGGCCGCTGGTCTTGGGGCGGACGCTGCGTCCCCGGGCGGAACGGAGCACCTCGGCCGACATGACCTCCGACGGCTTCTCGTCGGCCTTGACCATCTCGATGGTGCGGCCCACGTCAGCGGCGTCCAGGCGCTGGCCCCGTCCGAGGAGGACGACCAGCTCGTCGAACAGGCGTCCCACCCGGTCGGCGTCGTCGCCGCTGATGGTGATCTCGTTGCCCCGCACGAGCACGTCGGCGTCGAACGCGTCCTCCACCAGCCGCAACAACTGGTCACGGTGGCCGAGCAGTTCCACCATGAGGTGGTTGCCGGGAACGAGGATCTTGACTTGGGTGGGGGACACGGGTGTTGGTGAAAGGGTACCGGCCCGACGTCAACCCGGCGGCCATCCCATCGTCTTTCCCCCCAGAACGTGCAGGTGGAGGTGGCCGACGGAGTTGAGGGCGTCTTCGCCGACGTTGAACACCAGCCGGTAGCCACGCTCGGAGAGGTGCTCGCGGCGGGCGACCTCCTGGGCCAGCAGGACCATGTCGGCGAGGACTTCGGCGTCGTTCGCCTCGACCGTGTCGGCCGACGTGATGTGGCGCCGGGGCACGACGAGCACGTGCACGGGCATGGCCGGCTGGATGTCGCGGAAGGCGTAGCTCGACTCCGACGACGCCACCGGGTCGGACGGGATGTCGCCCGAGACGATCCGACAGAACACGCAATCCGATGCCATTCGGCCGAGGGTAGGCCCCCCGCTCGCCGACCGGTCGACCCAGCGCTCGATTCGCGCCGCGGACCGGCTGGTCGCGGGCTCCGCGGCGCGTACCGAGCGGCTGGCGCTCGATTCGCGCCGCGGACCCGACGGCCAGCGGGGGGCGGTCCGGGTAGCGTTCGGCGGTGCTCGACGATCTCGAGCGGTGGGCGGCGGGGGCCCGGGCGCAGGAGGCGGCCGAGGCACGGAGCCGCGAGCGGTGGCTGCGCCAGGCGGCGGAGGAGGAGGCGTCGTTCGCCGGGCTCCTCGTCGACCTGGCCGAGGACGGGCGGCCGGTGTCGGTGACGACGGTGACCGGACGGCGCCACCAAGGTCCGATCGTGGCCGTGGGCAGCGATTTCGTAGCCGTCGGCGGACCGGAGGGCAGGCTCGTGCTCGTCCGCCTGGCGGCGGTGGCCGAGGTGCGACCGGCGACCGGCACCCGGCGGGCGCCGGCCGCGGGCAGCGGGCGGGACGACCGCGGCGTGACCCTGGCCGAGGTGCTGGCCCAAGCGGTGGCCACCCGGCCCCGGGTGGCGGTGGTGCTCGGCGACGTCACCGTGGTGGGTGAACTGCGAGCGGTGGGGACCGACGTGCTCAGCGTTCGCACCGACGGCGAGCCGGCCGGGTTGAGCTACGTGACGTTGGCCTCGGTGTCGGAGGTGTCCCTCTTCGACTCGGGGTAGAGGTGCTCGAGCGACCCGGGTGCGATCCGGGACGCCTGGATGAAGCTGTCGACCTCGTCCTGCTTGAGGCGGATGACCCGCCCGAACTTGTAGGCGGGAAGCTCGGCTTCGTTGATGAGCCGGTAGAGGGTGCGCACGGTGACCCCCAGCCGACGGGCCGCCCCCGCCGTGCTCATCCAGCGGATGTCGTCGTCAGGCATGTCCTGATCGTACCGTGCCCACTCGCGCCTTTGTGGGATCTCATGAGCTTTCACACGGTCGTCCCCCCGGCGGAGCTGTACGAATCGGTCTGTTCGGGGTCGCTCGCCCGGCCCGGGTGAGAGATCCACAGGTAATCAACAGAATTCCAGCGAAATCCCCAAGTTATCCCCTTGCCTGCATTCGATGGCCTTTCATATCCTTGGAGCCGGTTCACGCAGCGGACCACCACTGACACTGACACTGGCGCCGGGGAGGCGGGGTGGCGACGAGAGCGGGAACGCGGATCCGGCGGGACGCGTCTCTCAACCGCGGGAGCGACGGTCACGGCGGCAGCGACGGGGATCCCGGCGGGCGCCGGGTGCCGCGGAGACGGGGCCTGCCCGGCAGCCGGGCGGTGGTCGGCGGGGTGCTGGTGGCCGCGGCCGGCGTCGGGCTCTTCTCCGCCGCCACCACTGCCGGACGCCAGCCCGGCCACCCCTACGTGGTGGCCCAGCGGGCGCTCACCGCCGGCACCCGGCTCGAGCCCGGCGACCTGGCCCTGGCCCAGATCGAGCTGCCGCCCACCCTACGGGCCCGCGCCTTCGACGATCCCGCGCCGCTCGCCGGCGCCACCCTGCTCGCCCCCGTCGGCGCGGGGGAGCTCCTCCAGGTCAGCGCCGTCATCGCCGGCGGCACCACCGCCGGCAGTCGCGAGCTCACCTTCACGGTCGAGCGGGGACGCATCGGCGCCACCATCCGCGATGGCGAACGGATCGACCTGCTCGCCACCTACGGCACGGGCGACGACGCCTACACCCTGGTCGCCGGCCGTGACCTGCCCGTGATCACCGTCGACCGCACCCGCGTCGGCGTGGGCGAGACCAGCCCCGTGTTCGTGACGGTGGCCGTCGCCGACCCGGCCGGCGAGCTGGCCCTCAGCCACGCGTCCCAGGTCGCCAAGCTCACCGTCGTCCGCACCACCGGCGCCCCGCCCGGCGACGGCCCGGCACCCACCTACCGGGCGCCGGGGCCGTGATCCCGGGCGAGCGCTACGTGGTGCTCGGGCTGGCGCCGCCGAGGGCGGCCTGGTTCCGGTCGGTCGGGGTGTGGTCGACATCGGGGGCGCTGCCGGCGGAGTTCCTCAAGTGCGTGTCGGCCGAGGAGGCGCGGGCCCGGCTGGCGTCGGGACGCCCGTTCTCGGCCCTGGTGGCCGACTCCGGCCTTCCGACCGTCGACCGCGACCTGCTGGCCGCGGCCGCCGCCGCCGACTGCGCCGTCCTCGTCGTCGACGACGGACGCGCCACCCGCGACTGGCAGGCCCTGGGCGCGGCCCGGGTGCTCACCCCGTCGTTCACGCGCGACGAGCTGGTCACCGCCTTGTCGGCGTGCGCCCGCACCATCCGGCGAGGCGAGACGCAGGCCGCCGACCTCCTCGCCCGCCCCACCTTGTCGTCGTGGCGGGGGACGGTGGTCGCCGTCACCGGGCCCGGCGGCACCGGCGCGTCCACCGCGGCCATGGCCCTGGCCCAGGCCCTGGGCGACGACGTGCAGGCACTGGGCACGGTGCTGCTGGCCGATCTGCGCCTCAACGCCGAGCTGGCCATGCTCCACGACGTCCGCGACGTCGCGCCCGGAATCCAGGAGCTGGTCGAGGCCCACCGCGCCGGGCAGCCGTCGATCGACGCCGCCCGGGGCGTGGCGTGGGCGATCGACGAGCGCGGCTACCACCTCCTCCTCGGCCTGCGCCGGCCCCGTTTCTGGCCGGCCCTCCGCCCCCAGGCGTTCGAGGCCGCCTTCGACACCCTGGGCCGGGCCTACCGGGTAGTCGTCTGCGACATCGACCCCGACCTCGAGGGGGAGGACGGCGGCGGCTCCATCGACGTGCAGGAACGCAACGTGATGGCCCGCACCGCCGCCTCCCGGGCCGACGTGGTGTTCGCCGTCGGCGGGCCGTCGCTCAAGGGCGTCCATGGCCTGGTGCGGGTGATCACCGACCTCGTCGCCTTCGGCGTGCCCCCCCACCGCATCGTCCCCGTCCTCAACCGCTCGCCCCGGACGCAACGGACCCGGGCCGCCCTGGGCACGGCCGTGGCCGAATTGGCCGGCACCGCCACCGGCGGGCGGCTGGCCAGCCCCGTCCATCTCCCCGAACGCGACATCGAGACCGACCTCCACGACGGGCGGCGGCTGCCGGCGGTCCTCGGGACGCCGCTGGCGGGCGCCCTCCACGCCGTCCTGGAGCGGGTGTCCGACCGCACGCTCGACGATTCCCACGCCGCCGGCGGCGGCGAGCGCGTCCGCCCCGGCTCGCTGGGCCGGTGGACAGGCGACGAGGCCGCCGGCTGATGGGGGCGAGCGAGCTGTCCCCCCTGCAGGAGATCGAGCGGCGGGTGCAGGAGCGGGCCGGCGACATCGCCCTCGATGTCGCCGACGCCGACGGCCGCAATCGGCTGCGGGCCCTGGTCGACGACGAGGTGGCGTGCTGGTCGCGCGACTTCAAACGGGGCCTGAAGGCCTACGACCTGGCCGACCCGGAGCTGGTCGCCACCCGGGCCTACCGCAACCTCGCCGGCTACGGCCCCCTGGAGCCCCTCCTGGCCGACGACGACGTGTGGGAGATCATGATTAACGGGCCAGACCAGATTTTCGTCAAAAGACATCAGGGACCCAGCAGTTACCATGACGAGGTCTTCAATGACGACGACCACGTCGTCCGCACCCTGACCAAGATCCTCGACGACGCGTCCGGCAGCCACCGCAAGCTCGACCCGGCCGAGGGCCTGCAGGACGCCCAGCTCGATACCGGGGCCCGCCTCCACATCGTCCACGGCGACGTCGGCCGCGACGGCCACACGCTGGTCAACATCCGCAAGTTCACGGGCATCCCGTTCCGGTCGCTCGACGAGCTGGTCGAGCTCGACATGCTCGACACCCGGGTGGCCGATTTCCTACGGGCGTGCGTGCGCTCCCGGTTGTCGATGGTGTTCTCGGGGGCGCCGGGGTCGGGCAAGACCACCCTCCTGTCGTG
Source organism: Actinomycetota bacterium (assembly GCA_034666105.1). Lineage (GTDB taxonomy): Bacteria > Actinomycetota > Acidimicrobiia > Acidimicrobiales > AC-14 > JAXDMK01. The sequence continues at coordinate 35,729 of JAXDMK010000159.1, read as the reverse complement.
CTGCGCGGCCGAGCTCGACCCGACGTTGCGGGTGGTGATCGCGGAGGAGGTTTTCGAAGCCGACCTTCCGCTGCCCAACGTGGCCAGCATGCAGACCCGACCCGCCCGCCAGGACCGGCCCGCGGTCGACCTGCGCCGGCTGGTGTCGGGGTTCCTGCGGATGGCCCCCGACGTGGCCGTGGTGGGCGAGGTCCGCGACCGGGAGGCGTTGCCGCTGCTGCTCACCCTCTCGTCGGGCGTGAAGGGTTTCACCACCATCCACGCCGGATCCGCCCGCCAGGCGCTCACCCGGCTGCGGTTCATCTGCCAGCTGTCCGACACATCCAACGAGCTGCCCATGTCCGCCCTCAGCGCGTTGGTGAGCGAGGCCATCGACATCGTCGTGCACTGCAGCCGGGCCCGGGGAAAGGTCCGGGTCAACGAGGTGGTGGCGGTCGAGGAGCTCCAGGTGGGGCCGGACGCCATGCAGTTCACCGTCAGCGAGCTGTTCACCCGGCCCACGATCGACGAGCCTCTCGAGTGGACCGGCAACCTGCCTGTGCGCGCCGCCCGGGCCCTGTCGGAAGCGGGCTACGACGTGCGCCGGCTCCTCGACCCAGACGCCGAGCGCCGGGCCGCGCCGGCCCGGCCCCGTGTCGTCACCGGGCTCAACCGCCCCCGGGAGTTGTGATGCCGCCGCTTCTCATCGCCGTCGCCGGCGCCACCGGGGTCTTCTTCCTCTACACGACCCTCGTCCTCGGTTGGCAGGGCGTCGGGGTCGGGCCCCGCGCAACCTCGGGGCCGCCCAGGCGGCGCCGGCGGCGGGGCGAGCAGTGGCTGGTGCAGGCCGGCCTCGACGGGGTCAAGCCGTCCGAGTTCCTGGCCGTGATGGGCCTCCTCCTGGTGGTCGGCACCGGGCTCACGTTCGCCGTTTTCGGCGCCCTGCTCCCCGCAGTGGCGGTTGGCGGGTTCGCCGCCACCTTTCCCGGCGCGTCGTACCGCAGCCGCCGGCGCCAGCGGCGCCGGCGGGCGGCCGAGGCGTGGCCCCACATGATCGAGGAGATCGCCCTGCTCACCGGGTCGCTGGGGCGGTCGATCCCCCAGGCCCTCTTCGAGGTCGGGAAGGGCGGCCCGGAGGAGATGCAGCCCGCCTTCGAGGCCGCGTCACGCACCTGGCTGGTGTCCACCGACTTCGCCCGCAGCGTCTCCGTCCTGAAGGCGGGTCTGGCCGACGCCACCGCCGACGCCGCCTGCGAGACCCTGCTGGTGGCCCACGAGGTCGGGGGCAGCGACGTCCAGCGCCGGCTGGCGGCCCTGGTCGAGGACCGGGTGGCCGATATTCACGGGCGCAAGGACGCCGCCTCCAAGCAGGCAGGGGTGAGGTTCGCCCGCCGCTTCGTGCTGTTCGTCCCGGTGGGGATGGCCCTGTGCGGGCTCACCATCGGCAACGCCCGCGCCGCCTACGGCACACCGTTCGGACAGATGGCCACCGTGTTCGCGGTGGCCATGGTCGCCGCCTGCTGGCTGTGGTCGGGCCGGCTCCTGCGCCTGCCGGAGGAAGAGCGGGTCTTCGTTGACTGACGCCCGGCTGGCCGTCGCCCTGGGGCTGGTCCTGTGGGTCGGAGCCACGTTGCTGCTCTCCGAGGTCCGCTGGTTTGCCCGTCCCGCCCTCGTCGAACGCCTGAGGCCCTACTCCCCCGGGGGTCTCGGCGTCCGACGGCGGCGGGACGGGCTGCTGTCGGTGGAGTCCTTCCGCGATGTGGTGCGGCCCCTGAGCCGGGCCGTGGGCGAGCGGGTGGCGGCCGTGTTCGGCGTCACCGAAGACCTCGCCACCCGGCTGCAACGGATCCACTCGCCGCTCGACGTCACCGCCTTCCGGGTCCGCCAGCTGGGATGGAGCGGCATCGGCTTCGGCATCGGTTCGATGCTGGCGGTCACCGCCCGGCCACCGACCGTCGTCGCCCTTCTGTTCATCGTGGGCGGGCCGCTGCTGGCGTTCCTGATCGTCGAGCAGCAGGTGGCCTCGGCGTCCGACCGGTGGAAGCGCCGGTTGACGGTGGAGCTGCCGGTGGTGGCCGAGCAGCTGGCGATGCTCCTGTCCGCCGGCTACTCGCTGGGCGCCGCCCTCAACCGCCTGGCCGCCCGGGGACGGGGTGCCGCGGCCACCGACCTGGTCCGGGTGTGCGCCCGCCTGCGCCAGGGCCTGAGCGAGACGGAGGCGTTGCGGGAGTGGGCGGCGGTGGCCGACGTCGAAGCCCTCCACCGCCTCCTGCCCGTGCTCGCCCTGAACCGGGAGTCGAGCGACCTCGGCCGGCTGTTGTCGGAGGAGGCCCGGGCCATCCGCCGCGACCTGCAGCGTCGCCTGATCGAAATCGCCGAGCGCCGGGGCCAGCAGGTGTGGATCCCGGTCACCGTCGCCGCCCTCCTGCCGGGGGTGGTCTTCATCGCCATCCCGTTCATGGAGGCCCTCAACCTCTTCTCCTCGTCGTAATCCGAACGTCCTGATCGAAAGGAGTTCCAATTGCCGGAACAGCTCTTGCGGGCCTATGTGTGGACCCGGTGCCTGATGACCACGGTGACCTGCCGCGATGAGCGCGGTGAAGGCGTCGTCTCGTCCGCCATCGCGGTGCTGATCTTCGCCGCCCTCGGGGCCCTGATGTGGGTGGGGTTCAAGAACATCTGGGGCAATGCCAGCAGCCAGACCTCGACCCAGATCGATTCCATCGGCCGGTAGGCGGCCCCACCGTTCGGAGCGGGGAAGCGGACCGATCTCGTCCTGGTTGGCCTTCGTCGTCTTCCTCGGCTTGTTGCTCTTCGCGGTGCAGGCCCTCTTCAATCTCTACGCCACGTCGGTCGTCACCGCCGTCGCCTACGACGCCGCCCGGCGGGTGGCCGTGGCCGACGGCGGGACGGCCACCATCGGCCAGGCGGAGGCCGACGCCCGGCGGGAGTTGGGACGCTACGGGGAGCGGGTGACGTTCGACTGGAGCGCGTCCGACGGGGAGTTCGTCGTGCTCTCGGTGCGGGCCCGCAACCCGACCCGTCTCCTGCCGGCGATGGCGGGTCCGCTGGCCTTCGACGAGGTCGACCGCACCGTGCGGGTGCGGGTGGAGGCGTTCCGATGAGCGCCCGGCCATGAGGGACGAGGCGGGGCAGGCGGGCGGGCTGGAGGCGATCGTCTTCGGGTTGCTGACGTTCGTGGTCGGCGTGCTGCTGGCGGCCAACGCATGGGCGGTGGTCGACGCCAAGATGGCCATGTCGGCCGCGGCCCGGGAGGCGACCCGCGCCTACGTGGAGACGCCGGAGGGATCCGACCCGATGGCACGGGCCGAGGCCGCGGCCCGGGAGGCGGTGCGGGGCCACGGCCGGGATCCCGACCGGATGGAGCTGCGGGCCCTCGAATCCGGCTTCGCCCGCTGCCAGGTCGTGCGGTTCGAGGCCCGCTACCAGGTGCCGGCGGTGGGCCTGCCGTTCGTCGGGGGCGGCGGGGCCGGGTTCACCGCCACCGCCCGCCACTCGGAGGTGGTCGATCCCTACCGCGACGGCCTGCCCTCGGCCACCGACCGCTGCGAGCGCGGGTGATCCGACTGCGGGAGCGGGGAAGCGTCCTGCTCCTGTTCCCGGCGGCGGTGTTGATCGTGCTCGTGCTGGCCGCCATCACCGTCGACTCGTCCATCGCCTTCCTCGCCCAGCGGGAGCTGGCCAACGCCACCGCGGCCGCGGCCAACGACGCCGCCGGGGAGGCGGTCGACCGAGAGGCGTTCTACGGGCAGGACCGGGTGGAGCTCGACCCGGCCGCGGTCGAGGCGGTGGCGGTGGAGCGGGTGCGGCTGGCCATCGACGAGTCCCGGCATCGGGGCCTGGAGATACGGGCGGTGGCCAATCCCCCGCTCCGGGCCGGCTGCCCGTGGACGGTGCAGGTGTGGGCCTCGTCCCGGGTCTCGTACGTGTTCGCCAAGGCCGTGCCCGGCGGGCCGGACGAGGCCTCGGTGCGGGCCACGTCCGTCGCCGCACCGGAGGAGGGTGCGACCTCTGGGCCTTGTGGGGTATGATGAGACATCATGGAAGTTCACCGAAGAGTAGCTAAGGACTCCGTTTCCGCGGAACGCATTCGGACCGCCGCCGAGATGCTGGGCTCGGCCCGCCATCCGGGCGTGGTGGAGCTGATCGGACTGGAAGGCAGTACCGACCGGCCGGTGCTGGTGACGGCGCTCGTCGACGGGCCCACCCTGGCCGCACCGGTGCCGCTGTCCGCCGCCGAGGTCGCGGGCCTGGTCGGCGCCCTCGCCCGCACCGTGGCCGACCTTCACGACATGGGCATCGTGCACGGCGCGCTCGTCGCCGAACACGTCCTCCTGGCTCCCGACGGCAGGCCCGTGCTCTGCGGGTTCGGTTCGGCGGGCCGGGTGGGCGACGGCGACGATCGCCAGCCGGCGACCGACGTGGCCGCCCTCGGCCGGCTCCTCCGCCGCCTCGCCACCGGCCCCGACGCCCGCGGCCTTCGTCGGGTGGCGGAGTCGGCCACGGCCGACGACCCCACCGCCCGCCCGACGGCCCGGGCGGTGGCCGACCAACTGGCCGCGGCCGTGCCCGACGCCCGGCTCCCGGTGCCGCCGGCGCCCGCGCCTGACGGGCTCGACCCGGCTCGGGACCTGCGGTCGCTGGTCGCCGGCGCCCACGCCGGGCGCGGGAACGGGCGCGGGCGGCGGCGGGCGCCTCCGCCCGCCGAAGCCAGGCCCCGCAGCCTCCTTCTCGGGGCCGACTGGGACGCGCCCGTCGTCGACGGTGCCGCCCACCACGACGGGATGGAGACCTCGGCCGGTGCGCCGGAGGCGGCGGCCGCGGGGCCGGCGCCCGTCGTCCCGCCGGCGCCGCCGCCGCCCGTACGCCATCGGTCCCGTCGGCCGGCTCGCCTTCGGTCGGGCGCGATGGTGGGGGCGGCGGTCTCCGTCATCGCGGTCGGGCTCGTCGTGTCGGCGCCGTGGTCGTCCCCGGCGGCCGACCGCTCGGGGGCGTCCACCGCCACCCTGCCCGTCGCCACCACCCGGCCGTCGGCGCCGTCGACCACGCCGTCGCCGGCGCCGGTCGTCACCCGCCCGCCGGCCCGTTCCGACTGTCCCGTCCCCGCTGCGGTGCTCATCGCCGACGTCGACGGCGACGGCTGCCTCGACGCCCTCCGCTACACCGACGGCGTCCTCGAGGGCGCCGGCGTCCGCTGGGCGGTGGGCCGGGCCGGCGACCAGGTGGCCACCGGTGACTGGTCCTGCCGGGGCACCCGCACCGTCGTGCTGCTGCGACCCTCCACCGGCGAGGTCTTCCGCTTCGACGGGTGGGCGGTGGGGCAGGAGCCGGTCACGGCGGCGGTGGTGGCGACGGTGTCCGGGGGACAGGCGGTGCGGGCCGCCGACGTCGACCGCGACGGCTGCCACGAACTGGTGGTCGAGCGGGGCGAGCTGCCGCCTCAGGTCGTCCGCCTGCCCCGGGCGGCCCCGTGAGCCGCACCGCCCGTCTCCTAAGCCTGCTCGGGTGGGGCATCGGCATCGGGGCCGCCCTCTACGCCCTGACCGCCACCGGGCACGGCGCCCTGTCCCCTCCGCCGGTGGGCTCGCCCGAACGGTGGCAGGCGTGGGTGGAGCAACGCGATCCGGCCGCGGCCGCCTTCGCCATCCTCCGCCTGGTGGCCGGCGCCGGGTGCTGGTACCTGGGCGTCACCACGGTCGTGGGCGCCGTCCTCCGCCTGGTGCGAGCCGACGTGCTGGTGGCTTTCGTCGACCGGGTCACGGTGGCCCCCGTCCGCCACCTGCTGGCCGGGTCGCTCACCCTCACCCTGGCCGGGATCGGTCCCACCGCGGCGCTGGCCGCCGCCGCTCCGCCTCCGGCCCCCACCACCACGACCACGACGTACACCGCCGCCTCGACGTCGATTTCGACCTCGACTTCGACCTCGGTGCCGGCGGCGGTCCCGGGCCCGGGGTCGACGACCGACACGATCACCATGCGCCGCCTGCCGGCGGCGGGGGCCGAGCCCGACGTCTCCTCCACCGCGTCGGCCGCCACCGGGGGCAGGGTCGACGACCGCTACACCGTCGTCTCCGGCGACTGCTTCTGGACCATCGCCGACGACCTGCTCCACCTGGCCTGGGGCCGCGCCCCCACCGACGCCGAGATCGTCCCCTACTGGCTACGCCTGATCGAAGCCAACCGGGCCGAACTGGCCGACCCCAAAAACGCCGACCTCATCTTCCCCGGCCAGATCTTTACCGTCCCGCCCCCGCCCCCCGCCCCCGCCTGACGACAACGACGCCCGACCCAGCAAGCGGGCGGCTGCGCCGTGGCCGCCGCCAGTCGCGCCGGCGCTCAGGCCGGGGTGAGGCGGAGTTGGAGGTCGTCGAGGCGACGGACCAACGCGTCGGCGTCGGTGCCGAACAGGCCGGCGATGGCCCGGATGTCGTCGTGGCGGATGGTGAGCACCCGGCCGTTGAAGTCCTGGCGCAGCACCTGGATGCTCGACAGGTACTTGTGCACCATCTCCACCTCGGGGTCGGCCTCGATGGCCTCGAACCGGGAGAGGTCGAACGTGATCTTGCGGGAGCCGGTGCTGGGGGCCGACCGCTCCGACGTCTCCCCGTCGCCGTCGCCGGCCGCCGTCGCCGCCGCCGGCGCCTCCCCTTCCCGAGGAAGCAGCTGGTCGACGGGCACACTGTAGAAGTCGGCCAGCCGTTGCAGCCGGGGGACGGAGATGACCCGCTCGCCCCGCTCGTAGGCCCCAAGCACCGACGCCTTGAACTCCTGCTCGGACGCGGCCTCGACTTCTTGCAGCGACAACCGCTTCTGCCGGCGGATGGCCCGCAATCGCTGGCCGACCCGTCGGGCATAGGTCTGCGCCGGGCCTGCCAGCTCGGTGTCCTCGTCCACGACCGAGCCCCCTCTTGTCGTCGCTGGCCGCGCCACGTTATCTCGCTCTCCGTCACCGAAGCAATCTCGCTCCGTGACCATCGGCTCGCGGACGGTGACCGTTGTTTACGCTCCGACCCGTGACCATCCGACCCGTCCTTACCCGCCTGGTCACCGGCCTCCTCCTGCCCGCGCTCGTCGTCCTGGCCGGGTGTACGGACGCGGTGGCGGCCACCCCGACCTCGGCCGCGCCCGCGACCACCGCCGGCCCCGTCACCACCACCCCCCCGGGCACCACCGCCACCACCGCCACCCCCCTACCCGCCCCCGCCCCGGTAACGGGTCTCACCGACGCCCCTGACTTCGGCCCGTGGCCCACCACCGAGCCCGACCCGGGCCCCCGGTGCTGCGGTTCACCGGTGGGGGGCTAGCAACCCGCTGCGCAGGGCCACCAGCAGCGTCCCCGCCGCCACCGCCGCCGTCTCCGTCCGCAGCACGTGGGGGCCCAGGCCGACGGTGGGCAGGCCGCCCGCCCCCTCGTCTGCCGACCACCCCCCCTCGGGGCCGACCAGCACCGTCGCGTGGTCGAGCGACGGCGGGTCGCCCCCCGCCACCGCCAGCACCGCCCCCGGCCATCCCGATGCGTCCCCGAACGGGACGGCACCCTCCACCGCCGGCAGCCACGCCCGCCGGCTCTGCATGGACGCTTCCCGGGCCACCCGGCGCCAGCGGGCCACCACCGCCTCAGCCCGATCGCCCGTCCACCGCACCACCGACCGGGCCGCCGCCAGGGGCACGATGCGGTCGACGCCCAGCTCGGTGAGCTTCTGCACCGCCCATTCCGGGCGTTCGCCCTTGGGCGGGGCGAACGCCACCGTGATCGCCGGCGCCGGCGCCGGCTCCGCCACCACCTCGCCGTCGACCTCCAGCGTGGCCCCACCGACCCAGCGGCAAGCCACCCACCGTCCCGCCCCGTCGGACGCGGTCACCGCCTCGCCGACACGCAGCCGCAGCACCCGCTCCAAATGGTGGCGGTCGCCGTCCACCACTTCCGGCGCGGCCAGGTCGGCCACGAACACGTGGGCCGCGGCCATCGCCGGAGCCGGCCGCCGCGCTACTTGAACGCCGAGCGGACCCGGGCCAGGAAGCCGGTGTCGGGCGGGGCCACCTCTTCGCCCCGGGCCGTGGCCAGCATGCGCAGGAGGTCCTCCTGCTCCTTGGACAGGTCGGTGGGCGTGTCGACCACCACCTGCACCAGCAGGTCGCCCCGGCTGCCGCCCCCGTTGACCCGGGGCACGCCCCGGCTGCGCAGGCGGAACACCCGTCCCGGCTGGGTGCCCTTGGGGATGACCAGGTCTTCGACGCCGTCGAGCGTGTCGTAGTGGATGACCGCGCCCAGGGCAGCCTGGGCCATGGGCACGTGGAGGACGTGGACCAGGTCGTTGCCCTGGCGGACGAAGCGCTCGTCGGGCCGTACCCGCAGGTGGACGTAGAGGTCGCCCGGAGGACCGCCCCGGGGCCCGGCCGCGCCCCGGCCGGTGACCTTGAGCGTGCTCCCGTCGTCGACGCCGGCGGGGACGTCGACGGTGTAGGAGCGCTCCTCGGTGCGCCGCCCGTCGCCCCGGCAGTCGGGGCAGGGCGACGTGATCATCTGGCCGACGCCGCCGCACCGGGGGCAGGGGCTGGACGTGATCATCTGCCCGAGGATCGACTGGCGGGTGCGGCGCACCTCGCCCGTGCCCTCGCACTGGGAGCAGGTGACGGGACCGGAGCCGGGCTTGGCGCCCGAGCCGGAGCACGTGTCGCACGTCACCGGCAGCCGCAGCCGGACCTCGTGGGAGGCGCCGAAGACGGCCTCGTGGAAGTCGAGCTGGATGGCGGTCTCGACGTCGTTGCCCCGGGGCGGTCCTGCCTGGCGCCGGCCGCCACCGCCGCCGAAGGGTGAGCCCCCGCCGAAGAACGACTGGAAGATGTCGCCCAGATTGGCGCCGAAGATGTCGTCGAACCCGCCGGGCGCGCCCGTGCCCCGCAGGCCCTCGGGGCCGAAGGTGTCGTAGCGGCGCCGGCGCTCGGGATCGCGCAGCGTCTCGTAGGCCACGGTGACCAGCTTGAACCGGTTCTCAGCCTCGGGGTCGCCCGGGTTGGCGTCGGGGTGCAGCTCGCGGGCCCGGGCCCGGTAGGCCTTCTTCAGCTCGTCCTCGGTGGCGGTGCGGCTCACGCCCAACAGGGCGTAGAAGTCCTCCAATTGGTCGGCCACGGCCCGGTCAGTTCTCGCTCAGGGCCCGACCGAGGCGCTGGCTGACGGCCGCCACCGCGGCCATGGCCTGGGGGTAGTTCATGCGGGTGGGGCCGAGGACGCCGATGGTGCCGATCCGGCCCCCTTCGACCTCGTAGGGGGCGACGATGATCGAGCACTCGGTGAGCGACTCCACCCGGTGCTCGGTGCCGATCACCACGTTGAGGCGGTCGTCGTGAAGGGCCTCCCGCAGCAGGCTGACCACCACGTATTGCTGCTCGAGGATGGTGAGGACCTGGCGGACGGTGGCCACCGCCTCGAACGTGGCCGCCATGTGCGACGCCCCGTCGACGAAGACCTGCTCCGCCACCCGCTGATGGTGGTCGACGAGGCCGGTGCGGGCGGCCGCCACCAGCCGGTCGGTGACCTCGTGACCGGAGGGGACGATGGGCCGGTCGTCGGCAATGGGGTAACCGAGCAGGTGACCGGTGAGGTGGGCGGCGGCCGCCGACAGGTGCTCCTCTCCCATGCCCTCGGCCAGCTCGAGGGTGGCCTTCTCGATGGCCCCGTTGGACAGCACGGCCACCACCACCGCCACCCGCGTCCCCAGGGCGACGATCTGCACCGACCGCACGGTGGCGTCCTCGTGCTGGGGGGGCACGACCATGGCCGCGTAGTGGGTGAGGCTGGAGAGCAGGCAGCTGGTGTCGTGCAGCATCTCCTCCAGCTGGCCGTGGGCCCGGGCGAAGAACGTCTGCACCTGCTGCTTGTGCACCGGCTCCAACCCGCCCGACGGGGCGTGGACGCTGATGTTGTCGACGAAGAAGCGGTAGCCCTTGTCGGTGGGGATGCGCCCGGCGCTCGTGTGGGGGTGGGCCAGGAAGCCGTCGCGCTCGAGGGCGGCCATCTCGTTGCGCACCGTCGCCGGCGACACACCGAGGTTGTGGGCGCGCGCCAGGTGGGCGGAGCCGACCGGCTGCGCGGTCTGGATGTACTCCTGGACGACGGCCCGGAGGATGGCGGCCTTGCGATCATCGAGCATGGTTGAAGGCCGATGATACCGAGGGCCCGTGGTTCTGGGTCGAACTGGACCCGGCTCAGGTGCGGTGGAAGGTGACCTTCTTGTCGCCGCTGGTGCACTCGTAGTCGGATGACGGCAGGCCGTAGGTGCCGTCGTCCTCCCTGGTGCGGACACACGCGAACCCGGCCACGGAGATGTTGGCCGGACCACCGGTGGCGCCGACGAGCGGTCCGACCTTGCCCACGAACGCCTCCGCGTCCTTACACGAGAGGCCCGTGGCCACGATGTGGTTGGCGATGTCCTCGGTGTTCGGCGTGAAGCTCTGGTCGTCGCACTGGGCGGTGGCCCCGGCGCCGGCGGTCGTCGTCGGCGCGGCGGCGGCGCTGCTGGTGGAGGACGCGGTCGCGGTCACGTCGCCGTCGTCACCGCTCGAGCAGGCGCCGAGCAGGGCGATCATGGCCAGGGCGACTCCCGCCCGGCGGGCCGCATGGGACACCGGCCGAGCGTACCGAGTCGGTGCGAGACGCGCTGAAGGCGGACAGGTGCGACCATGGGCCATGGCTTCGTCGCCCGGTCACGATGGCGGCCCCGGTCACGATGGCGGCCCCGGCCCCGGCGCGGCCGGGGAGTGGGGCCGGCGGGACGCGGCGGTCGTGTGGCACGGGTTCACGCCGATGGACGAGTACCTGGCCGGTGAGCCGATCGTGGTCGAGCGGGCCGAGGGCCACGAGCTGATCGACGTCGACGGGCGCCGGTACCTCGACGCCATCTCCTCGCTGTGGGTCAACACCCTGGGCCACCATGTCCCCGAGCTCGACGAGGCCGTCCGCCAGCAGCTCGACCGGGTGGCCCATTCCACCCTCCTCGGCCACGGCAACCGGGTGGTGGTGGAGCTGGCCGAGGCCCTGGCCGCGGTCGTGCCGGTCGACGACCCCCGGTTCCTGTTCGCCGGCGACGGGGCATCGGCGGTGGAGCAGGCCCTCAAGATCGCCTTCCAGTACTGGGTCAACCGGGGCCGGCCGGAGCGGTCCCGCTTCCTCGCCTTCGGTGGCGCCTACCACGGCGACACCGTGGGCGCCCTGTCCCTGGGCGACGCCGGACTGGGGGCCGACGTCTTCGACCCGCTCCGGTTCCCCGTGCTGCGGGCGCCCGGCTTCGACGACGACCCCGACTTCAAGGTGGCCGTCGACATGGTCCACGAGAACGCCGGCGGCCTGGCCGCGGTGGTGGTCGAGCCCCTCGTGCAGGGGGCGGCCGGCATGCGCATGGCGCCGGCGGCGTCGTTCGCCCGGCTGGCGGCGGCGTGCCGGGAGACGGGCGTCCTCCTCGTCTACGACGAGGTCGCCACCGGCTTCGGCCGCACCGGGACGATGTTCGCGGCCGAGCAGTGCCGCGGTGACGGTGACGACGGGCGCCCCGACATCCTGTGCCTGGGCAAGGGCCTCACCGCCGGCTACCTGGCCATGTCGGCCACCGTCGTCGCCGGGCGGGTGGCCGACGGCTTCGGCGGGAGGGGCCGGCATCTGGCCCATGGCCACTCCTTCGGGGGCAACGCCCTCGCCGCCGCCGTCGCCCTCCGCCACCTGGGCCTCCTCGCCGAGCGGCGGGTCCTCGACAACGTGGCCGCCCGGTCGGACCAGCTCCGGCGCCTGCTCGACGAGCGCGTCCGCCCCCGCCGGGGCGTGCTCGACATCCGCCTGTGCGGGCTCATGGGCGGCGTCGACGTCGACGGCGGGGCCGGCCGGGGCCGGCAGGTGTGCGCCGCCGCCGTCCGGGCCGGTGTGCTTCTGAGGCCGCTGGGCGAGACTGTCGTGCTCATGCCCCCGCTCACCGTCTCCGAGGCCGAGGTGGAGCGCATCGTCGACGTCCTGGCCGGGGCGATCCATGACTAGCCGGGCGTTCGGCGGGTGGGCCGAATGGGCCGACGGGGAGAGCCGCGCCGTCGCCGTCGCCGGCCGCTGGCGGGCCGTCCGCACAGACGACGCCCCACCCGCCACGACGTTCGCGTCGAACGACTACCTGGGCCTCTCCCGGCACCCGGCGGTGATCACCGCCGCCCACGACGCCCTCGACCGCTGGGGCGCCGGCGCCGGTTCGGCCCGCCTGGTAGCGGGCGCCCGGTCGGTGCACGCCCAGCTCGAAGCCGAGCTGGCCGACTGGAAGGGGACGGAGGCGGCCCTGCTCTTCCCCACCGGCTACGCCGCCAACCTGGGCGTGCTCACCACCTTCGCCCCGCCCCGCGCCCGGATCCTGAGCGACGAGCGCAACCACGCCTCCATCGTCGACGGTTGCCGCCTGGCCCGGGCCGACGTCGAGATCTACGACCACGTCGACCTCTCCCACGTCGCCGACCTGCTGGCGGCCGACACATCCGGCCGGCCCACCGTCGTGGTCACCGACACCGTCTTCTCCATGGACGGCGACGTGGCGCCGGTCGACAAGCTGGCCCGGCTGTGCGCCGACCACGGGGCCCTGCTCGTGCTCGACGAGGCCCACGCCGTCCTCGGCCCACACCCCGACCTCGGCGATGGGGCCTGGGTGCGGGTCGGCACTCTGTCCAAGACCCTCGGGTCAGTGGGCGGCTTCGTCGCCGGCAGCCGGCGCTTCGTCGAGCTGCTCGTCAACCGGGCCCGGCCGTTCATCTTCACCACCGCCCCCGCCCCCGCCGACACCGCCGCCGCCCTGGCCGCCCTGCGCGTCCTCCGCTCCCCCGAGGGCGACGACCTCGTCGCCCGCCTGCGGCGGCACGTGACCACGGTGGCCGGCCCCGTCCACCCGTCGCCGATCGTGGCCGTGATCCTGGGCGACGAGCGGGCTGCCCTCGACGCATCGGCCGCCCTGGCCGCCCAGGGTCTGGTGGTGCCCGCCATCCGCCCGCCCACCGTCGCCTCCGGGACGTCGCGCCTGCGGGTCAGCCTGTCCGCCGCCCACACCGACGAGCAGGTCGCCCGTCTCGCCGAGGCTCTGCGTGCCCTACCGTCCTGAGCGCCTGGTCGTCGTCCTCGGCACCGAGACCGGGGTGGGCAAGACGTGGACGGCGGCCGCCATCCTGCGGGACCTGGCCGGCAACGGGAGCAAGGCCATCGTCCGCAAGCCGGTGCAGTCCTTCGCCCCGGCCGACGCCGAGGCCGCGGCCACCGACGCCCACGTGCTGGCGCGGGCCGGCGGCGAGGCGCCGGAGGACGTGTGCCCCCGTCACCGCTGGTACGAGGCCCCCTTCGCTCCGCCCATGGCCGCCGCCATCCTGGGTCGGCCGGCCTACAGCGTGGGGGACCTGGTCGACGAGCTGATCTGGCCCGCGGGCACCACCGTGGGGCTGGTGGAGACGGTCGGCGGCCCCCGTTCGCCGATCGCGGCCGATGGCGACAGCGTCGACATCTGCACCGCCCTGTCGCCCGACGTGGTCGTGCTGGTGGCCGACGCCGGCCTGGGGGCCATCAACTCAGTGCGGCTGTCGGTGGAGGTCCTGCTCACCGGCTGCGCCCCGATCGTCGTCCTGCTCAACCGGTGGGAAGCCACCGACATCCAGCGCCGGAACCGGGAGTGGCTGCGCCGGGACGGGTACCAGGTGACGACGTCGGCGGCCGACGTCGCCGCCCGCATCACCCACCGCCGGGCCTGACGTCGACAACACCGCCGCCTGTTTCAATCGTCGGTAGGGACGTGAAATCGGCCGGTTGGCGCGAGATCACGTCCCTACGGGCGCACGAAACGCCGCAGGGCCAGCCACTCCGACACGGACCGACGGACCCGTCGAGGTGGCCGGGAGACACCGGGCCGGGCACTACGTGCCAAGGACACGATCTGTCCGACGTGGCCCCCACGGCTCGACGAGGTTGGCAAGCAGGCCGACATCGGTTGGGGGAGCCGATGTGCTTCGGCATCCCGCCCACGGTGAGTCAAGGGGGCTTGCTCGTTGGCCAGCGTCGGAGCGACAAGGCAAACCCCCGACCAGTGGGCCGACCAGCTTGTCGCTCCGACGCTGGCAGGCACGGGTCACCGTTGGGGGCCGCCTGCTCGTCTGCCTCGGTCTCCTGGTCACGCTGGCCCTTACGGCGGCCGCTCGGCCAGCAGATGACTCTTCCCCCTGAACGGGGCGACGGTCGTGATGCCACGGGCGGTCACGCCCTCTTCGGAGAAACCTCCCGTCATCGCCGTAACTGACGCGCTCGGGCGCGCCGACCGACCAGCGCCTAGATTGCCGGGACCGAATGGAGGATGGGCGGGTGAACTCACGGCTCAAGAGCGGGCATCCCCGGCTGGACCTGGTCCTGGGGGGCGGCCTCTCCTCCGGCGCCCTCACGCTCATCACCGGCGCCCCCGGAACGGGCAAGACGCTGTTGGCCCAGCAGTTCGTCTTCTCCAACGCCTCCCTCACCGCGCCGGCCCTCTACGTGTCCACCGTCTCCGAGCCGCGGGACAAGATCCTCCGCTACGGCCGCAGCCTGGCGTTCTTCGACGAGTCCCTCGTCGGGAACGGGGTGTTCTACGAGGACCTCGGCGGGCTCCTCGACGAGCGGGGCCTGCCCGCCTTCGTCGACCGCCTCCAGGCCCTCATCGGCGAGCACGCACCGGCGATCATCGTCGTCGACAGCTTCAAGGCGCTGCACGCCTTCGCCCGGGAGCCGAGCGACTTCCGGTGGTTCCTCCACGACTTCGCGGCCCGGCTGTCGGCGTCGGGGGCGTCGTCGTTCTGGGTGGGAGAGTACGGCCTCGACGACATCGCCAAGGAGCCCGAGTTCGCGGTGGCCGACGCCATCATCCAGCTCTCCTCGACGATGGTGAAGGAGCGGGAGAACCGGGTTCTCCAGGTGCTCAAGCTCCGGGGCAGCGGCTACCTGTCGGGCCAGCACGCCTACCGGCTGTCGGAGCAGGGGGTCGACGTCTTTCCCCGGCTGGCCGACATCGGCGACCCCACCGGTTACGAGCTGTCGGACGAGCGCATCTCCTCAGGAATCCCCGCCCTCGACGTCATGCTGGGCGACGGTTACTGGCCCGGGGCCTGCACCCTGGTGGCGGGGCCCTCCGGCTCGGGCAAGACGGTGATGGGCCTGAGCTTCATCTTCGGGGGGGCGGCCAAGGGCGAGCGGGGCCTCATCGCCAA
Organism: Actinomycetota bacterium; assembly: GCA_034666105.1. GTDB lineage: Bacteria > Actinomycetota > Acidimicrobiia > Acidimicrobiales > AC-14 > JAXDMK01. Next base: position 20,495 of record JAXDMK010000159.1, on the reverse strand, counting down.
CCTCCAGGAGAACCCGAGCCAGCTCCAACGCACGGCCCGGGGCTTCGGGTGGTCGCTCGAAGATCCCAACGTGTCGCTGCTCTACCGCTCCACCGTCGACCTCTACATCGACGAGTGGGTCTACTCGGTGCTCGAGGCCATCGACCGGGAGAAGGCCACCCGCCTGGTCATCGACAGCCTGGGCGACCTCGCCTTCGCCTCGCCCGACCAGGTCCGCCTCCGGGAGTACATCTACTCGCTCACCCAGCGCTGCTCCCGGCGGGGGATCAGCGTGCTGATGACGATGGAGGTGCCCGACCTGTTCCACCTGTCACGCCTGTCGGAGTCGGGCATCTCCAACATGTCCGACAACGTCATCCTCCTGCAGTTCCTACGGAGCCACTCCCGGGTCAAGCGGGCCCTCACCGTCCTCAAGACCCGGGCCAGCCTCCACGAGCCGGAGATCCGGGAGTACCAGATCACGGGTGACGGCATCGTGGTCGGCCGGATGTTCGACGACGAGGTGGAGCCGGCCTAGATGACGGGCGACGTTTCCGGGCCGGGGACGTGGAGGACGAGGACAGCCAGGTCGTCCCGGGGCTGGGCCCCGCCGAAGTCGATCACCGCCGCCTCGACGTTCTCCGCCACCTCGGCCGCGGTGAGGCCGGCGCAGGCCCGCAGCACCTCGTCCAGGCGGCCGTCGCCGAACTGCTCCCGCCCCCGGGCGGCCTCGGTGACCCCGTCGGTGTAGAAGACGAGGTTGTCGCCCGGGTGGAGCTGGGCCGTCTCCTCCCACAGCCGGATCTCGGGGAACAGGCCGATGAGCCCGCCCTCGGGACCCATGGGCTCCAAATCGCCGTTCGCCCGCACCACGACCGGCGGCGGATGACCGCCCCGGCACACCGTCACCCGCACCCCGCCCACGCTCGGCACCACCCGGCCGTAGGCGACGGTGCAGAAGCGCTCGTCGAGCTGGTGGTGCAGGAGGGTGTCGTTGAGCTTGCGCAGCACCTGGGCCGGGTGGCGCAGGTCCATCGCCACCGACCGGATGGTGTAGCGGGCGAGGGCGGTGAGGGCGGCCGCTTCCGGGCCCTTGCCGCACACGTCGCCGATCACGACGGCCCAGTCGCTGCCGGTGTCGAACACGTCGTAGAAGTCGCCGCCGACCTCCAGACCGGCCAGGGCCGGGTGGTACCGGGCGCCCAGGTCGAGGCCGGGGACCTCGGGCAGGCGGGGCGGGAGGAGGCTCGTCTGGAGGGCCCGGGCCAGCTCCATCGAGCGCTGGCGGTCGTGCTCGGCCTGGCGGCGGGAAAGCCGCTCGCGGTCGTAGAGGCGGGCCCGCTCGAGCGCCACCGCCGCCTGCTCGGCCATGGCCACCAGGAAGCGGCGCTCGCCGTCCTCCACCGGCAGGTCGTGCTCGAAGCCCACCGTGAGGACCCCGACCACCCGGTCCTCGGCGGCCAGGGGGATGGCGGCCGCGCTCCGGTACCCGGTGCCGGCCAGGGACGGAAAGCGGCTGGAGGACCCGTTCACCGCCAGGCCACCGACCCACACCGGCTCGCAGTTGCGGGCCGCCTCCGCCGCCGGGAGCAGGGCGTCGAGGGGGACGATCACGGGGTCGCCGCCGGGCGCTTCGGGGAAGGCCAGCCGCAGGTCACCGCTCTCGTCGTCGAGCAGCCACAGGCCCCGGCTGCGGACGGACCGCTCGGGGATGGGCTCGTCCCGGATCACCCGCACCACCTCGTCGACGGTGAAGGCCCGGGACAGGTGGCCGGTGAGGGTCTGGAGGCGGCTGAGACGCTCGCCCCGGTGGAAGCGGTCGATGGTGAGCGCGCACAGCTGGGCGATGGTCATCAACAGGGCCTGCTCGTCGGGGTCGAACCTACGGTGCTCGATGAAGCTCAGGCCGAGGACGCCGAGGCAGCGCTCGTCGACCAGCAGGGGGAGGGCGACCAGGGCCTCGTACATGACGGGGATGGAGGCCGATCTCGGATAGGCCCTGATCCGGGCGGCGCCGGTGGAGAGGAACACGGGCTCGCCCCGCCGGGCGGCGTCGCTCAGGGGCAGGCCGGCGTCGATGGGCATGCGGCTGCCGACCGCGGCCAGCTCCCGGTAGCCGAGGGCCCGGCGGACGACGAGGCTGTCGTCGTCGCGCAGGGCCAGGACGCCGGCGTCGGCGCCGACCACGTCGAGCAGCCGGTCGACGGCGACGTCGGCGATGGCGTCCTCGGTGGGCGCGGCGGACAGGGCGGAGATGATGGCCTGCAGCTTCCGCAGCTCGTCGAGCAGTACGACGGCGATGTCCAATCCCCCCTTGTTGCTCGGCCCGATATGTACCAGGAGAACAGATCGCGAAACGCGCGGCCGAGACTACGGTGGCGGCCCGGCCTAAGCGCAGTGGAGGTTACGGAACCATGGCTCCCGTCGGCGGGTCGACCGCGGTGACCCCATGGAGGTGACACGCCACCAGCCGGCACTCCACCGTCTGCAGGGCGGGCTCGGGGCCCGTCTCCAGGCGGACCTCCACCCGGGGGCCGTCGCCGGCGATGGCCGACACCGCCGAGAACACCCGGTGGGCGCCCTCGTCCCGGAGACGGCCGAGGAGGGCGGCCAGGGCGTCGCCCCCGCGGGGGAAGACGACGCTCTGACCGGAGACCTCGACCGCGCTCAGGGGGCCGACCAGGTCACACTCCGCCTCGAAGGCGGCGGGGTCGGTCCAGCGCTCCTCGAGAGCCGCCACCAGGTCGCGTCCCTCCCAGCCGCAGGGGGCGAAGGCCTCCGGGCAGCGGGGGTGGAAGCGGCAGCCGGCGGGCGGGTCGACGGCGTCGGGCACCTCGCCCGAGGGGAGCCTCCGATCGGGGTTCCGGCGCCGGGGGTCGGGGGACGGGACCGCCTCCAGCAGGGCCCGGGTGTACGGGTGCTGGGGGGCGGCGTAGACGTCGGCCGCGGGGCCCGTCTCGACGACCCGGCCCAGGTAGAGGATGGCGATGCGGTCGCAGACGAACTTGGCCGTGGCCAGGTCGTGGGTGATGAAGACGTAGGTCAGGCCGAACTCCCGTTTGAGGTCGAGCAGGAGCTCGAGGATCTTGGCCCGCACGCTCATGTCGAGCATGGCCACCGGCTCGTCGGCCACCACCAGCCGGGGGCGGGTGATGAGGGCCCGGGCGATGACCACCCGCTGCTTCTGCCCGCCCGAGAGGTCCTCCGGATAGCGGTCGAGGAAGGCGCCGGGGGGCGAGATCCCCACCCGCTCGAGCATCTCCGCCGCCTGGCGGCGGGCGTCGGCCCGGTCCGAGGCCAGGCCGTGCACCCGCAACGGGTGGGCCACCGCGTCACCCACCGTCATGGCCGGGTTGAGGGCGGCGTGGGGGTCCTGGAAGACGGGCTGCATCCGTCGCCGGAGGGGGCGCAGGTCGTTCTCCGACAGGTGGGTGATGTCGCGGCCCTCGAACTCCACCGTGCCCGCGGCCGGCTCCACCAGGCGGAGCATCGTCCGGCCGAGGGTGGTCTTGCCGCTGCCGCTCTCCCCCACCAGGCCGAAGATCTCCTCCCGGTAGACCTCGACGTCGACCCCGTCGACCGCCCGCACCCAGGCCGACGGGCGCCCCACCAGCGAGCCGAGAAAACCGCCCCGCACCGGGAACTGGGTGCGGACGCCCCGCAGGCGGAGGATGGGCGCCGGCGCTTCGGGGGTCACTGCAGGGTCCCTTCCAACCAGGGCCCGTGGATGTCGTCCCGTCGGCCGACCGGTACCCACCGCCGGCCGGGATGGCGGGGGTCGGCGCCCGGATACAGGTGGCAGGCGACCCGGGACCCGTCGTCCATGGGAGCCAGCGCCGGCACCTGCTCCCGGCAGGCGACCATGGCGAACGGGCAGCGGGGGGCGAAGCGGCAACCGGGCGGGGGGTCGAGGAGGTCGGGAGGCGACCCGGGGATCGACGACAGGCGCTCGGTGTCGAGGCTGATGACGCTGGCCAGCAGGCCCTGGGTGTAGGGGTGGCGGGGCGTCGAGAACACGGGGCCGACGGAACCCTCCTCCACGATGTGGCCGGCGTACATCACCGCCAGCCGGTCGCACGTCTGGGCCACGATCCCGAGGTTGTGGGTGATGAGGACGAGGCCCATGTCGGAGTTGCGCCGGAGGTCGTCGAGGATCTCGAGGATCTGGGCCTCGACGATGACGTCGAGGCTGGTGGTGGGCTCGTCCGCCACCACCACCGCCGGCCCCAGCACCAGCCCGAGGGCGATCATGATCCGCTGGCGCATGCCCCCCGAGAACTCGTGCGGGTAGTTGCGGGCCCGGGTGAGGGGGATGCGCATGGCGGCCAGGGCGGTGGCGGCCATGGCGTCGGCCTCCCGCCGCGACACCTTGGGCCGATGGGCCTGGATCGTCTCCACGAAGTGGTCCTCCACCCGCTGGAGGGGGTCGAGGCGGGTCATCGGCTCCTGGAAGATGAGCGCCACCTTCTCGCCCCGGGCCCGCCGGCGCTCCGCCGCCGGCAGCGTCGACAGCTCCACCCCGTCCACCACCACCCGGCCGCTGGCCGTGGCACCCCCCGGGAGGATGCCGACGATCCCCCGGCCGAGGGTTGACTTGCCGCACCCGCACACGCCCACCAGGCCCACGCTCTCCCCCCGCCGCACGTCGAGGCTGACCCCGTCGACGGCGACGACCGGTCCCCGGGCCGAGGCGTACGTCACCCGCAGGTCCCGCACCGACAGGGCCACGCCGGCCCCACCCGCCGGCGCCGGCGCCCCGACCGGCGCCCCGACCGGCGCCCCCGCCCCGACCGCCCCGACGGCGGGCGCGTCGACGGTCACCGCCGCCGCCGGCGCCGCCTCGAAGTCCTCCGCGTCCGCCGACACCTCGTCCACCGGGGCCGCCGTCACCGTCACCGCCCGCTCCACGACCACCGCTCCCGGCACGACCGCACCCACACCCACCCCCCGCCGGCGGAGCAGGGGGTTGACGATGTCGTTGATCCCCTCCCCCAGCAGGGTCAGGCCCGTGACCAGGCCCAGGATGAACATCCCGGGGAAGAACGACGTCCACCAGAACCCGTTGGCCACGTCGCCGATGGCCCGGGAGATGTCGTAGCCCCACTCCGCGGCCGGGATGGGCACGCCGTAGCCCAGGAACCCCAACGCGGCCAGGGTGAGGATGGCGTCGGCCGCGTTGACGGTGAAGATCACCGGCACCGACTGCACCACGTTGAAGAACACGTACCGCCCCACGACCGTCCTCCGCTTGGCGCCCATGGCCCGGGCCGCCTCCACGAAGGTCTCCTCCCGCACGGCCAGGGTGTGGTTGCGCACCACCCGGAAGTACTGGGGGACGTAGATCACGGAGATGGAGATGGCCGCCGCCGGCACCCCCTGGCCCACGTACCGGGCCAGGGCGAAGGCGGCCACGATGGCCAGCAGGAGGCTGGGGAAGGCGTACATGGCGTCCATGAGGAGGAGCAGGACCCGGTCCAGCCACCGCCCCGAGTAGCCCGCCACCAGGCCCAGGGGCACCCCGATCACCATGGCCACCGCCGTCGACAGGATCACCACCTGGAAGGCCAGCCGGGTGCCGAACACCACCCGGGAGAACACGTCGTAGCGGAGGTTGGTGGTGCCGAACCAGTGGTCGGCGCTGGGCCGGCCCAGTTGCGGCAGGCCCCGGTACTGGGCCTCCCCGTAGGGCGCCACCAGCGGCGCGAACACGGCCATGAGCAGGAACAACCCGGTGATCACGCCCCCGGCCACCATCAGCCGGCGGGCGGTGGGGTGCGTCGTCCGCCACAGCCGCTTCAGCCGGTCGGTTCGTGTCCTGGCCGAACGACCGCCGCTCACTGGAACCGGATCCGGGGATCGACCCACGCCGAGACGATGTCGATGAGCAGGCTCACGCCCACGACGAACAGGGCGTAGAACGTGACCAGCCCCTGGACCGCGGTGTAGTCCCGGTTCTGGAGGAACTGGTAGAGCGACAGGCCGATGCCGGGCCAGGTGAAGGTGGCCTCGGTGAGCACCGCCCCGCTCAGCAGCAGGGCGAACTGCAGGCCGACGATGGTCACCACCGGCACCAGCGCGTTGCGGAAGGCGTGGTTGAACAGCACCCGCCGCTCGCCGATGCCCCGGGCCCGGGCCGCCTCCACGTAGTCCGACTTCAGCGTCTGGAGCATGTTCACCCGCACCAGACGGATGAAGATCCCGCCGATCACCACCCCCAGCGTCACCGCCGGCAGGGTCAGGTAGCGGAAGGCGCTGCCCAGGGCGGCCCAGTCCCCCGTCAGGACGGCGTCGACCAGGTACAGGCGGGTGATCGATCGGGGCTCGTGGAAGGGCGCGATCCTTCCCCCGGTGGGCAGCCAGTGGAGCTGGATGGAGAACAGCAGCTGGAGCATGATCCCCAGCCAGAAGATGGGGGCGGCGTAGAGGAGGATGCCGAGCAGCCGCCCGCCCACGTCGAGGGGCGTGTCCCGGAAGCGGGCCGCCACCGCCCCCACCGACACGCCGACGCCGATGGCGACCACCATGGCCGCCAGGGTGAGCTCGAGGGTGGCGGGAAAACGGTCGGCGATGGTGGTGCGCAGCGGGCGGTTGGTGGTGATGGCCTTGCCGAAGTCGCCGTGGCCCACGTCGGCCAGGTAGGACACGTACTGGCGCCACAGGGGCCGGTCGAGGCCCAGGTCGTGGCGGATCTGTTCGGCCCTGGCGTCCGAGACCCGTGAGCCCAGGGTGGCCGTCACCGGGTCGCCCGGGGCCACCCGCAGGAGCACGAAGGTGACGGTGAGCAGGATGAAGAGCATGGGCACGGCCAGCAGCAGCCGGGCCAGCACGTAGGCCCGGAGCGAGCCCCCTCCGGACGAAGCCACCCGTCAGATGATCAGGAGTGGCGGGGCGTCAGGACTTTTCGATCAGGAAGAACCGCAGCAGCTGGATCGGATCGAGGACGACGCCGCTGACCCCGTCGACGGTGGCCGCGAACTGGGAGATCTGGAAGATGGGCACGTACGGCGTCTGGTCGGCCATGTAGGTCTGGGCCTGCTTGACGATCGACGTGCGGGTGGCCGGGTTGAGCTCCTTCTGCTGGGCGTGGACCAGGTCGAGCATCTGCGGGTCCTCCCACTTGGCCGGGTCGAACACGTTGATGTCGGCGAAGGGCTCGAGGTAGTCGTCGACGTCGAGATAGTCGGGGTACCAGCCCATCAGGAAGATGGGCATCTCGCCGTTCTTCCGCTTGAGGCCGTACTCGGCCCACTCCACGTTGGAGATGGTGACGGTGAAGCGGCCGGTGTCCTCCAGGCTGCGGGCGATGACCTGGGCCACGGCCGCTTCGGTGTCGCCGTAGTGGGTGGGGCTGAACCAGAAGTCGAGCGGCACCTTGGTGCCGGGCGCCACCCCCGCGTCGACCAGGTACTGGTCGACCTTGGCCTTGTCCGGCTTGGCTCCGTAGAGGTCGCTCCACTTGGGCTCGAAGGCGCCGGTGAAGGTCGGCGGCACCATCGACAGCAGAGGCACGCCGGTGCCCTTGAGGACCTCGGTGGTGACGGCCTCGCGGTCGACGGCGGCCGCCACCGCCTTGCGCAGGGCGATGTTGTCGAACGGCGGCTTGGTCACGTTGAACGTGATGTAGCGGATGCCGGGGCCCTCGCCCTCGACCACTTTGAACCCGGCCTGGCCGCGGAAGAAGCTGATGTCGTCGGGCTGCAGGGCCCGGTAAGCGACGTCGATCTCCTTGTTCTGGAGGGCCAGCTTGAGGGCCGACGACTTGTCGAACAGGCGGATGAGGACCTTGTCGGTCTTGGGCTTGGCGCCCCAGTAGTCGGGGTTGGCCTCCAGGGTGATCGATTCCTTCTCCTTGTAGGAGACGACCTTGTAGGGCCCGGTGCCCACGATGGTGTCGGTCTTGTACTTGGCGATGATGGCGGGGCCCTCCTCGGTGCCGGCGAGGACATTCGCCTTGTAGGCCGTCGGGCTCACGATGTCGGCCACGGTGAAGGCGAGGCGGGAAAGGAAGGCCACGTTGGGCTTGTCGAGGGTGATCTCCACCTTCAGCGGCGCGGGCGTGGCGATGCTCTTGATCGCCGTGAGCAGGAAGCCGGCCGCCTCCGCGTCCTTGTTGCCGAAGTCACGGGCCCGCTCGAGGGAGAACTTCACCGCCGCCGAGTCGAGGGCGGTGCCGTCGTGGAACTTCACGTTGGGCCGCAGCTCGAAGGTGTAGACGGTGCCGTCGGCCGACACCGTGGGCATCGCCGCGGCCAGCAGCGGCGTGGGCTCGCTGGCGTTGGGCAGGTAGGTGACCAGCGTCTCCGCCGTGTTCCAGTCGATTGTCGACGCGAACAGGTCGTAGGCCTCGGCCGGGTCGAAGCTGTTCTGCAACGAGTCGGTGGTGCCGACGACAATCGAGCTCGAGGCCCCTCCGGTGCCCCCGCTCCCGCCGGTGGTCTTGTCGCTCCCGCAGGCCACCGCCGTCAGGCAGAAGACCATCAGGACGGCCAGCCGACTACCCCAACCCTTGCTCCTCATCGCAGCCTCCCCGATGCTGAACTGGACTGTCGGAAGTGTACGGCCCCTGGCGGTTCGCGCCCCTGTCGACGTGATCTGGCCGGCGCCTACCAGTCCCTCACCGCCGGACCGTGCGGGCGGAGGCGGTCGGCCAGCCAGCGGGCGTCCTCCACCGCGTAGCCGGAGTCGTCGTTGTTGAAGTAGGCGTAGACGTCGTGGCCCCGGCCCAGCCAGTACGACATGCGCTCGACCGGCCAGAACAGGCCCTCGGGGCCGTAGCGTCCCTGGTAGGCGCGGTTGCGGGCGTCCGGTCCGTGGAAGCGCCAGTAGGACCAGTCGGTGGTCTGCTCCCACGGGATGTCGGCCAGGAGGTCGTGGATGCACAGGGCGGCCCCGTGGCCGCGGAGGACCTCGTAAACCTCCTCGTGCAGCCACGACGGGTCGCGTAGCTCGACCGCCCACCGGTGGCTCTTGGGCGCCACCGTCAGGAACTCGTCGAGGCGGGCCGTGTCCCGCTTCCAGCGGGGAGGGAGTTGCACGAGCGTGGGGCCCCCGTGGCCGTCGAGGCGCTCCAGCCGGTCGAGGTGGTTCGGCAGCCACGAGGCCGCGTCCTTCAGCTTCATGCGGTGGGAGCCGAACTGCCCCAGCTTGAGGGCGTACACGAACCCGGGCGGCGCCTTGGCCGCCCATTCCTCGGCCGTCGTCTCCGGGGGCAGCCGGTAGAACGTGTTGTTGATCTCGACGGAGTCGAACATCGACGCGTAGTGCTCGAACCATCGCCGTTGGGGCAGGTCGGGCGGGTAGACGCGACCGCGCCAGTGCTTGTACATCCAGCCGGAGCAGCCGATGAACGGCCGCCCCCTCGGCGTCACGTCACTCCTCGAGACGGAGGGCGGAGATGAACGCCTCCTGCGGTACCTCGACCCGTCCGATCGACTTCATCCGCTTCTTCCCCTCCTTCTGCTTGTCGAGGAGCTTGTTCTTCCGCGTTATGTCGCCGCCGTAACACTTGGCGATGACGTCCTTGCGGACGGCCTTCACCGTCGTCCGGGCGATGATGCGTCCGCCGATGGCGGCCTGGATGGGGACGTCGTACTGCTGGCGGGGGATCAGCTCCCGCAGCTTCTCCGTCATCCGCCGGCCGTAGTCCTCGGAGCGGGACTTGTGCAGGATGCAGCTGAAGGCGTCGGCCGGCTGGCCGTTGAGGAGGAGGTCGACCTTCACCAGGTCGCTCTCCTCGTAGCCGTCGGGCTCGTAGTCGAGGCTGGCGTAGCCCTTGGTGCGGCTCTTGAGCTGGTCGAAGAAGTCGATGATGACCTCGGCCAGCGGCACCCGGTAGACGAGCTCCAGGCGCTCGGGCGACAGGTACTCCATCTTCTTCATCTCGCCCCGCCGGCCCTGGCACAGGTCGATGACCGCTCCGGTGTAGTCGCTCGGCAGGAGGATGGTGAGGGTGAGGAAGGGCTCGTCGATCGACTTGAGCTTGTTGGGCGGGGGCATGTCGGCCGGGTTGTCGACCTCGACCATCTGGCCGTTGACCAGGTGGGCCCGGTACTCCACCGACGGGACGGTGGCGATGAGGCTGAGGTCGAACTCCCGCTCCAGCCGCTCCCGCACGATCTCCATGTGCAGCAGTCCGAGGAACCCGCACCGGAACCCGAAGCCGAGGACGCCGCTGGTCTCGGGCTCGAAGGTGAACGAGGAGTCGTTGAGGCGGAGGCGGTCGAGAGCGTCTCGGAAGTCGGAGTAGTCGTCGCCGTCGACGGGATACAGCCCGCAGAAAACCATGGGCTTGGGCTCGCGGTAGCCCATCAGGGGCTCGGTGGTGGGACGGCCGGCCTCGGTGACGGTCTCGCCCGAGCGGGCCTCGCTCACGTCCTTGATGCCGGCCACCAGGTACCCGACCTCGCCCGGGCCCAGCTCCGCGATCGGGGTGAGGGCGGGCGCCCGCACGCCCACCTCGTCGGCGTCGTGCACGGCCCCGGCCTGGATGAACCGGAGGCGGGACCCGGTGGAGAGGACGCCGTTGAACACCCGTACCGCGCTGATCACGCCCCGGTACTGGTCGTACATGGAGTCGAAGATGAGGGCCTGGAGGGGCGCCTCGGGGTCTCCTTTCGGCGCCGGGATGCGGGCGCAGGCGGCGTCGAGCAGCTCGGCCACCCCCTCGCCGGTCTTGGCGCTGATGCGCAGGATCGTCGTCTTGTCGATGCCGAGGACCTTCTCGATCTCGTCCTCGACCCGGTCGGGATCGGCCGCCGGCAGGTCGACCTTGTTGACCGCGGCCACGATCTCGAGGTTGGCCTCGATGGCCTGGTAGCAGGTGGCGAGGGTCTGGGCCTCGATGCCCTGGGTGGCGTCGACCAGGAGGATGGCCCCCTCGCAGGCGGCCAGCGACCGTGACACCTCGTAGCCGAAGTCGACGTGGCCGGGCGTGTCGATGAGGTGGATGGTGTGGCCCTTCCACGGCAGGCGCACGTTCTGGGCCTTGATGGTGATGCCCCGCTCCCGCTCGAGGTCCATCGAGTCGAGGTACTGCTCGCGCATGTCGCGGGCGTCGACCGCCCCCGTCAGCTCGAGGATGCGGTCGGACAGGGTGGTCTTGCCGTGGTCGATGTGGCTGATGATCGACAGGTTGCGGATGAGGTCGCGGGAGATCATGGGCTGGACCCATTGTCCTACAGGCGAGTGGGCCGGCTCTTCGGGTACCGGCGGGGGGCCGGCGGCGGCGTCAGGCGGGGGGCTGCTGGCGGAGCTGGGCCAGGCCGGCGGCCATCTGGTCGAAGAGGTCGGCCACCAGGGGGGCGTCGACGATCATCGGGGAGTGGCCGCCGGGGAGCTCGATGGGGTCGACACCGAGCCGGCTCCGGGCCATGCGCCGGGACCAGCCGGGGGCGATGGAGCGGTCGTCGATGCACAGCACGTAGGCCGCGGGCGCCGTCGGCAGGGCCTCGAGCGGGTTCTCCTGGTTGGCCGGAGTCCACGACTGGCGGCGGAGCTGGCGGGCGCACCGCTGGGCCACGGCCATCTCGCAGTCGTGGAAGAAGGCCTGGATGGCGGCCTCCTCGGGCCACGACGTGGTCCCGTCGTCATGGGTGACCTGGTGGGCGGACAGGGCGGCCCAGGCGGGCGAGAACGTGTCCTCGTCGATGTGCATGGGCTGGCCGGGGTCGGGCAGGAAGGCGCACAGGAAGATGAGGCCGGCGACGGGCCGGTGCTCGGCCACCACGGGGATGACCAGCCCGCCCGTCGAGTGGCCGACGAGGATGACATCGTCGTTCGCCAACGGGCCGCCTTCGCCGGCGCCGATGCCGTCGAGGGCCGCCTCGATGACCGCCGCGTACTCGGCGATGCCGGCCTCGGGGTCCTCGATGGGCAGATCGGGGGCGACGACGGTGTGGCCCATCTTGCGCAGCTCGGCCGCCAGCGGTGTCCAGCACCACCCACCGAACCAGGCGCCGTGGACGAGGGCAAAGGTGGCCATGGGAGACAGACTACGGGGGTCAGAGGGTTGGGTCGTCGCCCCGTTGCGGGAATCTGACCAGGTCACCGAGGAGCGATGCCGCGGCCCGGGCCAGCGCCGCCCGCCCCACGTCGAGATCGACGGCCAGCTCCGTGCCCCCGCTCCCCCGGGCCCACGGCGGGCGCAGCTCGAGCTGGAACGCGGCCCGCAGCAGGACCCGGTTGGGGTCCGACGGCTTGGCCCGGGCCGCCATCACCAGGTTGGGCTCGGAGAAGGTCGCGGGCGTGGCCCCGGGGTCGCGGGCGGCCCCGTTCACCAGCCATCGCACCAGGTGCTTGGCCTCCCACGTCGTCAGGCAGGGGTCGACGACCTCCCACGTGCCGGCAGGCGAGACCACCCGCAGCGCCACCAACAGCCAGTTGGAGTCCCACGGGTCGGTGTCGTCGTCGGGGAACTGGTAGCCGACGACCCGCAGCTCCAGTTCGTTGCCCTCCAAGCCGGCCAGCACCACGTCCCGAGTCTGGCCGACCGGCAGGCGACGAAGGAGCCGACACGCCGGTCGGAACATGAAGTCAGCCGCCCGCAGGGAGTCCGAGCCCTCGACGTCGGGGGGCCGTGGGGGGCGGAGCCGCCCCCGGGTCGCTGGTACCCTGGTCAACTCATGGCGAACATCAAGAGCCAAATCAAGCGCAACCGGCAGAACGAGGTTCGCCGCCTGCGGAACAAGGCCGTCAAGTCGGAGATCAAGACGCGCGTCAAGAACGCCGTCGTCGCCGTCCAGGCCGATGCCGACACCAGCCCCGAGGCCGTCCGCATGGCGGTCAAGCGCATCGACAAGGCCGCGGCCCAGGGCATCATCCACCGCAACCAGGCGTCGAACCGCAAGTCGGCCCTGATGAAGCGGGTGGCGGCAGCCTCCAAGTAGCTGCTCGCTCCTTCCCCGCCGGCGGTCGCTTACCGGCGGCCGGCCTCCCGGCGACGGGCCGGGGCCAGCCGGCTGAGGCGGGCCACCAGCACCTCCAGCACCAGATCGCCCGACCACTCCGTCGCCCCCTTGAGGGCCATGTCGGCGTCGGCCAGCAGGGTGATGGCGCGGGCGATGGGGGCCGATCCCAGGCGGCGGGCCTGGAGCAGCGCCTTCTTGGCCGGGAAGGTGGAGCCGGTCAGCCCCAGCAGCCGGGCCGCGGCCGTCTCGTCGGGCGCGTCGGCCCCGTCGAGGCGCAGCATGCGGGCGAAGTGGGTGTGAAGCGTGGCCAGCACCACCAGCGGGTGGCGCCCGCCGGCCGCCGTCAACCGGTGGAGGGTGGTGAGGGCGGCCGCGGTGTCGCCCCGGTCGATGGCGTCGGTGAGCTCCCACGGGGCGACGCCACCGGCCTCGCCCAGGAACGGGGCGACCTCGTCGGGACCGAGGCGGGCGCCGGCGCCGTAGGCCACCGCCAGCGTCTCCAGGAGGGAGCCGAGCCGCCCGAGGTCGTCGCCCAGATGACGTCCGGCCAGGTCGATGGCGGCCGCGTCCAGGCGGACGGGCCCGTCCTTGATCCTGGCCGCCAGCCACGTCGACCGGTTGCGGCCCGTCGGCACGGTGGCGTCGACCACGTGGCCGACCTTGCGCACCGCGTCGGCGATGGCCCGGGAGAGCTGTCCGCCCCCGGCCACGAGCACCAGGCGGGTGGTGTCGAGAGGGTCGGCCAGGTAGGCGACGAGGGGGGCGACGTCGGCGGTGAGGAAACGGCCGACCTCGCGGGCCACCACCACCCGGTGACCGCCGAAGAAGGGCGGTGTCTGGGCGGCGTCGACGACGGCGCGCATCTCGTAGTCGCCGGACAGCTCCTCGACCACCAGGCTGGCGTCGTCGTCGCCCACCAGGTCGGCCACGAGGGCGTGGACGGCGTCGGCCACGAGGGTGGCGTCGTCGCCCTTCACCAGGTAGGCCGGGAAATCGGGGGTGTCGCCGCCGGTCACGGGGGGCCGACCTGGGCCTCGAGGATGGCTGCGATCGTCCGGCACACCCGCCGGGTGCCCTTGACGTCGTGGGCCCGGATGATCCGGCAGCCCCGGGCCATCCCCAGGGCGGTGGCGGCCATGGAGGCATCCCGCCGCTGGGTGACGTCGAGGTCGAGGAGGACACCCAGGAACGTCTTGTTCGAGGCCGACAGGAGCAGGGGGTAGCCCAGCTCGGCCAGCCGGCGGGACTGTTGGAGCAGCTCCAGCGACTGGGCCGCGGTCTTGCCCAGGTCAAGGCCGGCGTCGAGGACGATGCGGTCGGGCGGGATGCCGGCGGCCTCGGCCCGGTGGGCCCGCTCGACCAGGAAGTTGCGGACCTCGCCCACCAGGTCGTCGTAGCGGGGGTCGGGGTCGGGGACGCGGGGCGCGAGGCGGATGTGGGTGGCGACGACCGTGGCCCCCGCGGCCGCGCTCACGGTGAGGTAGTCGGGGTCGGCGAAGCCGCTGATGTCGTTGCCCACGACCGCGCCCGCGGCAAAGCCGGCGGCGGCCACCGTGGCCCGGGTGGTGTCGACCGAGAGGGCGACGTCGAAGCGGGCGTGCAGGGCCTCGATGGCCGGGACCACCCGGTCGAGCTCCTCCGGCTCGGTGACGTGGGGCCCGGGACCGGCCTTGACCCCGCCGACGTCGAGGATGTCGGCGCCCTCCTCCACCAGCTGGTCGGCCCGACGCAGGAAGGCGTCGAAATCCCAGGTGGCGCCCTTGTCGAAGAACGAGTCAGGGGTGCGGTTGAGGATGCCCATGACGAGGGCCCGGGTGGTGAGGTCGTGGGCGCGCCCGCCGAGGCTCAGCCGCATGGCGGGGAAGCTATCCCGGCGGTGCTCCGGTCAGGTCCCGGAGGCGGCCATGTACTGGTCGAGGATGGGCTTCGGGATCCGGCCCCGGGACGGGACCTCGATGCCGTTCTCGTCGGCCCACACCCGGACCGCCTTGGGGTCGACGCCGAGGGCGGCGGCCCCGCTGCTGGCCCGCTTCCCCGTCGACGCCTGGCGGCGGGCGATGCTCTGCGAGGCCAGGCCGGGAGGGCGGGCCGCGTCGATGTACGGCTTCAGCGCGGCCCGGAACTTCTCCGCGTTGGCGCGGGACAGGTCGATCTCGTACTGGCTGCCGCCGAGAGCAAACCGAACCTTCTCGTCGGCGGGGCTGCCATCGAGGTCGTCGACGAGCTCCACCGTCACCTTCTCTGCCACAGAACTCCTTTGCCTGGTTGCGAATCGCCGCTCCGACCCTAATGCGGCGGACCGCGGGCTTCGCCCACCCGGACGGTGAGGTTGGGGGCGACGGCGTCGACCGCGATCGTCAGCGGGCCCGCGACCAGGTGCGATCCGAGCGCGGGCACCACCGAGCCCGCCAGCCGGTTCCCCGTTGGCGCCAGCAGGACTCCGACCGGGAACCTTCGCAGCACCGGCTCGATCCACCGGGCGGCGGCGATTCCTGGTCGGGCCATCACCACCACGTCGAGGCGACGGACGTCGAGGTTGTGCAGGGCCGACATGAGCCGCCCCGAGGTGGTGGTGGATCCGTCGACGACCAGGACGGTCGTGCCGCCCCGACGCCAGAGGTGGGCGCCGGACACCAGCGGGCGCCCGTCGACCGCCGGCGGCCAGCGGGCGGCCACCGCCGGCACCACCAGCACCGCCACCGCGGCCCCGGCCAGGCCCCGGACGAAGCCGCCGCGTCCGGTGCGCCGGGCGACAAAGGCGCCGGTCGTGACCGTGGCCAGGGCCAGCAGGTGCGGGAGACGGGCCCGGCCCAGCGGTAGCCCCGCTCCCCAGCGGGCGACGGCCGCCACCCACGCCACCATGATCTCGGTGGGGACGTGGACGATCCGGGCCAGCGGGCCGCCCACGATCCCCGCCGGCAGTCCGGCGGCGATGCCCCACATCATCAGGGGCCCGGCCACCGGCACGGCCAGCAGGTTGGCCGGCAGCGACGCCACCGGCAGCCCGTCGAACACCGGCACCAGCACCGGCGCCACGCCCACCTGGGCGGCCAGGGTGACACCCAGCGCCTCGGCCAGCGGCCGGGGTCCGGGGAGCAGAGCGGCGATGGGCCGGGACAGGAGCAGGATGCCCGCCGACGCGCCCACCGACAGGAGGAAGCCCAGGCTGCCCACCAGCAGCGGGTCGACGAGGAGGAGGCCGGTGACGGCCAGGGCCAGGATGCGCAGGCCCGAAACGGGGCGGCCCATGGTGGAGGAGAGCAGGGCCAGCCCGGCCATGGCCTCGGCCCGGAGCACCGACGGCTCCCACCGGGTCAGCACGCCGAACAGCAGCAGCAGCACCAGGCCCGCCGTCAGCCGGGCGCCGAGCCGCAGCCGGCGCAACAGGGGCGACAGCAGCGCCAGGACGAAAGCCACGTTCTGACCGCTGACGACGAGGAGGTGGGTGAGGCCGGCGGCGCGGAAGTCGTCGGTGATCTCCACCGGCTGGTCGCGGTCGTCGCCCAGGACGAACCCGGCGTAGAGGGCCCGCCGCTCCGCCGGCAGGGATGCCACTCCGGCCAGCAGCGTGCGCCGGATGCCGTTGGCCAGCCGGCTGGGACCGTTGCCGAGTTCCCACCCGCCGATCTCGGTGACCAGGAGTTGGGCGGCCACGTGCCGGCGGAAGGAGTAGGCCCGGGCCGAAGCCGGCACCGGTCGGAGCTCGCCCGCCATCGACACCTGTTCGCCCGCCAGCCGGGACCGGAGGCGGGCGGCGGCGGCGCCCCGGGCCTGGGCCTCGACCCGTTTGCCCAGGATGCGCACATCGACCCGCACGCCGCCGAAGGCGTTGGACGGGTCGCCCACGAGGGTGGCGGTCCCCCGCCACTGCCCCACCATCGGCGGCCGCAACCCGGCCTCGGCCCTCGCGCCCAGGGCCATGGCCAGGAGGGCGGCGCCCACGATGACCGCCACCGGCCGCCGGTTCAGCACCCCGACGGCCGCCAGCGCCACCGCCGGCAGGAGCGGCACCCGGACCAACGAGGAGGCCAGGGCACCCGCCGCCGTCGCGAGCGCCATCACCACCACCGCACCGTCGCCCATGGCCCGTCCCGCCCGCGGGGCGACGCCGACGGCCGTCACGAGACCACGACCAGGGGACGGATCGCCTCCAGCTTGGCCGGACCGATGCCCGGCACCTCGAGCAGCTCGGTGACCGACTTGAAGCGTCCGTTGCGGGTGCGGTAGGTGATGATGGCGTTGGCGGTGGCCGGGCCGACGCCGGGCAGGGTGTCGAGTTGGGCGGCGGTGGCGGTGTTGAGGTCGACCGGCCCCGCCGGCGCGCCCCCGGGTGAGCCCGCCCCGGCCCCGGAGTCGGCCACCCCGCCGGCGCTGGCCGCCGGCGCCTCGCTCGGCGGTGCCTCACCCCGGCGGGGGATGTAGACCCGGGTGCCGTCGACCACCTTGGCCGCCAGGTTGAGCCGGTCGACGTCGGCTTCGGGCAGCAGCCCGCCCGCGGCCGTGACCAGGTCGGCGACCCGGGACCCGGCCGGAACCGAGTACACCCCCGGCGCCGCCACCTGCCCCGCGGCATGGGCGGTGACCACCCCCGCCCCGCCCCCGCCCACAGTCGACGTGGGCGGGGCCGAGCCGTTGGGGCCGGCGGGACCGGCCGCGGGGGTGGCCGGCGGCACCTCACCCGCCTTGGGCAGCACCAGCTCGGCCGGGTGCGACGGTATCCGGAGGAAGATGAGCCCGAAGGCGACCGCGGCCACCACGCCGGCCACCGCCAAAACCACCCGTACGGGTGTGACCGCCTCCCGGACGAAGGCGAGCCGGGCCACCCACGCGGGCGGCGAAGAGGAAGGGGCGGACAGGAGGTCGGGCATCGGCACGTCCCCACGGCGATGACTACAGCCAAGGGGGAAGCCGGCCCACCCAGATTATCCGATGCCTACGACAGCCGGCGCCGGCGGCGCCGGACGACGCTACGGCAGGGCGCCGCCTCCGCCGCCACCGGCGCCTTCGCCCGCGCCGCCGCTCTCCATGAACCGCCGGGCGGCGTCCTCGGCCTCGATTTCGAGGGGGATCATCCGGTAGGCGGCCCGATGGCCGAAGCCGTGGACCCTTCCTTTGACGTAGGCCCCCAGGTACTGGCGGAGGAACCCGATGGGCCCGAGGGCGTGCCACTGGCGGACGTGCTCCTCCTCGTGGCGCAGCAGCCGGGGACTGTCGGCCGCCGCCCGCCGGACCGAGATCACCGACCAGACGGTGATGGCGTCGGACCCGGGAGGAACCGGTCCCCCCACCCAGATCCAGTGGTCGCCCCGCCGGCGGATGGCCACGGCCGCGCCGCCCCGACCCGGCTCAGTACAGCCGGGAGGCGAGCGCCCGGCGGTACTGCGTGCGCCGGGGATCGTCGGCCCCCAGCAGCTCGAGCATGTCGAGGTACTCCTGGCGGGCCGTCTCGTCGTCCTTGACCCGGGCCAGCAGCGACTCGAAGCGGTCCTCGAGGCGGACCTCGCCGTCGCCCGAGGCCCCGCCCGCACCTGCACCCGCACCCGCCGCCAGCCGGGCCCGGGCCGCCACCCGGCGCACGTCGGCCGTCTCCGGGAGACGCTTCAGCAGCTCCAACGGCTCTTCGCTCTCACCGCCGTCGATCAGCAGCTCGGCCAGGGCGATCACGGCGCCGGCGTGGTCACGGTCGAGCTCGAGCGCGGCCCGTAGCGACGCCTCGTCGCCCGCCGCCACCAGCCGGTCGGCCTCCGACAGGGCCGGCGCCAGCTTGGCGATGAACGCCTGAACCTCGGCCTCGGGCAGGGCGCCGATGAACGAGTCGACGATGCGACGGTCCTGGAGGGCGAACACGGCCGGGATCGACTGCACGTTGAAGGTGGACGACACCCGGGGGTTGGCGTCGACGTCGACCTTGGCCAGCTCGACCCCGCCGTTGGTGGCCGCCACCGCCCGCTCGAGGATCGGACCGAGCGTCTTGCACGGGCCGCACCATTCCGCCCACAGGTCGACGACGACCGGAACCTCGACCGAGCGTTCGAGGACATCCCGTTCGAATGTGGCATCGGTGACATCGGCCATACGACTATCCAACCCTTCGGCCTGGCGGTGGATTCCGTTTCCGAAGGTACCTTGGATCGAAATGGCACAAGATCCGCGGCTCTACGAGATCCACAGTCGACCGGAGCTCGACCACCCCGCCCTCGTCCTCGCCCCCGACGGCTGGATCGACGCCGGGCTGGCCGGCGCCGGCGCCATGGCCGCCCTGGTGAAGGCGATCCCCACCGAGCTGGTCGCCAGCTTCGACTCCGACGAGTTCATCGACTACCGGGCCCGGCGGCCGCTGTCGCTCATGGAGGACGGCGTCTACCAGGACCTCACCTGGCCCCGGATCGAGCTGCGTTCGGGCCGCGACGACTACGGCCACGACGTTCTCGTCCTGGTCGGACCCGAACCCGACAGCCGGTGGCACGCCTTCGCCGAGGCGGTGGCCGAGCTGGCCGCCATGTTCCAGGTCCGCCTCCTGGTCGGGATGGCCGGCTTCCCCGCCCCCGTCCCCCACACCCGCACCTCACCCCTGGCCGCCAGCGCCTCGTCGGCCGAGCTGGCCACCTCGATCGGTGTGGTCTCGGGCACCCTGCAGGTCCCGGCCGGCGTCCTCGCCGCCCTTGGCGAGCGGTTCGGCGTCGACGACATTCCCACCATCGGGCTGTGGGCCCGGGTCCCCCACTACGCCGCCGGCCTGCCCTACCCCGAGGCCAGCATCCGGCTGCTCGAGGGCCTCACCCGGGTGACGGGCGTCGTGGTCGACGCGCCCGAACTGCAGGAGGCGGCGGAGGAGGCGCGGCACCGCCTCGACGAGCTGGCGTCGAACAGCGCCCAGCACCGCACCCTGATCCGCCAGCTGGAGACCCAGTTCGACGCCGAGGTCGAGAACCAGAGCGCCATCGCCGCCGGCTGGGCCAACCTGCCCTCGGGCGACGAGCTGGCCGCCGAGCTGGAGAAGTTCCTCCGCGACCAGGGGCCGTAACCGGCCCGACGCACCTTCACCCGTCGTCGCTGCGGCCGGCGAAGTGGGCGTCGGCGCCGGGGCGTACGAGCTGGTAGACGGCCATGCGCTGGCCGCCGGGGGCGCGGAAACTGGCGCACGGCCCGTGGGGGATCTCCATTTCCTCGATGTCGGTGATGCCTCCCGCCCGCAGGCCGGCCACCGCGGCCGCGTAGTCGGCCACCCGCCACACGAGCACCGGGTTCTCGCCCGGGAGGTGTCCGGAGAGCAGGACCGACGGTCCGCCCTCGGCCACCCGCAGGCAGGCCACGACGGTGCCCATCCCCCGGACCTTCCAGACGAGCTCCGCCCCCAGCGACTCCACGTAGCGGGCGGCGGTGGCGTCGACGTCGGCCGTCGGCACGTACAGGAAGTCGAGGGAGAGGAACACGTCCGCCGGGGACGCTACCGCCGGCGGCTCAGGGGTTGTCGACCCCGGCGGCGACGCCGTGCCCAACGCCGGCCGAGATGGAGAACACCGCCGCGTACATGATGGGGATCGGCGCCGCCTGGTCGACGGTGCTGCCGTCGCCCAGCTGGCCGAAGGCGTTCCACCCCCAGGCCCAGAC
>JAXDMK010000158.1:0-10152 GCA_034666105.1 Actinomycetota bacterium | reverse complement strand
TCGAGGCCGCCCTGATGTGGATCGGGGGCAAGGCCGTCCTCAACTCGGTCAACCTGGAGGACGGCGACGCCCCCGGCACCCGCCTCGACCGCTTCTTCAGCCTGGCCCGCGAGTACGGGGCGGCCGTCGTCTGCACCTGCATCGACCAGGAGGGCCAGGCCCGCACCGCGGCGTGGAAGCTGCGGGCGGCCCAGGCCATCCATGACATCGCCGTCGACCGCTACGGGATGGAGCCGTCGGATCTGATATTCGACGCCCTCGCCCTCCCCCTGTCGACGGGCATGGAGGAGAGCCGGCGGGACGGCATCGAGACCATCGAGGGCATCAAGCTCATCAAGGCCCAGCTGCCGGGCGTGTCCACCATCCTCGGCCTGTCGAACGTGTCCTTCGGGCTGACGCCGGCGGCCCGCCACGTCCTCAACTCGGTCTACCTCAACGAGTGCATCGAGGCCGGGCTCGACGCCGCCATCGTCCACGCAGCCCGGATCATGCCCCTCAACAAGATCCCCGAGGAGCAGCGCCGGGTCTGCCTCGACCTGGTCTACGACCGGCGCCAGCCCGGCTACGACCCGTTGCAGGCGCTGCTGAAGCTGTTCGAGGGGGTGTCGTCGGCCACCCTCGTCAAGGAGGACCGCAGCGGGTGGCCGGTGGCGCGGCGGCTCGAGCAGCGCATCATCGACGGCGACCGCGACGGCCTCACCGCCGACCTCGACGAGGCCCTCGTCACCACGCCCGCCCTCACCATCGTCAACGACATGCTCCTGGCCGGGATGAAGGTGGTCGGCGACCTGTTCGGGGCGGGCGAGATGCAGCTGCCGTTCGTCCTCCAGTCGGCCGAGTGCATGAAGGCGTCGGTCGCCTACCTGGAGCCCCACATGGAGAAGGCCGCCTCCGGCGGCAAGGGCCGGCTGGTGATCGGGACGGTGAAGGGCGACGTCCACGACATCGGCAAGAACCTGGTCGACATCATCCTCACCAACAACGGCTACGAGGTCCACAACCTCGGGATCAAGGTGTCGCTGGCGGAGATGCTGGCCAAGTACGACGAGGTCGGCGCCGACGTTCTCGGCATGAGCGGTTTGCTGGTGAAGAGCACCCTCATCATGCGGGAGAACCTGGAGGAGCTGAACCGGCGGGGCCTCACCGAGGTGCCGGTGCTGCTGGGCGGGGCCGCCCTCACCCGGCGCTACGTGGAGCGCGATCTGCGGGAGGTCTACGAGGGACGGGTGTTCTACGGCAAGGACGCCTTCGAGGGGCTTCACACCATGGACCGGCTGATGGAGATGAAGCGGTCGGGCGACGACGACCCCACGTTCGGCCGGATGCCGCTGGGCCGGGTGCTGCCGACGATCGAGCGCGACGGGATGTCGGAGGACGACCTACCCGTCCGGTCGCCCGACGTGGTCGCCGACAACCCCGTCTTCATACCCCCCTTCCTCGGGTCGCGGGTGGTGAAGGGGATCGCCCTGGACGACATCGCCGGCTACATCAACGAGACGGCCCTGTTCCGCAACCAGTGGCAGTTCCGTCCCCACAAGGGCGAGCCCGACGTCGAATTCAAGGACCGCATCCGGCCCCAGCTGCGGGAGGAGCTGGGCAAGGCCATCGAGGGGGGGCTGCTCATCCCTCAGCTTGTGTACGGGTACTACCCGGCCAACGGCGACGGCAACGACCTGGTCATCTGGAAGGACGACACCCGCACCGCGGAGTGGATGCGGTTCTCGTATCCCCGGGAGCGAAGCTCGCCGTGGCGGTGCATCGCCGACTTCTTCCGGCCCGTCGACTCGGGCGAGGTCGACTATGCCTGCTTCCACATCGTCACCATCGGGTCGCGGGTGTCGGAGGCCACGGCCGAGCTGTTCAAGCAGGACCGGTACACCGAGTACCTCATGCTCCACGGGCTGGGAGTGGAGATGGCGGAGGCGCTGGCCGAGTACTGGCACAAGCGCATCCGCGACGAGTGGGGCTTCGGCGACCAGGACGGCCGCCTCACCGACATGCTCGTCCGCCAGGGCTACCGGGGCGGGCGCTACTCGTGGGGGTACCCGGCCTGCCCCGACCTGGAGGACAACCTCAAGGTGGCCGAGCTGCTGGAGGCGGACCGCATCGGCGTCGAGGTGAGCGAGGACTTCCAGTACGTCCCCGAGCAGACCACCTCGGCTCTCATCTGCCACCACCCCCAGGCCAAGTACTTCGTCGCCCGCTAGGGCCTACGGGCGGCGGTTCTTTGGTGAAATATGTACCGCAGAGGTACATATCTCACCAAAAAAAGGGTCCGTCAGCGGGCGAGCACGGCCCGGGCCACCAGGTCGGTGCCGAAGGCCATGAGGATGGCCAGGTAGAGGAGGCCGGTGGCGGCCATCACCGCCGAGTAGGACTTCTCCTCCAGGGCCTTGCTGGTGACGAAGGTGAGGACGAGGGTGGTGAGGGCGCAGGCGACCCAGAACCAGCCCAGGGTGCCGTTCCACCCGTCGTCGATCGACCCCGAGAGCACCGAGAGCATGCCCGTGGGCCACAGGAGGGCGCCCACCTCGAGGGGCCAGGTGATGGCCAGCCACCGGTTGAGCTCGAGGAGGGGCTGGCGGCCGAGTCCCGGCTGCACCAGGTACCAGTGGCCGAGGAGCATGGCGTCGGACACCGCCCCCAGGAAGGCGGCGCCGGCCAGGATCCGGACGAGGGCGAGCACGGTGGGCCCGCCCGCATCGACCGCGGCGGCCGCCAGTCCGACCACGCCGATGGCGGGCGCGATCAGGTCGAGGACGGGGGGGAACTCTTTGCCGGGCACCGTGTCCGGGGCCTCGGCGGTGGCGCCACCCTCCGGGCTCAGCATGGCCGCCACCCGGGCCGCCCGCCGCTCCTTGAGGGCCCGCCCCCCGGAGACCCCCGCCTGGCGCCGGACGATCGACACCACGAGGGCGACGCCGGCGGCCACCGCCACCAGGGCGGCGGAGGTGTCCCGCACCGGGACCGGCTCGATGAGCTGTCCGGCGACCACCGCCCCCACCGCGATCGCGGCGTAGACGGTGCGCAGGAGCCATCCGTAGCCGATCCCCAGGAGGCGACGGCGCGACGTCACCCAGAGGAAGAACAGGCCGCCGGTAGCCCACTGCAGCAGCACGGTGGCGGCGTCGAGGCGGATCAAGGCATCCCATCCTCCCATGGGCTCCGTAAACGGTTTGGACGGGGCGCCCACGAGGAATCGTCAGGTATCTGACCTACGCGGGTCTCAAGGTCGAGGCCCCCGATGCCGAAAATGAGAGCAGGGATACGATGACCTGGGAGACGAGACCATGACTGACACGATCTTGGAAGTGGCGGCCTACGCGTGTCTGGCCCTTGGTGTGGCTCTCCTCGTCGCACGGGTGGCCGGCGAGCGGCTGAAGCAGACCGCCGGCATCTGGCGCTTCCGCCACACCCTGCGCAAGCTCGACGGTGTGCCGGCGGAGTGGACCCGGGCCATGGGCGCCATGGAGAACCTCCAGGACGAGCCCGCCCGCCGCAACGACGGTCAGGTCAACCGCCGCCACCGGCACCCGAGCACCCCCGACGAGCGCTAGGTCGTCGCGCCGGCCTCCTCAGCTGAGGCCGAGAATCCTGGCCCCGTCGACGGCGATCGCCGACCCGCTCACGAAGCGGGCGGGATCGGAGCAGAGGAAGGCCACCACCTTCCCGAAGTCGGCCGGATCCCCCAGAGGGACGCCCTCGGGCGTACCGACGGCCACGACCCGATCGGTGGCGTGGTAGCCGGGTAGAGCCAGGTTGAGCGTGATCCCGTCGGCGAAGAGGTCCTGGGCCGCCGTCTTGGCCCACCCCCACAGCCCCGCCCGGGCCGCGTTCGACAGGGCGAGGTTGGGCAGGGGCTGCTTCACCGACGTCGACGCGATGAGGACGATCCGACCCCAGCCGGCGGCGCGCATGGGCGGCACCGCGGCCTGTACCAGCCGGATCGACGTGAGCAGGTTGGCGTTCAGGGCGGCGGTGAGGGAGGCGTCGTCGACCTCGAGGGCCCGCATGGCCGGAGGTCCACCGGCGTTGCCGACCAGCACGTCGAGTCCGCCGAAGCGGTCGATGGCGGTGTCGACCAGCCGCTTGGGTACTTCGGGGCGGGTGACGTCGCCCACCACCGCGACCACGTCGGTGAGGGCGGCCAGCTCCGCCCGGGCCTTCTCCAGCGCCTCCTCGCCCCGGGCGCAGATCACCAACCTGGCGCCCTCCCGGGCCAGGGCGTGGGCCGACGCCCGTCCGAGGCCCTTGGAGGCGGCGGTGACCAGGGCGACCTTGCCCCGCAGGCCGAGGTCCATGGGGCGGTCCGACCAGCCTCAGGCCTCGACCAGGGCCAGGCCGTGGGCGACCCGGTTGAGGGGCTCGGGGCCGGCGGCGGTGGCGACCACGATGTCCTCGATGCGGGCCCCGAAGCGTCCGGGGACGTAGATGCCGGGCTCGATGGAGAAGGCGTGGCCGGAGACGAGGGGCAGGGCGTTGCCGCCGGCGATGTAGGGGTCCTCGTGCTCCTCCAGGCCGATGCCGTGGCCGGTGCGGTGGACGATGTAGGCGCCGAAGCCGGCGTCGTGGATGTGGGCCCGGGCCACCAGGTCGACGTCCTGGCACCGGGTGCCGACGGTGGCCGCCTCCACCGCCATGGCCTGGGCCTCCTCCAGCACGTTGTAGAGGGTGCGGAACTCGATGGGCGGGCGGCCGGTGAACACGGTGCGGGTGATGTCGGAGCAGTAGCCGTCGAGGGTGCCGCCGAAGTCGCAGACCACCGCCTCGTCCCGCCCGACCACCCGGGGCCCGGCGTCGTGGTGGGGACTGGCCGAGTTGGGGCCGCTGCCCACGATGGCGAAGTTCACCTTCTGGTGGCCCTCGGCCAGGAGGCGCTCACCGATCTCGCGGGAGACGTCGGCCTCGGTGCGGCCCACCAGGGGGATCTCGCCGCTGACGAGCTGGCTCGCCACCCGGTCGGCGGCCGCCGCCGCCCGCCGGAGGGCGTCGACCTCGGACGGGTCCTTGACCGCCCGTAGGGGCGACGTGACCAGGGACGACGGGAGCCACCAGCACCCGGGCAGCGCCTCCTGCAGGTCGAGGACGAAGGTGGCCCACGTGCGGTCGGAGATCGCGATGCGCTGCCGGCGGCGGCCGGTGAGCTCGGCCACGAAGCCGATGGCGTCCTCGCCCTCCTCCCACGCCAGGATGCCGAACAGGTCGGGATGGGGCTCGACCCTCGGGGCTTCGAGGCGGGGCACGACGAGCGTCGCCTCCCCGTCGCACGGGAGGACGAGCATGGTGAGCCGCTCGAGGGGCATGGCCTGGTAGCCGGTGAGCCACGGCAGATCGGCGCCGAGGGAGAGCAGGAGGGCGTCGACCTCGAGCTCCGCCATCCGGGCGCGCACCCGCTCGGTGCGGGCGGCGAGGGCCGAGTCGTCCATCGCCGCCAGGCTACGACCTGGCTTCGCGCTCCAGGAGGAGGCGCTTGCGGTCGACGCCCCACCGGTAGCCGGACAGGGAACCGTCGGTGCGGACGACGCGGTGGCAGGGGATGGCCACCGCCAGCTGGTTGGCGGCGCAGGCGGCGGCCACGGCCCGGACGGCGGTGGGGGCACCGATGGTGGCCGCGATCTCACCGTAGGTCGCGGTACGGCCGGCGGGGATCGCCCGCAGGGCCTGCCACACCCGCTGCTGGAAGGCGGTGCCCCGCACGTCGAGGGGCAGGTTGAGGCCCGTGCTCGGATCGTCGACGAGGGCCACCACGGCTGCCATCCACTGCTCGAAGGGGGCGTCGCCGCCGGTGAGGGTGGCGCCCCGGAAGCGGTCCTCCAGGTCGTGGACGAGGGCGTCGGGGTCGTCGCCCAGGAAGATGGCGCACACGCCGGCGTCGGTGGCGGCCACCAGGACCGACCCCAGGGAGCACTGGCCGACACCGAAGCGGACGGTGAGGCCCTGGGCGCCGGCCCGGTAGGCGGTGGGGGTCATGCCCAGGGCGGCGGCGGACGTGGCGTAGAAGCGGCCGTTGGAGTTGAAGCCGGCGTCGTAGATGGCGTCGGTGATGGTGCGGCCGGTGTCGCCGGTGGCGCCGGCCAGGGCCTCCCGCACCCGCCGGTTGCGGACCTCGGTGGCGTAGGCCTTGGGCGTCAGCCCGGTGACCGCCTTGAAACCCCGGTGGAAATGCGACCGGCTCATCCCGGCGGCGGCGGCCAGGGTGACGACCGAGGTCGGGTCGCCCCGTTCGGCGGCGGTCTCGATGGCCCGGCAGGCGGCGGCGACGAGGGCTGCCCGGCGCTCGGCCGCCGGCACCTCGTCCGGCCGGCACCGGCGGCAGGGGCGGAACCCGGCCCCTTCGGCCTCGTCGACGGTGGCGTGGAAGGCGACGTTCTCCCGGCGGGGGCGGCGGGCGGCGCACGACGGCCGGCAGTACACGCCGGTCGTGCGCACCGAGTAGTAGAAGTCGGCGTCGTGGCGGGCCAGCACCGCGGCCCAGCGATCGTCTTCGGTCATGGTGGTGATCGTCGCGCCTCGGGCCGGTCGTGGCACTCCGTTGTGTGCTCCCGAATCCGGTTGTAACGGGCCAGTGCCTCCCGGCGCTCCTCGTCGTGGTCGACGATGGGCTGCGGGTAGCCCCGGGGCGGTCCCCCCTTGAGCTTCCACGGCTCGTGGACGGTGCCGCCCACCACGTGGCGCAGCTCGGGCACCCACCGCCGCACGTAGTCGCCGTCGGCGTCGAACTTCTTGCCCTGGCTGGTGGGGTTGAAGATGCGGAAGTAGGGGGCGGGGTCGGTGCCGGTGCCGGCCACCCATTGCCAACCGTGGTGGTTCGAGGCCAGGTCGCCGTCCTGCAGGCGGTCGAGGAACAGGTCGGCGCCCCGCAGCCAGTCGAGGTGGAGGTCCTTGACCAGGAAGCTGGCCACGATCATCCGCACCCGGTTGTGCACCCAGGCCTCTTCGTGGAGCTGGCGCATGCCGGCGTCGACGATCGGGTAGCCGGTCCGTCCCTCGGCCCACGCATCGAAGCGGCGGTCGGCGACGGGTCCGGTGTCGACCTTCATGGCCGCCATCTCGGGGCGGAAGGAGTTCCGGGCCGACCACGGGAATGCGGCCAGAACGGAGGCGTAGAAGTCCCGCCAGGCGAGCTCGGCCCGGAAGCGCTCCGCCCCCTCGCCCTTGCGGTGCTTCACCGCGTCCAGCGCCTGGCGGGGGTGCACGCAGCCGTACTTGAGGTAGACGCTCAGCCGGCTGGTGGCGTCCTGGGCCGGGAAGTCGCGGCCCCGGGAGTAGCCGGGCACCCGCTCGGCGAAGTCGGCCAGGCGGGCCCGGCCGGCGGCCTCACCCGGCGGGAGGATCGTGGTGGCGCCCAGGTCGGGGCCCTGGGGGACGGGTTCCGAGTGCAGGCCGGTGGCCCACCTGGGGTCGGTCGGTTCGTCGGCCGGCAGGCCCCACCCGTGCTCCCGCCAGCGTCGGTGGAAGGGCGTGAAGACCCGGAACGGCTCGCCGGCGGTGGTGGTGACGTCGCCCGGGGCAACGGCGTAGGGCGAGTCGACCGGGGTCAGGCGGCGGCCGTCGGCGGCCAGCGCGGCCCCCACGGCCGCGTCCCGGCGGACGCCGTAGGGCCCGAAGTCGGCGGTGACGAAGACCTGCTCCGCCTCGACCTCCCGGGCCACCGCCGCCACCTCCGGGACGGGGTCGCCGGTGCGCAGGACCAGTTTGCCCCCGGTGCGATCGTGGAGCTCGGCCAGGCAGCCGGCGAGGAAGGCGAGGCGGGGGGCGCCCGCGGCCCGCTGCAGCTTCGGGTCGTTGACGAACAGGGCCACCACCTCGTCGGCCGCGTCGAGGGCGGCGAGGAGGGCGGGGTGGTCGGCCAGACGCAGGTCGCGCCGGAACCACAGGACGGTGGTGGTCAGCGGGCGGCCTCTGCCGCCTGGCGGGCGTGGTAGCTGGAGCGGGTGAGGGGGGACGCCTCGACGTGGGCGAAGCCGAGGGCGGCTCCCGCCTCCCGGACCCGGTCGAAGTCGGCGGGCGTCCACCACCGGGCCACCGGCAGGTGGTCGGCCGAGGGACGGAGGTACTGGCCCACGGTGAGGATGTCGACGCCGACGTTGCGCAGGTCGGCCATGGCCGCCACCACCTCGTCGTGGGTCTCGCCCATCCCCACGATCAGGCCCGACTTGGTGGTGAGGCCGGCGGCCCTGGCCCGGGCCAGCACGGCCAGGCTGCGGGCGTAACCGGCCGACGGGCGCACCAGCCGTTGCAGGCGGGCGACCGTCTCCAGGTTGTGGTTGAGCACGTCGGGGCGGGTGTCGAAGATGGCGGCCAGCGCGGCCGGGTCGCCTTTGCAGTCCGGGATGAGCACCTCGACGGTCGTGGTCGGCGTGCGTCGGCGGATGGCCCTCACCGTCTCGCCGATGGCGGAGGCGCCCCCGTCAGGGAGATCGTCGCGGGCCACCGCGGTGACCACCGCGTGGGCCAGTCCCATGTGTTCGACGGCCTCCGCCACCCGCTCCGGCTCGGCCGGGTCGGGCGCACCCGACGGGCGGGACGTGTCGACCAGGCAGAAGCGGCAGGCCCGGGTGCACTGGTCGCCGTTGACCATGAACGTGGCCGTGCTGTCGGCCCAGCACTCGAAGATGTTGGGGCAGCCCGCCTCCTCGCACACGGTGACCAGGTCGAGGCGGCGCAGGGTGCGCTTGACGTGGCGGTAGCCGGCGCCGAGGTCGGCCCGCACCCGCAGCCACTCCGGCTTGCGCTCGTCGACCGGGAGCCCGCCGGCGGGACGCTCGCCATCCACCGACGCCAGCTCGGACCGTCCTCCGTCCCAGGCTTCGGCGGCCCGGGCCACGATGCGCTCGACCACCTCGGACATGGTGGCGATGACCCCCTCGGCGGCCAGCGACGTCACCTGGCAGCCGTCGATGCCGCAGGGCACGATGCGGTCGAACCAGGCCAGGTCGGTGTCGACGTTGAGGGCGAAGCCGTGCATGGTGCGGCCCCGGCTGCGGCGGACGCCGATGGCGCACAGCTTCCGGGGCCGATCCCCCTCGGCGTCGACCCACACCCCGGGGAAGCCGGGGAGGCGGCCGGCGCCGGTGAGGCCGAGCTCGGCGCACACGTTGATCACCACCTGCTCCACGCTGCGGACGTAGGCGGGGGTTGCGCCCGGTCCGTTGGGCCAGGTCAGGATCGGGTAGCCGACCAGCTGGCCCGGCCCGTGGTAGGTGACGTCGCCGCCCCGGTCGGTGCGCACGAGAGGCGCGCCCAGGTCGCCGAGGACGTGGTCGAGCGTGCCCCGCAGGCCGAGGGTGAAGACGTGCGGGTGCTCGCAGAGGAGCAGGTAGGGGTCGACCGCCCGCTCGAACAGCGCCCGCTGGAGGGCGTGGGCGTCGGCGAACTGCGTGCGTCCCAGCCACCGGGCGCGGAGCACGCGCTCAGCCCGAACTGGTGACGGTGAACGCCCTCAGGGGGCTGTACGTGTCACCAGTTCGCCGGGGGGTCACAGCTCCTGCGACCAGTCGCGGGTCTCGAGGATGTCGCGCACCCGGGCGATGAACGCCGAGGCGTAGGCGCCGTCGAACGCCCGGTGGTCGAAGCTGAGGGCGAGGTTGCCCACCGGATGGATGCCGATGGCGTCGGAGCCGTCGGGAAGCTCGATCACCACCGGCCGCTTCTTCACCCCGTCGGTGGACAGGATGGCCACGTTGGGCTGGTTGATCACCGGGAACGTGAGCAGGGTGCCGTAGCCGCCGGGGTTGGTGATGGTGAAGGTGCCCCCCTGGATCTCGTCGGCGTTGAGCTTCTTGGCCCGGGCCCGGGCGGCCAGGTCGGCCAGCTCCCGGCCGAGACCGCGCATGCGCTTGGCGTCGGCGTCGTGGATCACGGGGACGATGAGGCCCTCGAAGTTGAGATCGACGGCGAAGCCGAGGTGGACGGCCCGGTGGACGACGAGGGAGTCGCCGTCGACCGACGCGTTGACGTTGGGGAAGTCGCGGATGGCGTCGATCACGGCCCGGGACACGAAGGGGAGGTAGGTGAGGGAGAAACCCTCCTCCGCCTTCCACGCGCCCTTGGCCGCCTGCCGCACGCGGTCGACGTTGTCGAAGTCGACCTCGATGACGGTGAGGACGTGGGCCGAGACGTCGAGGGACCGGACCATGTGCTCGGCCGTGC
>JAXDMK010000157.1:0-23039 GCA_034666105.1 Actinomycetota bacterium | reverse complement strand
GCGCCCCGGCGAGTGGGGCGAGCAGCCCCACGGCTGTCGCCACTGCGAGCAGGACCTTCCGCCTGAGAACCCATCGTCCCGACATGGGCGTGTGGACCTCCAATTGGTGGTCGTAGAAGCTGAACCTGTGACCTCTTGCGTTCGAGCAAGCGGTCCGCCAATTTAGCGGCGCCGCAGGCGTCTTTGCTACTGCGGTACGCGGTCGCTAGTGGACGTGGACAGCTTCGAAGATCGTGTAGATCTTCGAGTACCACTCTGCCGCACCAGAAGAAGCGTTAGAAGTTGGGCCGGGATGCAGAAGGGCCGGTGCTCTCGCACCGGCCCTGACCTGCTCGTTGGTGGCGGGGGTAGGATTTGAACCTACGACCTTCGGGTTATGAGCCCGACGAGCTACCAGACTGCTCCACCCCGCGGCGTGAAACCTAGGTTACCACTCAGGCGGTGGCTCTGGTCGTGGGGGTGGTGTCGGGAGTGGCCGGCGGAGCCGCCTGGTGGGCGGCATCGGCGGCCTGGCGCACGAGGGCCTTGGCCGCGTCCGATTCCTTCTGGTACGTGCCCAGGTCGCCGGCCCGGAGAGCTTCGTCGGCGGCGGTGAAGTGGCTGTTGGCCTGGTCGAGGAGGCCGGCCACGGTGGCGTCGACGGCCGGCGGCGGGGTGCCGGTGCCAGGCGGCGGAGTCTCGATACCGCCGCCTTCGACCGGCGGGCCCGAGGGCGCCCCCGCCCCCTGGCGCTCGAGGGTGGGCGGCGAGGATCCGAACAGGTCGGTGAGCGCCTCCCGCAGCGAGTCCCTCATCACCACCTTGAGGCCGGCGACCACGATCACCTTCTTGAGCTGGGGCACGGGTGTGCCCTGGGCCTGGACATAGAGGGGCTGGATGTAGATCAGCGACTCGTTGATGGGGATGACCAGCAGGTTCCCCAGCTTCACACTGGAGCCGGCCGTGCTCAGCAGCGTGATCTGCTGCGAGATCTCCGGTTGCTGGTTGATCCGGGCGTTGACGATGGCGGGCCCGTCGATCTGTCTGGCCCGGGGCATGACGAAGGCCTCCAGCCGTCCGTAGTTGGAGGGATCGCTCTTGGCCACCATGAAGGCGGTGAGGTCCTTGCGGCTGTCGTCGCGGGAGAAGGGGACGAACGGCTGCAGGATGAGGAAGTCCTCCCGTTCCTCACCGGGCAGGCGCATGAGGAGGTGGTAGGGCTCCATCCGCTCCTCCCGGGCCACGGCCGGCGCCCCCCCGGGCGTGGTCGGGTTGAGGCCGGCGGGGAGGGCGGTGCCGGTGACGCCCGGCTTCTGGGCGATCTCCCAGGCGTCGGTGCGGTTGTAGAAGTTGGCCGGATCGGTGATGTGGTAGAGCCCGAACATGTTGGTCTGGACCCGGAAGATGTCCTCCGGGTACCGGAAGTGGGCCCGCACCTCGGCCGGCACCAGGTCGCCGTCGGTGAACATGCCGGGGAACGCCTTGGCGTAGGCCTGCACGATGGGGTCGCCGGGGTCGACGATGTAGAAGGTCATCTTGCCGTTGTAGGCGTCGATGACCACCTTGACCGAGTTGCGCACGTAGTTGAAGCCGAGCCCGTCGAGGTCGCTCCTGGCCGGCAGGCGGGAGGTGTCGGCCCGCTGGGAGTACGGATAGCGGCTGGTGGTCGTGTAGGCGTCGTAGATCCACTTGATCTGGCCCTCGATGATCACCGGGTAGGGGTCGGAGTCGAACTTGAGGAACGGGGCGGCCTTGCGCACCCGCTCGTCGATGTTGCGGACATAGATCGCCCGCGACTCCGGCGTGACCAGGCTGGAGATGAGCGGGTTCATGTCGCCGAAGCGCAGGGCCAGGGCCGCCCGCCGGACGAAGGAGTTCATCCGCACGCCGCCGTCGCCCGAGTAGACGGTGGTGTGGTTGGCGCCGGTGGCGTCGGTGTAGTCGATCTCCTGCTGCTTGCTCTTGACGATCGCGTACCCGTCGACGCCCTGCCCGTAGTAGATCGCGGGCTGGCGCAGGGACGGTTCCCCCACCGGCGGCAGGTCCTTCAGGCGGAAGTCGGGGTTGCTGTCGGCGGCCACCCCGGTGCTGGGGGTGAGGACGGCGCCGTAGCCGTGGGTGTAGACGAGGTGCTGGTTGACCCACGACTGGGACGGGATGCCGGCCACGTTGAGCTCGCGCACCGACACCAGGACCTGGGTGTCGAGGTTGTCGAGCGGGTAGCGGTCGACGTCGACATCGTTGATTTGGTAGAAGTTCCGGATCTCCTGCAGCCGCTTGTACGACTCGCGTACGATCAGCGGGTCCCAGAGCCGGATGTTGCGGATGGTGGACTGGTTCTGCTCCAGGTCGGCGGCGGTGAGGCTGGTGCTGGCCTCGAAATCCCGCACGTCGGTATCTCGGAGGTTGTAGGCGAGGCGGGTGGCGGTGATGTTGCGCAGGATGTAGGGCCGTTCCTTGGTGGACTCGGTGGGCTGCACCCGGAACTTCTGCACCGCGGCCGGGTAGGCAGCGCCGATGACGACGGAGATGAGCGCCCACACGCCCACTGCGATCACGGGCAGCACCCAGCCCCGGCGGAGGATGTTGACGAGGAACAGGGCGCACGCGAACAGGCTGATCAGCACCAGCAGGTTGAGGGCCGGCAACTGCGCCTTGACGTCGGTGTAGCCGGCCCCGTCGACCACCCCCCGGCCGGAGTAGACCAGCTCGTAGCGCTGCAGGAAGTACCCGGCCGCCTTGAGTAGGGCGAGGGCGCCCAGCAGCACCGACAGATGGGCCTTGACCTGCGGCGTCACCTTCTGCATCGGCGTCTGGAAACGGATGCCGCCGTTGAGGTAGTGGGCCACCGCGGTGACGATGAGCACGATGACGACCGCCGCGAACAGCCAGTCGGCCACGAACTTCAGGAACGGCAACTGGAAGACGTAGAAGCCGATGTCGCGCTTGAAGAGCGAGTCGTTGGCCCCGAACGACGTCTGGTTGCGGAACAGGAGCCACGCCTGCCACTGGCTGGCCGCGCCGGGACCGGCGACGAGGGCGAAGAGGGCGGCGACACCGATGCGCACCATGCCGGCCCGGGCCCCGACCACCTCGTGGTAGCGCTCGATGAACTGCTCCTCCGGCCCCATGGGACGGAACGTCGGGGCCAGGGCGTCGGCGATGGCCAGGTTGGCCCAGACGATGGCGAAGAAGATCAGGGAGAAGATGATCCCCAGGCCGACCTTCGCCCCTAGGACCCCCTTCCACACCCCGGTGAGACCGACCTCGTCGAACCACAGGTAGTCGGTGTAGAAGCCGGCGATCCCGCGGAGGGAGATGACCAGGAAGAAGAGGGCCAGCCCTATGACGACGAGGGCGACGCGCCGGGAAGTTGACCCCCGCCGGCGACGGGGGAGATCGGTGGGAGCGCGCATGGCGCAGTCAGCCTACGTGGACACCGGCCCATCTGAGACAGCAACCAGCAAGCACCGGCAGCCCCGGTGGGCGGGTGGGTGGTCCTGGCCGGTGGGGTAGGGCTCGCCCTTGGGCGTGGGCCCGGCGAGGGTGTTGTCGTGGCAGTCGGGGCAGGGGCCCTCGTCGTCGACGACCCACCGCTGCAGGGTGCCCTCGGTGGTGGCGGCGAAGGCGCCCAGGGCGTGGGCGGCGGCGGTGTGGTGGCGGACGAGCTGCTCGATCTCCTGCAACTTGGTATGGCGATAGGCGGCCCGGACGGCCTCGGCCAGCTCCTCCATGTCGTCGCCGGCGGTGACCACCACCCGGTCGAGGCGCTCGCGGAGGGGGCCGGCCAGGTCGTGGGCCAGTTTGCCGCCCAGGGCGTAACCGGTGGTGTCGTCGGCGTCGCCCCCGCCGGCCCGGTAGGCGGCGGCCAACGCCGGGGCGGCGGCGGCGGTGAAGGCGGTTGCCTGCTGATCGAGGGCGCTCGTCATCGTCGCCGCCCCTGCCCGGCCACCCTCCCGCACCCGTTCGAGCACCTGGTTCTGCTCGTCCTGGAGGATGCGCTTGAGGGTGCGGGTGAGGTCGGCTTCGAGGGGGTCGAGCTGCTGGTCGCGCTGGGCGAGGGCGGCCTCCTCGACCACGTCGTCGGACGGCGGGGCGGCGGCGACGGGGGCCGGGGCAACGGCGACCGTCTCGGCGTCGGGGACCTGGTGGCGGAGGCGGGCGAAGAGGTCGTCGACCGGTGCCGACGCTTCGGCCCGGTCGCGGACGGCGGGCTGCTCGGCGGTGGCCAGCTCGGGGGGCTGCTCGGGCGCGGCCGCCGGAACCTCGAGGGGCAGGTCGGGCGGCAAGGGGCGCAACCCGGTGACGGTGCGGACGGACCCATGGCTCTCGGCGGCGGCGGTGACCGGCGGTGACGAGGGAAGGGTCCGGCTGCGGAACGGGACGCTGTCGGCGACCGTCTGCGGCCGCAACGGGGGGCGGGTCGGTGCCGGCGGCGGGGGCGGCGGCGACCCGGGCATGCCGCTGCCGTAAGGCGACGAGCCGCCGCCGTAGGCCGACGGGCCGCCGCCGGGGGTGGTCGGCGAGGGGCCGGGCTCGGGGGACGAGCTGGGGCCGGCCTCCCGGGTGCGCTCGGAGCCCGGCGATCCGGACGTGGACGCCGGCTGCGACCCGGAGGGCGACTGCGGGGTGGCGGCGGGTGCATCGGCGCCGCCCGGGCCGCCACCTCCGCCGGGTGTCGCCGGCTCGGACGGACGGCCGGCCGCACTCTTGCCGCGTGGCTTCCCGAAGCCGGCTCCGGCCCAGGTGCCGGGGTCGGCCGGGTCGAAGACGGGTTCCGCCGGATGGCCGCCGCCGACTCCGGCCGCGGGGACGAGCACGGGGCCGGTGATGGGGGGCGGGGCCGATGGCGAGAAGGGGCCGGTGGCGCTGACGCCGCCCGCCCGTTCGATCCAGGCCGCGGGGACCGGTGGCCGGTCGCTGGTGGACCGCGCCGGGCCCGCCCGATCGCCGCCCGGGGGCTCGGGGCCGGACCCTTCGGAAACCGGAGCAGCCGGCGCCGGCACCGGTGGCGGCGCCGGCTGCGGCGGTTGGAACGAGGCCGGGGTGTGGGCGGGGGGAAGGGACTCGGACCCGAAGGCGGACAGCGGCGGCCGGGCCGGCAGCTCGGTGCGGCGGGGCGGCGGAGGCGGTGCGCCGCCTCCGGCCGAGGCCATCCGCAACGGTGGCTCGGCGATGCGCAGGGGGGGATGGGCGTCGGCGTCGGACATGCGCCGGCCGACCGCCTCCGCCGCCAGCCGGGCCTCGGGCTCGGCCGCGGCCAGTTCGGCGGTGACCTCCTCCAGCGTGCGGCGGACGACCTCGTAGGCCTGGACCAGGCGTTCGCGCGCCACCCGCAGCTGCTCGAGCTGCACCTCGGCCACCCGCCGGCGGCGGGCCAGGTCGCCCAGCATGCGCTCCCGCACGGCCCGGGCCTCGGCCACCATCTCCTTGCCGTGCGACCGGGCGGCCTGGATGGCAGCCTCGGCTTCGGCCTGGGCCTGGTCGCGGACGGCCCGGGCATCGGCCTCGGCCGACTGCCGGAGGCTCGCCGAAACGCCGTCGGCCTCGTCGACCCGCCGGGCCATGAGGGTGTCGGCCTCCTGGCGGATGCGGGCGATGCGGTATTCGGCGTCGCGCAGGGTGGCGGCGGCGGTGCGCTCGGCCTCGGCGGTGATGGCGGCCGCCGTCTCCCGGGCGCTGGCGATCAGCCTTCCGGCGTGCTCCCCCAGGCTGCTGGTGAGGGCGGCCTCGTCGAGCTCGGGGTGGGCGGCCCGGTTCTGGGCGTCGTGCAGCGCCCGCCGCAGCTCCGCCTCCCGGGCGGCGGCGGCGGCCACCTCGTCGGCCACCCGCTTGAGGAACTGGCGGACCTCGGCCGGCTGGTAGCCGCGCAGGACGGTGGTGAAGCCTTTGCCGGCCACCGCCTCCGGCGAGATCGCCGCGCTCGAGGAGATGACGATCCTCTCGTCCCTCTCTTCGTCCATCGTCGAAAAAGCCTACGCCTTCCCCGTCCCAAAACCGGGGACCGGTACCGGGTCCCCTATCCGGAGCCGCCCAGGCTGCGCAGCAGGCCGGTGAGGGCCTCCACCAGCGCGTTGATGGTGTTGTCGATCAGCGGGATCCCGGTGTCGACCGGGCCGATGTTGGGGTTGGGGGGCGTGGGGGGGGGGACGGTCGTGACCGCTTGGGTGGTCACCCCGGGCGACCCCGCGATCGTCGTGCCGCTGGCGCCGGCCGTACCGCCGGAGGACGAGCCCGAGGAGTTGCCACCCCCGCCCGAACTGGGGCCGCCGCCGGCGGCCGACCCTTCCGGTTCGGGGAGGGGGAGGGGAACGAACGACCGTGGCCCCCGGCCGATGGCGGCGTCGACGGCAGTCAGCAAGGGGCCCCGCGTAACCTCCTGGTCGAGGGCGACGAGCCCCCACTGGGCACCGTCGTCGCGGAAGTCGAAGATGGCCTTCCACCGCTCCTCGAACGTCCCCCGGGTGCCCTCCACCGCGATCGCCGCGCCCACCAGGGACTCTCCCGGCGCCCGCAGGGGGTCGAAGAGCCCGGGCCCGAAGGAGGGCTGCTGGCTCAGGGCGGGCAGCAGCCCGGCCAGGAACTCCACCGTGCGGCCTTCGGTGGGGCCGAGCTGGGCCGTGAAACCCTTGCTGCGGGCCTCGAGCTGGTTGCCGACCTCGATGGCGTCGCCCAGCAGACGCCGGTCCCACGGGTCCTCGGCGTCGTAGGACAGGGGTGCGGGGGCGCTCACCTGGCCGTCGGCGCCCACCGTGACCTCCCGCAGGCCGGCCAGGGTGGTCGACCGGTCGCCGGCGCGGAGCTCGACGTCGCCCGAGAAGGAGGTCACCACCAGCACCGGTCCCCGGGTGATGCGGGCGGCCGAGCTCACGATCACGTCGGTGCCCTCGGTGGCGACGGTGAGGCGGGCGCCGGGCGGGGCCTCGACCAGGATCTCGCTCTCCAGCAGGCGGGGCTGGGTGACCCGACCCTTGCCGTCGGCCTTCCCCTCCTCCAGCACCACGTCGGTGCCCGTGCGCATCTCGAGTTGACGGCCCTGCTCCAGGCGGAGGACGGCGGTGCCCTCCAGCACCTTCACCCGATCGCCGAACTTCACCGTCCGGCTGCCCTTCTCCTCCTGCGCCTTCGCCCCCGGGGACGACACCTCGGCCCGGCCGGTGACGGTGAGCTTTCCGGCGGCGTCGGCGTCGCCGCCGGAGCAGGCCGCGCCCACGACCA
The DNA here is from genome assembly GCA_034666105.1 of Actinomycetota bacterium. Classification (GTDB taxonomy): domain Bacteria; phylum Actinomycetota; class Acidimicrobiia; order Acidimicrobiales; family AC-14; genus JAXDMK01. The sequence goes on along the minus strand of JAXDMK010000157.1, from coordinate 15,842 downwards.
CCAGGGCGACGGCGGCCAGCGCCAGCCGCAGTCTCACGCCGGTCACGTCCGGGTCCGGCGGCGGGCGCGGGTTGGGGCGACGGGCAGCACCATGGAGAACCTCGATCCTTTTCCGGGCGCGGTCTTGCAGGTCAGCGCCCCTTGATGGGCCTCGACGGTGCGGCGGACGAGGGCGAGGCCGAGCCCCAGTCCGCCGAACATGCGGGTCGGGGAGCTGTCGCCCTGGGCGAAGTCCTCGAAAATCCCTTCCAGCCGGTCGGGAGGGATGCCGATGCCGTGGTCGCGCACCGAGATGTCGACCGTGGGGCCTTCGTCGCCGTTGGCGTTGTCGTCGATAACGCGGGCGGTGAGGGCGACGGGCCCGCCATCGGGCGAGAACTTCACCGCGTTGTCGACCAGCTCGTCGAGGGAACGCTCGAGGAGGGCCCGGTCGCCCAGCAGGTCGGGGATACCGCGGGCCACCCGACAGGTGATGGGGTGACGGTCGTCGACCCGGGCCTTCCATCGTTCGACCACCGACTCGAGCATCGGCCCTACCTGTACACGGTCGCGGCGCATCGCGCTCGGCGCCGCTTCCTGGGCGGCCACGTCGAGCAGGCGCTGCACCACCGCTTCCAGCCGGTCGGCCGCCTCCACGATCTCCTCCAGCGACTCCCGGGCCTTGTCCGGCGGGACGTCGCGGCGCAGCAGCAGCTCGGCGTAGCCCTTGATGGGCACCAGGGGGGTGCGCAGCTCGTGGCTGATGTTGGACAGCAGCTCGCTCTTGGCCCGCTCCGCCTCCCGCTCCCGACGCATGTCCCGCAGCACGAAGACGCCGCCGATCACGGCGTCGCCCGAGCCCTTCAGGCCGCCGGCGGAGAGGGCCACCGGCACCAGCAGGCCGTCGGGACGGACGACGATGGCGCTCTCGCTCCACCCCGACTCGGGCGGGCGGGTGAGGCGGGCGGTCAGGTCGGCGCCGTTCTCGGCGGTGATGGTGGCGACGTCGCCCACGTGCCCGCCCAACGCCTGGCGGGCGGGGATGCCGAAGAGCTCCTCGGCGGCCCCGTTGAAGGTGGCGATGCGACCGTCGCCGTCGACGGCGAGCAGGGCCTCGCCCATGCCCGCCACCACCGCCTCCAGCCGGTTGCGGACCTGGGCCTCCTCGTCCGCGCTCTGGCGCAGCTCCCGGGCGAGGGTCTCGATGGAGCCGGCCATGGAGTCGAACGTCTGTCCCAGGACACCGACCTCGTCCCGGCTCGACATCGCCGCCCGCACCGACAGGTCGCCCGCCGCGATCTCCTGGGCGGTGCGGGTGAGGCGGCGTATGCCCGTCCCGATGCGCTCCCCCACGATCACCGCGATCACGAAGGCGGTGAGGGCCGCGGCCAGTGCGACCAGGAAGAGGGTGCGGAACAGGTCGGTCCGGGTGTCGTCGACGACCGTGGTCGGCACCGAGGCGACGATCGCCAGGCGTTTGGGCGCGTTGGGCGAGTTGTCGGCGGTGACGGGTCGGGCTACGAAAAAGGAGCCTTCGGCCTTGGCCCGGGCGGTCTTGGGGCCGCCCTCGTCGAGCACCTGGTCGGCGAGGCGGAAGATGACCCCTTGGGGCAGGTTGGAGTCGCCGGAAAGGCCCAGCTGGTGCTCGCGGTCGGCGAGGACGAGGGTCACGTTCTCGCTGAAGCTGCGGGCGGTGAGGTACTCCGAGTCGAGCTCCTCCGTGGCCACGACCACACCCAGCACCCGCTGGCTGCCGTCCGGTAGCCGGGGCCTCACCCCGAACACGCCCAGGGCCAGGGCCCGCCCCGGTATGACCACGACCGAGCTGGCCACCGGCTCCGCTCCCGGCGGGCTGTTGAGCACGGCCGTGACCGCTTCCGACCCGATGACGGCGAGGGCCTCGGTGCTGTCGAGGCCGATGTCGACGATCACCCGCCGGCCGTCGGTGGCGTACAGGAGCGGGCCGGACGTCGGCAGCAGGGCGGTGATGCTGCCCAGGTCGGCGCCGATCAGCTCCTTGCCCGGCGAGAGGTCGGAGCCGAGGGAGAGGGCCAGCACCTCCTCGGGGTGGCCGCCCTGGATGGTGAGGGCCGAGATCTTGGCGCTCGTCTCCGCGTCGTGGAGCCCGGAGACGGTGATCTCCTGGGCCTGGGCCTCGGCCCGGGCGTCGATGCGTTTGAACGCCTCCTCCTCCACCGTGCGGGCGATCACCACCGAGAGGGCCACCGACACCGCCAGCACGACGACCAGGAGAATCGCCCCCACGCTGACCGTGATCCGGGCGCTGATCGAGCGGCGGGCCGACAGGAGCAGCACCAGGCCGGCGAAGAGGGCGCCCACCCCCCGGACCCAGTCGGAGGTGGTGGCCGCGTTGGTCACGGTGAGGTACTCGGCCGACGCCATCAGCACGAGGGCCAGCCACAGGACCCGGCGCGGTGCTCGCTCGGTGCCCCATCCGAGGGTGCCCAGGGCCAGGAGCATGATCCCCACGCAGCGGAAGACGACGACGGGGGTCTCCCGGGCGTCGGTGAGCAGCGACCCGTGGAGGAAGGCGGCCACCGCCACACAGATGAAGCCGGGGACGAGGACGCTGCGCGACTTGCGCCCGGCCCCCACCAGGTCGGGGCGGGTCATGACGATGGCGGCGCCGGCCACCATCACGAGGAAGGTGGCGAACTCGACTGCGAACCGGAGCTGGGCCTCGACGGTGGACATCTAGCGGGAGTGGGGCGGGGCCCCCTCCCGGCCTCCCCTCGCCGCTCCCGGCCGGTGCGTCATCGCCTTCATCGTATCGCTCGACCGGTCACCGACGGTGGTGCCAGTCCTACGTTCCGCCCCCGGTGCCGGCCGCCGACCCGAGCGGGCCCAGGGCCAGGGCGTTGCTCCCGTCGAGCCCGGCCAGCACGTGGAGGGCGTCGTCGAAGGAGTCGACGGGCAGGACCAGCAGGCCGTTGCCGGCCCGGGACTGCGCCTCCTCCAGGTTGGCCCGGGGCACGAGGAACACCTTCGCTCCCGCCCGACGGACGGTGATCGCCTTCTGGGCCACCCCCCCGATGGGCCCGACGGTGCCGTCGGACTGCAGGTCGCCGGTGGCGGCCACGACCATGCCGCCGGTGAGCTCGCCCGGTGTGAGGACGTCGAGCAGCTCGAGGGCGTAGGCCAGGCCGGCGGACGGGCCCACCACCTTGCCCGAGTCGATGGAGATCTCGAAGGGCAGCTTCACCCGGGTGCTGAGGCGCACGCCGAGCAGGGGGCTCCCGTCGTCGGCCTTCCCGAGGGGAGCGTCGACCTCGACCACGTCGCCGCCCCGGTCGAGGCGCAGGTGGAGGACGTCGCCCGCCTGCCCGGCCTGGATGGCGGCGACCACCTCGGCGCTGCCGGCCACCGGGTGACCGCCGATGCCCACGATGACGTCGTGGGCCCGGAGCACGGAGGCGGCGGGCAGGGACGGCTCCACGTCGACGATCTCGGCCCCGTCGCCCAGCTCGTCGAAGCCGAGGTGGCGCAGGGCGAGGAGCTCGGCCGTGGTCTTGGAGTCGGCCATGGCTTCGATGTTCAACTGCCGGAAATCGTCGGTGGAGATGTCGCCCCGGACCTTCTCCTCGGGGATGACGTCGGTATCGGGATCGAGCCAGCCGGCGAGGGCCTCGTAGGGATTCACCCGCTCCCGGACCGCGACCGTGGTGTAAAGAAGCTGGCCCCGGGGAGGGTAGGAGGGATGACCTGTCACCGTCACCACGCTGTTGACGGCCCGGGCCGACCCCGGCCCGATGCTGTCGTACGGCAGGCTCACGAAGCGGGCCCCGATGGCGGCGAACGACGCCACCAGGCTGAGGCTGACCAGCACCACCACCCACGGTCGGACGGGCCTGGGCGCGGGCGGCGCGGGCATCGACCAATCGGTGCGGTACCCCTTTGACGAGATCGGATCAGACGTGTCGACGCTCCTAGGCCCTGCCGTGGTGGTGGTCGCGATCATCGCAACCCTTCGGGTCGCCCTGAGCCAGCCTGACCAGACTGCCACGACGAAAACCCAATCCCGACGCACCCCGAGCCCCGAGGGTGTCCCGTCGTCCCCCATCGCCGACCCAATCGCCGACCCCATCGATCGGGGGACGACGGCTGGCGATTTCGGACCCCGGGCCGATCACCGGCGCAACCGGCTGGCCCCGTCGCGGGTGACGATGACGCCGGCGATGCCCGCCGGGTTCCAATGGATGGAGGCGGGGCCGGTCCCCCGCTTCCGGACCGGATTCGCCCTGGTCGTGCTGCTGGCCGTGGTCGGCGCCCTCCTGGCCCTGGCCGTCGCCGGGGCGGTGATGGCGGCGTCGGTCGCGATACGAGGCGCCCTGGCCTGACCGTCCGCCCGCCGGTGCGGCCGACGGCCTCAGGCGGCGAGGGCCAGCTTGACGACGAAGCGGTAGGCGGCCGATCCCGGGGGATGGCACGCGTAGAGGGTGCCGGTGGCCTCCCGGGTCTGGTCCGCGATCCAGGTCTCGTCGGGCGTGACGACCAGGGTCCCCGTGACCCGGTAGACGGACCGGGTCGCGCCCACCGTGAAGATGACCTCGTCGCCCTCCACCAGGTCGTCCAGGTGGCGGAAGGGGTGGGAGTTGGTGATGCGGTGGCCGGCGAAGACGGTGTTGCCCGGTTGGCCGGGCTCGGCCGTGCCCGTCCAGTGGCTGGGCCCGAGGTCGATGTTGTGCAGGGTGACGCCGTCGTACATGGGGCTGACCAGGCCCAGGGCGGGGATCTCGATGGTGCCGATCTCCCGCACCGGCTCCGGGGCGTAGGAGTCGACCGGGATGATGACCGGCTGCGGAAGGGCGGGAAGGGTGGTGGTGGGCAGGGTCGGGAGGGCGGACGTGGTCGGCGGCGCGAGAATCGGGTCGTCCAGCCCCCGCCCGATGGTGGACGGGGGGACGTCGTAGCGGCCGCTGCCGTAGCCCCGGCTGCAGGCCGCTCCCGCGGCCAGCAACAACGTCGCCGAGACGAGCGACACGAGGGAGACGAAGGTCCGATGGCGAGAGGTTCCCGGGAGCCTCATCCCCCCGAGGATCGCACACCGGCCCCGGGTGGCGGACGTCGGGCGGCGGCGGTCGCGGGCCACACGGGCGACGAGGCCACGGCCCGTGCCCTCCTGGTCGACGGGTCGGCTCCGGTCCGTGCCACCGCCCTCGCCGCCCTCGCCCGGATGGGTTCGGCCACCGACGCCGACGTCGCCGCCGCTCTCGTCGACGCCGTGGCCGAGGTCCGCCGGCGGGCGTGCGAGGTGGCGGTCACCCACGGCTCAATCGACCTCCGGCCGGCGCTCACCGACGTCGATCCCATGGTCGTGGAGGCGGCGGCGTGGGCCCTCGGCGAACGGGGAGCCGACGCGTCGGGAGCGGTCGACGCCCTGGTGGCGGTGGCCGGCGGTCACGCCGACGCCCTCTGCCGGGAAGCGGCGGTGGCCGCCCTGGGCGCCATCGGCGACGTCCGGGGCCTGCCCGCCATCCTCGCCGCCACCTCCGACAAGCCCGCCGTGCGACGCCGGGCCGTCATCGCCCTGGCCCCCTTCGAAGGCCCCGAAGTCGAAACCGCCCTCACCAGAGCCCTAACCGACCGCGACTGGCAAGTCCGCCAAGCCGCCGAAGACCTGACGGACTAATCCAGCCCCCCGCGCCCGCCCGCCGCCCGCGAAGAAGCCCACATCCCGGTGGGAGCACAAGCCCGGAGCCGAAGGCGCGGCCCGCCCGACCGGCAGCCCGAGGAGGAGCCGACATCCCGGTGCGGCACAAGCCCGGAGGCCGAAGGCGCGGCCCGCCCGAACGGCAGCCCGACGGAGGAGCCGAATCCCGGTGGGAGCACAAGCCCGGAGGCCGAAGGCGCGGCCCGCCGAAGGCGGCAGCCCGACGGAGGAGCCGACATCCCGGTGGGAGAACAAGCCCGGAGGCCGAAGGCGCCCCCGCCGAAGGCCCCGACCACAGGCCTCCGCCGACCGGCAGGCGACGAAGGAGCCGATGCGCCGGTCGGAACAGGGGACAGCCCGCCGAAGGCGGCCGACGCCTTTGACCCCCGGGGGGCCGTCGGGGGGCGGAGCCCCCCGACTACTGACAGAAATACCCCGCCGCAACGCCCTCGAAGGTCGGGCCGGTGTCGAAGACGTCGATGATGTAGCGCATGTCGCAACTGCCGGGCTTGACGAAGAACGTCCACCGGTAGGAGACCTCGGGCGACGAATACACGCCGGTCTTGTAGGGCAGGCCGAAGCGTCCGCACTCGTAGCCGGCGCCGGCGTAGTAGGCGTGGGTCTGCGACAGCAGCTGCACGTAGGACTGGCCGTGGCCGTTCCACGTGATCCACTGCAGGGCGACGTCGTAGTCGGCGAAGATCGAGCTGTAGCTGGCCCCCAGGCCGGGTGTGCCGAGCCAGGCCCCGTTGTAGGGCTGCTCGGCGTAGCAGGCGGTGGGCGACCAGACCCGGTCGCCGGCGACGGCGGCCGCGGGGCCGGCGGCGGGGACGGCGAGGGCGAGAAGGGCGGTGGCGACCGCCGCCAGGAAGGCGAGGACTCGTCGTGTCATCCGTCTCCCTCCTTCACCGGCGCGGGCGGCCCCTCGCCGAAATGGGCGATCAGTTAACGATCGGCACCCATGAACAAAACCTTGAGCGATTCGAACGCTTCCAGGCACTTTCCGGCCCCCAGGACCACGCATTCGAGCGGGGCGTCGACCAGGTGCACGGGTAGCGACGTCTCCTCCGACAGGCGCTGGTCGAAGCCCCGGAGCATGCCCCCACCGCCGACCAGGTGGATGCCCTGCTGGATGAGGTCCTGGGCCAGCTCGGGGGGGGCGAAACCGAGGCAGCGGATCACCGAGTCGACAATGGCCCGGACCTGCTCGCTGATCGCCTCCCGGATCTCCTCGGGGGCGAGGATGGCGGTCTTGGGCAGGCCGCTCATCAGGTCTCGGCCCCTCACCTCGGCCTTGAGCTCGTCGACGGTGGGATAGGCCGACCCGATGGCGAGCTTGATCTCCTCCGCCGTCCGCTCGCCGATGGCCATCCCGTACTCCCGCCGCACGTAGGACTGGATGGAGGCGTCGATGTCGAACGACCCCACCCGGATCGCCTCCAGGGCCACGATGCCGCCCAGGGAGATCATGGCCGTCTCCGACGTACCGCCCCCGATGTCGACGACCATGTTGCCCAGCGGCTCGTGGATGGGCAGGCCGGCACCGATGGCGGCGGCCATGGGCTGGGCCACCAGCTGGGCGTCGGTGGCGCCGGCCTGGCGGGCCGCCTCCTTCACCGCCCGCCGCTCGACCTCGGTGATGGCGGACGGGACGCACAGCAGCACCCGCGGTCGTTGGAACCGGGACAGCCCGGCCCGCTGCAGGAGGAGCCGGATCATGCGCTGGGTGATCTCGAAGTCGGTGATGGCCCCCTGGCGGAGGGGACGCACGGCGCGGATGTAGCCGGGGGTACGGCCGATCATCTGCCACGCCTGATGGCCCATGGCGAGCACGTCGCGGGTCTGCTCGTTGAGGGCGATCACCGTGGGCTCGTTGAGGACGATCCCCCTGCCCTTGGCGTAGACCAGGGTGTTGGCCGTGCCCAGGTCGATGGCGAGGTCTCTAGCCAGGGCGGCGACCTCTCGGAGGAGGAGGCTTCCACGGCGGGGCCGGGCGGGGCGGCGACGTCATGGGGCGAGGCGGTTCACCCGGGGCCAGGGCCTCGAGCTCGCGGGCGAAGGCCCGGATGTGGGCGTCGACCGACCGCGGGGGCCGGTTGCGGATCCACAGCACGAGGAAGCCGATGCCGCTCAGCGCGGCCGCGATCCCGAGGAAGATGAGGGCGCTCACCGGGCCTCGCTCAGGGATCCGGGTGCCGCGACCTCGGAGATGGGCGAATGGCAGGCCGACCAGTCCTCGCCGCCGTTCCACGCCTCCCGCTTCCAGATGGGGACGGTGGCCTTCAGGGTGTCGATGCAGTAGCGGGCGGCCTCGAAGGCGGTGTCGCGGTGGGGCGACGACGCCACCACGACCACCGACGACTCGCCCACGGCCAGCTCGCCGGTGCGGTGGAGCAGGGCCAGGCGGACGACGTCGGGCCACCGGACACGGGCGTCGGCGGCGATGGCGGCCAGCCGGGGCTCGACTTCCTCCTCGTAGGCCTCGTAGGTGAGACGGTGCACACCCGGTCGTCCGGGGGACGTATCGCGGACGTTCCCGGTGAAAAGGACCGCGGCTCCACAACTCGGCAGCCCGGCCCATCTCAGGGCATCGTCGAGGGGAAGGGGGTCGGCGGTGAGGCCCACCCAGTCGTCACGAGCGCACGGAGGCGCGAGGCCCACCGGCCCATCCTACCGGCGGGGTAGGCGGCCCGTCCCGGACCATCCCGGAAGGCCTCGCCGGCCGCGCGATGGGGCGACCCGCGACCGTCGCCGGGAACACCCCCGGTAAGCTTCGAGACATGGAGTTCGTCGAGCCAGAGGACGAACCCGGCCTGTTCCGCAACCCCCTCCCGCCCGACGACCGGCTGTGGCGGCATCCGTCGGAAGTGGGGGCCGGGCTGCCCTCGAACCTGTTGGGTCCCGACCTTCCCGGCGGGGCGCCGGCGGGCGCGGTGGACGACGACTCCCGACCCTCGATGTGGCTGGTGGCGGCGGTATCGGCGGTCAGCGCCGGGCTCCTGGCCACGGGCCTGGTCATGGTCACGGTGGGCCTGGTGGGCGCCAACGACCAGCTCCGGCCGGCGGTCGAGCGGCAGATGGAGCCCCGTCCCATCGACGCGGTGAGCACGGGCGTGGTCGACGTCGCCGACCGGGCCCGGGAGGCGGTGGCCCAGCTGCGCCTCGAGGGCACGTCCACCGTCGTCGGCTCCGGCGTCATCTTCCGCAGCGACGGCCACATGCTCACCAGCGCGTCGGTGATCGGCACCGCCTCCCGGGTCCGGGTCCGCCTCGACAGCGGCCGTGAGCTCAGCGGCCGGGTGGTCGGCTCCGACCCCGATACCGACATCGCGGTGATCAAGATCGACGGCGACGGCCCCTTCCCCACCGCCGTCATGGGCACCACCGTCGGCCTGCGGGTGGGCGAGCAGGCCATCGCCATCGGCTGCCCCATAGAGCTGGTGGGCGGGCCCTCCGTCACCGTCGGCGTCATCAGCGCCCTGCACCGGGCCGTCCAGCGGGGTGCGGGCGGGATGCTCTTCGACCTCGTCCAGACCGACGCCCGGGTACCCACCGGATGGCCCGGCGGCGCCCTCCTCGACTCGTCGGGCAGCGTGATCGGGATCACCACGTCGGTCGGAACGGCCACCACCGGCATCGGCGGCTTCGGCTTCGCCATCCCCATCGACCTGGCCCGTTCCGTCGCCGACCAGCTCATCGCCACCGGCCGGGTCACCGGCGTGTGGCTGGGGGTGAAGGGCGGCGACCTCGACGGGGCCACCGCCGCCGCCCTCGACCTCACCGGCGGGGCGGTGGTGGGCGAGGTCATGGCCGGGAGCCCCGCCGACCACGTCGGGCTGGCGCCGCTCGACACCATCGTCGCCCTCGACGGCGTGCCCGTCACCTCCATGGGCCAGCTCGTGGTCGCCCTCCGCCAGCGCCGGCCGGGCGACGTCGTGCACCTCGACGTCATCCGCGACCACCAACGACTGGCGATGGTGGTCGTGCTCACCGAACGTCCCGCCCCGGCCTAGGGTCGATTTTATGAGCGATGCCGGCCCGGGCGGGGACAACCCGTTCGAGGGCCTGCCCATGTTCCGGGACCTCGCCCGCCTTTTCGCCGGCCAGGGTCCCGTCAACTGGGACATCGCCCGCCAGATCGCGGTCTGGACGGCCACCGAGGGCGAGGCCGAGCCCAACGTCGATCCGGTCGAGCGCATCCACCTGGAGGAACTGCTGCGCGTCGCCGACCTCCACGTGAGCAACGCCACCGGCCTGTCCACCAGCGTCAGCGGCGGGCTGCTGAGCGCGGCGCCGACCACCAGGTCGGACTGGGCCCTGCAGACCCTCCAGGCCTGGCGCCCGTTCCTGGAGCGGCTGGCCACCGCGGTGGCGGCCGCGGGCGAGTCCGAGGGCACCGGCCCCGACCCCGCCACCCAGCTCCTGGGCGACCTGGGCCGGGTCGTCGGCCCGGTGCTGCTGGGCATGCAGTCGGGCTACATGGTCGGCCATCTGGGCCGGCGGGCGCTGGGCCAGTACGACCTCCCCCTGCCCCGGGGCACGTCTGACCAGCTCCTCATCGTGCCGGCCAACATCACCGCCTTCGCCCGGGAGTGGTCGATCCCGGAAGACGACCTCCGGCTGTGGATCCTCCTGGAGGAGCTCACCCACCACGCGGTGCTGGGCCGCCCCCACGTGCGGGCCCGACTGGAGGCGCTGGTCGACGACTACGTGGGCCGGTTCGAGATCGACGGCAACGCCCTTGAGGGCAGCTTCGCCGACATCGACCCCACCGACCCCTCCTCCTTCGCCAAGGCCCTCAGCCCCGAGACACTCCTCGGGATCATGCAGACGCCGGGGCAGCGGGAGGTGGCCGTCCGCATCGAGACGTTGCTGGCCGCCCTGGCCGGCTATGTCGACCACATCCTCGACACCGCCGGCCACGGCCTCGTCGGCAGTCACGGCCGCATCTCGGAGGCCCTCCGCCGGCGGCGGGTGGAGTCCTCCGAGGGCACCCGCTTCGCCGAGCGCCTCCTCGGCCTGCAGCTGGGACCGGCCCAGTACGAGAAGGGCCAGGCCTTCGTCCTGGGCGTGGTGGAGCGGGCGGGAGAAGAAGGCCTGGCCCGGCTGTGGCACTCGGAGCGGGAGCTGCCCACCCCCTCCGAGCTCGAGGCCCCCGGCCTCTGGCTGGCCCGCATCGACCTCTAGGTCGGGGGTAGCCGGCCCTCCTGGTCCTTCGCCTCCAGCTCCTGGCGGTGCTTGGCGGTCTTGATGGCACCCAGATAGCTGAAGAAGGCCAACCCGGCACCCAGGGCGATGAGGTCGATGCCGGTCTCGGTGGGTATCTTGACGACCACGGGGAGGAACGCGCCCGCCACCCAGACCAGTTGGAAGCGGGTCTCGAAGCGGGCGAAGGTACGGCCCCGGACGGCGTCGGGGGCGTCGCGCTGCACGATGCTGTCGAAGGCGAGCTTGCCGGCCGCGGCGGCGACGCCGGTAGCCGTCGCCACCAGGCTGAAGGCGGCCAGCCCGTGGGCCCGCCCGGCGACGACGCCGACCACCGCCACCAGGACCAGCCCGCCCAGCAGGATGCGCTCCTCGGCCAGGAACCGGCGCAAGGGGGGCGCGGCGACGTTGCCGACCAGCGTGCCGCCCAGACTGCACGCCAGCACCACCCCGAACCACCACGACGGGGCGCCGGTCGAGCGGAAGGCGAAGGCGACGAAGAAGGTGAGGAAGCCCACCGCCGCCCGCAGGACGGCCATGCTGGTGGCGGCCATGCGGATGGAGATGGCGTGCAGCTCCTCGTCGGCCAGCACCCGGGCGGCGGGGGTGGCGACGCGGGTCGGCTTCGGGATGCGGACGCAGGCGACGGCGGTGGCGGCGAAGACGGCCGCGGCCAGGCGCACCACCCACGGCCCCCCCAGGAACCCCACCTTGAGGATGATCACGCCCGGCAACGCGGCTGCGAACCCGGCCAGCACCGACAGCACCGCCAGCCGGGAGTTGGCCGTCACCAGCTCCCGCTCGTCGGGGACGGTCATGGGCACCAGGGCGCTCTTGGTCACCATGTGGGCCTTCGACAACACCAGCACGCCGAACGCCTCGGGGAACAGCCACAGGCTCTGGAGGTGGTTGGCCATGGAGAGGCAGATGGCAGCCCGGCTGGCGGCCCCGGCGATGAGGATCAGGCGGCGGCCGGACGGCGTGCGGTCGAGGACGGGGCCGAGGAAGGGCGCCACCACCGCGAACGGGGCCATGGTCAGCAGGAGGTAGAGCGCGACGCGGCCCCGGGCCGCCGACGGCGAGATGGAGAAGAACAGCGAGCCGGCCAGGGCCATGGTGACGAGGGTGTCGCCGGCCATGGCCAACACGTGGGCCACCGCCAGGCGGGAGAACGGAGACTGGGTGGCGGGGCCCCGTCGAGCGGGCTTGCGCAGCTCTTCCCAGCCCTTCTCCGAGGAAGCCACCGCGACCCATGGTAGGTGCGGAGGCGGGCCCGACTAGCTAACCGTCGGCAGTTCCTTCACCTCGGACGGCAGCGGTGGGATACCCGGCGCAGGGGCCGCCGGCAGGCGCAGGGTGAACGTCGAGCCCAGGCCTTCCTCCGAGTCGACCTCCACCGACCCCGCATGGTTGACGACCACGTGGCGGACGATGCTCAACCCGAGCCCGGTGCCGCCGGCGGTGGCGCTGCGGGTGGATTCGACCCGGTAGAACCGCTCGAAGATGCGCTCGTGGTCGCGCTCGGGAATCCCGATGCCCTCGTCCCGCACGCTGATCTCGACCATCCCGTTGGACTCACCCGTGGCGTCGTCCTTGCCCGGACGGCCCCGCACCTCCACCAGCGAGCCCGCGGGCGAGAACTTCACCGCGTTCTCCAGCAGGTTGTAGACGGCGGCCACCAGCTGGCGCCGGTCGCCCATCACCCACAGCCGTTGCGGCGGCTCGCCGAAGTTGATCGTCATCTCCTTGTCCTGGGCCAGGTGCCGCACCCGCTCCGCGGCCTGGGCCACGACCAGGTGGACGGCCACCGACTCCCGGACCGGGTCCTCCTCCGACTGCAGCCGGCTGAGATCGATGAGGTCGTCAACCACCCGCTCCACCCGCTTGGCCTCCACCTGCACCCGTCGGGCCAGGCGGTTGACCACCACCAGGTCGTGCTCGGTGGACAGGGTCTCGGCCAGCAGGGCCAGCGCCCCCACCGGCGTCTTCAGCTCGTGGCTGATGTTCGACACGAAGTCCCGCCGCACGCCCTCCTGGCGCTGCTGCTCGGACTGGTCGCCCATGATCAGCACGCCACCGACCGTGCGCCACTTGTCGTCGAGGGGCAGGGCGCTGACGGTGAGGGAGAGGGCGGGCGGTCCGGCGATGTCGAGGGTGCGCTGGGTGCCCCGGCCCTCGGTCGCCGACAGCAGCAGGTCGTCGACCTTGGCCATCACCTTGGGGTCGGGCTCGAGGCCCAGCAGGCGGATGGCCTGGGCGTTCTGGAACACGACCCGGCCCTGGTCGTCGCTGATGACCACCCCCAGCTCGAGGTGGTCGAGGGCCCGCTCCAGGCGGGTGCTGGCCACGCCGGTGTCGCCGGTGGTGGTCATCTTGGCGTCGACCAGCTTCTCCAGCTGGGTGAGGACCTCGTCCATGCCCCGGGACTCGAGCTTGAGCTCCTCGTCGCCGAGGCGGGCGTTGAGCGCGGAGAGGCGCCGGACAGGGCCGCGACGGGACAGGTGCAGGACCATGCCCCCGAGAAGGATGATGCCGACGGCGACCGCGACGGGTACGAGGTCAGACGTCATTGCGGCCCACCCTAGATTCCGGACCCGCCGGAACCTGGGCAAACGGGGGAACGGCCGGTGGTGCCCTCAGCCGGAGCTGTCGTCGTCTTCGGGGACGCCCAGGTCCCAGTCGAGGACGATGAGCTCCCGCTCGGCGTCGCGCACGACCCGCTCCCGGTTGCGCCGGAACTGGGGGTCGTGGGGGGGCAGCAGCAGGAGCCGGGCCAGCGCCCGCAGGCGGAACTCCTCGATGTGGTTGCGATCGCCGAAGACGGTCACGACCTCCCAGTGGGGCGCGACCGGGCCCAGATAGACGATCCGGACCTGGCCGCGGGGCGGCTGCGGCTCCTCGGACTCCTCCGGCACCTGGGACATGACACGAGCCTACAAGCCCCCGGCCCGAGTCCGATCGGCGGGCCCCACGCCCCCTCCGGGGGCCGGCGGGCCCCCTCCGGGGACGGTTCTGCACCCCGTCTGCACGGAAAATTCATGCAACTTCCTTCGATCCGGGGTCGTCTCCTCCTACGTAGAAGCCGAGAATGGAACCAACCGGCGCGCCAACGCGTTGTAGTGGTTGGGCCCGAACGAGGAGGGGCAATGGACACGCACTGGATGGCGACGGGTAATTGCCGCACCGAACCGCCTTCGCTCTTCTTCCCCAGCGACGGCGTTGGAGTCGAGGTGGCCCGCAAGATCTGTGCCACCTGCCCGGCCAAGGAACCCTGCCTCGAGTACGCGCTGGCCAACGGCATCGACCACGGGGTGTGGGGTGGAGCGTCGGAGCGGGAGCGTCGCCGCATCGCTCGTCGCCGGCGCATGGAGGCGGCCGCGGCCGCCCTCTCCCCCCGCCGCTGATCTCACTCCAAGGGCTGGATCAGGGTCCGGGACAGGCTCCGCAGCCGCTCCATCACCGAGGGCTTCGCCTTCGCCGGCACCGGTAGGTCGCGGGCCGCGGTCAGCACCTGGTCGAGGGGCGCGTCGCTCACGACGGTGAACACCGTCGCCCCCGCCTGCCACAGCACCACCTGGCCTCCGGGCCAGGCGTAGCGCCAGCCGGCCGCCTCTCCCACCGCCACCGGGCCCCCTGCAGTCCCCAGCTCGTGGCGGTCGAGCGCGCCCTGCCGCTCGAACACCGACAGGTCGTAGATCCCGTCGCTGTAGAGGACCTGGACGACCCCGTTCCGCCGGTAGACGCCCACCCTGGCGTAACCGTCGGCCAGCCGGGCGGGCGCCATCCCCGCCGACGCCAGGCGGGCGGGGGCGACGATCTCGGGGGCCCGGTCGTCGCTCGTGACCGGGGGCGGCGGGGCGGTGGCGGGGTCGATCACCAACGAGGTGAAGCCCACCACCCGGGTGGTGGTGCCGGACGGGTCGAACTGGCGCCGTTCGAGGAGCAGATCGGTCTCGCCGTCGAGGGAGACCTGTTCCCGCAGCACCGGCCCCTGGCGGACGTCGACCACCGTCGTCGGCCGCCCCGCCACCGGGGGACCGTCGTGCTCGGTGGTCTGGTACTTGAGGCCCGGGTCGGGCCCGTCGACCCGGTCGACGGCGGTGGGCCACAGCAGGTTCCACCCGCCGTCGGGGTGCTGCACCAGGCGCTCGGAGGTGGCCGACACCATCACCTGGTTGCCGCCCCGCAGCAGCATCGAGCCATCGGCCGACTGCACTGTGAGCTGCTCGTGGTGCTCGGTGGGACCGTCGAGCCACCGGATCTCGACCGTCCCCGTGAACGACACCCGCCCCGCCGCCTCCCGGGCCCGGTCGAAGGGACCCTCGACCGCGCCCACCGCCGAGGTGGTGACGGCGCTGGTGAGCAGGCCGGCCACCAGGCCGGCGACCAGCCCTTTCACCCGTGCCCCGTCATCCGGTGGCCCGTCATCCGGTGGCCCGTCACCGGTTGATCGAGACGGGAACCCCGGCCGGCGCCAGGTTGCTGAGGGGGTCGCCCTCCACCGGGGCGGATGTGGCGTGGGCCTCGATGAGGGTGGCCACGTTCGGGTCGACCGCCGGTGGGGGGGCCGGGGCCACGCTCACCAGCACCGCCGCCACCGCCGCCGCCGCCCCCACGAAGGCCATGGCGATCCGCCGGCGGCCGGGACGGTAGGGGACGAGCATGCGCTCGTAGAGGCCGAACGGCGGCTCCACCGGCGGCAGCGCCCGGAGCCAGATCCGGGCCACGGAGACCGTTTCCATCTCGTGGCGGCAGGCCATGCACCCCACCAGGTGGGCCTGGACCTCGGCCTCCTCCGCCGGCGACAGCTCGCCGTCGAGCAGGGCGCTCAGGGAGGCGCCCGGGTGGTGATCGCCGGCGCTCACGTCAGCACCTCCCGGAGCATGGCCCGGCCCCGGTGGATCCGGCTGCGGACGGTGCCCACGGGGACGTCGAGAGCGATCGCGATCTCCTGGTACGGCAACCCCACCACGTCGCACAGCACGAC
>JAXDMK010000156.1:0-25021 GCA_034666105.1 Actinomycetota bacterium | reverse complement strand
CCTCGTTCAGGGACGCGATGCGGTCGGCGTCGATGTCGGCGCATATCACCGTGTGCCCCATCGACGCGAAGCAGGCGGCGGTGGTGAGCCCCACGTAGCCGGCGCCGATGACGGCGATGGTGCTCACGACACCAGCTCCTTGACCAGCCGTTCGAGGGGGACGTGGTGGTCGTCGAGGAGGGGGATGCCGGACAGGCGGAGGGCGGCGTTGTCGAGCACCGAGTTGGCCGGACGGGGCGCGGGCCGGGGCGGCAGGAGCGCGGCGGTGGTGATGGGCGTGACCAGGCCCGCGTCGAGGCCGGCGGCGGCGGCGATGTCGGCCGCGAACCGGTACCAGGTGGTGGGCCCCTGGTTCGTCACGTGGAACAGCCCCGGCCGGTGGCCGACCACCAGCCGGTAGATCATCCCGGCCAGGTCGTCGGCGAAGGAGGGGCATCCGTGCTGGTCGTCGACGACCTTCATCTCCTGGCCGGCGCCGACCAGGCGGAGGACGGTCTTGACGAAGTTGTGGCCGTGGCGGCCGCACACCCACGAGGTGCGCAGGACGGTGTCGTCGGGGCCCAGGGCCGCCTCCCCCGCCCGCTTGGACCGGCCGTAGACGGAGAGGGGGTTGGTGTCGTCCCACTCCTGGTAGGGCCGGTCGCCGGTGCCGTCGAAGACGTAGTCGGTCGACACGTAACAGACCCGGGCGCCGACCAGCCGGGACGCCTCGGCCACGTGGCGGGTACCGAGGGCGTTCACCCGCCACGCCCGGTCGGGGTCGGTCTGGCATCCGTCGACGTCGGTCCAGGCGGCGGCGTGCACGACCGCGTCGGGGGCGAACGTCCCGATCATCTGCATGCACCTGTCCCGGTCGCCGACGTCGAGCGTGCCGTGGGGGCAGGCCAGCACCTCGTGGTGCGGACCGGCGGACACGAAGGCGTCGACCACCTCCCGTCCCAGTTGGCCGCCGGCACCGGTGACGAGCACCCGCATCAGGTCACAGGTCCAGGCTCTGGGCGTCGACCGGCTCGTCCCAGGCGGTGCCCTCCTCGACCGGCGCCCGGTCCATCAGCGGCTGCCACCAGGCCCGGTTGGCCGCGTACCACTTCACCGTCTCGGCCAGGCCCTGCTCGAAGGGGATCGTCGGCTTCCATCCGAGCTCGCCCGCGATCTTCGACGAGTCGAGCAGGTAGCGGCGGTCGTGGCCCGGTCGGTCGGGGACGATCGTCTTGAGCGACGACGGCTTGCCCAGCTCGGCCAGCACCACGTCGGCGATCTCGGCGATGCTGCGCTCGACGCCGCTGCCCACGTGGTAGGTCTCACCCACCCTGCCCTCCAGCAGCACCGCCTCCACCGCCCGGCAGTGGTCGATCACGTGCAGCCACTCCCGCCGGTTCTGGGTGGACGCGTACAGCGGCAGGGGCTGGTCGTCGATGGCGTTGCAGGTGAAGAGAGGGATGACCTTCTCCGGGAACTGGTAGGGCCCGTAGTTGTTGCAGCAGTTGGTGAGGGTGACGGGCAGCCCGAACGTCTCGTAGTAGGCCCGCACCGCGTGGTCGGCCCCCGCCTTCGACGCGTTGTAGGGGGTTCGGGGCCGGTAGGGCGAGTTCTCGTGAAACATCTCGTCGCTGTCGAGGTCGAGGTCGCCGTAGACCTCGCACGTGGAGATGTGGTGGAAGCGGGCGATGCCGCCTGCCCGCCGGGCCGCCTCCAGCAGGGTCTGGGTGCCCATCACGTTGGTGCGGAAGAACCGGCCCGGGTCGAGCACGGCCAGGCTGTTGTGGGACTCGGCCGCGAAGTTCACCACCACGTCGATCTTGTGCTCCCGGAGGGTGCGCTCGGCCCCCTCCAGGTCACCGATGTCGCCCCGGACGAAGGCGATGCGGTCCCGGACGTCGTCGAGGTTGGCCAGGTTGCCGGCGTAGGTCAGCAGGTCGTAGGCCACCACGTGGTCACGGGAATGGTTCTGGGTCCAGTAGCGGACGAAGTTGGCGCCGATGAAGCCGGCGCCGCCGGTGACGAGGAGTCTCACGGGCGTCAAACCTACGGGACCTGCCGCCGGTGGGCGAACCCCGCGTGTTGGCCTCGGCCCTCAGCACTCCACGCCCGGGGGGAGGGTGGTGGGGCCGAGCGTGGTCGGGGGGGCGGTGGTGGACGTCGGCTCCACGCTCGTCGTCGTCGACCCGCCGGTCGGCCCGGTGGTGACAGTCGTCGACGGGCGGGGGACCGGTGTGACCGGGCCCACGGTGAGGCCCTTGTAGTCGGCGCCGATCACCAGGACGAGATCGGTGCTGGTGACGGTGTCGTCGACGACCAGATCGGCGCCGCCGGCGAGAGCCCGCTGCAGCAGCTGGGCCGGGCCCAGGACGCCGGCCGGGTGGCGGATGGCGGTGCGGGGGATCTCGGTCGCGTCACCGGTGCCGGCGACGGTGAACCCGGCGCCCTCGAGGGCGGCCGCGGCCTGGGCCGCCGCCCCCGGTGTCCCCTCACCGTTGAGCACCCGTAGCTCGACGTCGTCCGGGTAGAGGAGGGATTCCTCCGGCACCGTCGTCGTCGGGGCGGCCGTCGGGCTGGTGCCGGGAGCGGGGACGGTGGCGCCGGCCACCCCGTTGATGCGATCGAGGTAGGGCTGGGCCTCCTCCTCCCGCAGCCGCAGCACCGACGCCCCGTCGACGTCGTCGGGCGTGGTGGGCAGGGTCAGGAGGGCCACGCTGTTGGCGTCGAGGTTGTTGAACCGGCGGGCGAGGGTGGTGATGTCCTTGGTCGACAGGGTGTCGTCGAGGGTGACGTCGCGCACGCCGATGCCGAGGAGCTTGTTGAGCTGCAGGGGGTTGGTGAGCCCCGACGAGAGCGCCTTCTTGAGCATCCGGCGGATGAAGTCCTGCTGGCGCTCGATGCGGCCCAGGTCGGCCCGGGGGTCGTCGACCCACGTCACCCCGTCGTCCAGCAGGTACTGGAAGTTGCGGCTGCGGACCCACGCCAGGCCCTGGGTGCCGTCGACGTCGACGCAGCCGATCTGGTGCAGGTCGAGCCCGCTGGTGAAGTCCCGGACCCACGCCGGCAGGTAGAGCTTCACCCCGCCCACCGCGTCGACGATGTCCTTGAAGCCGACGAAGTCGACCTCGACGTAGTGGTTGATGGTGATGCCCAGCGACTGCTGGATGGTCTCGATCAGGCCCTGGGCCCCGCCGAGGGAGAAGGCGGCGTTGACCCGGTCGGAGTAGTCCTGGCCCGCGATCGGCACAAACAGGTCGCGGGGGATGGAGAGGATGGCGGCCTGTTCCTGGGCCGGATCGATGTGCAGGACCATGATCGTGTCGCTGCGCTGCCCGGAGACGCTGCCCTTCCCGGCCTGGAGCGCGTCCTTGCCCTCCAGCCGGTCGCGGCTGTCGGAGCCCACCAGCAGGACGTTCATGATCTGGCCCTGCTGGTCGCCCACCAGGCTGGGGACCGCCACCCGGGGGATCTGGCCCAGCCGGTACTGGAGGTAGACGTAGCCGCTGCCGACCATGCTCACGCTGGCCGAGAGGAAGAACGTCAGCCCGATGAGCACCCGCCGGCGCCGGCGGCGCTGCTTGAGGATGACCGCCCGGGGCGCCCGCGCCGGCCGGGGGGGTGGCCCGGGGGGGCGGGTGCCACCGGTTCGCGACGGTCGGGCGGGCGGCGCCACCCGACGAGATGGCTCGGGCGGGTCGGGCCCGTCGTCGTCCGGGTAGCGGTAGTCCTCCTCGGCCGTGGCGTAGGCGTGGGCGAAGGCGCTGGTCCGTTCGGGGGACGCGAGCTCGTCGGGGTCGTCCTCCGCGTAGTCGTACTGGTCGGGGTCGGTGCCCGCCTCGTAGGCGCCGTAGTCGAGGGCCTCGTCGTCGCCCTCGACCTCGCCCCCGTACTCGTCGGGCTCGGGGTCGACGTCCTCGGCCCACCCGTCCTGATCGGCGTCGTCGGGATCGTCGGTCTCGTCGCCGTCGACCTCGGCCGCCAGATCGTCCACTTCGTCGGCGATGGCCTCGAGCTCGTCGTCGGCCCCATCGACCTGGTCGGGCTCGTCGGGCTCGTCGCCCTCGGAGGCGTCGGCGGCCGCGGGCTCGTCGGCCTCCCCGTCCTCGTCGTCGGCATCGTCGGCCGGGACGGCGGGGTAGGCCCGGGTGGGCTCGTCCACTCCCGGCCGCCGCCAGCCGGCGTCGGGGGACTGGTCGCCGTCGCCCGGCTCGGGGTCGACCCAACCTCTCTTCCCGCCCGGGCGGGGAGCGCGGATCGACGTCCGGCGGGGCCCCTGTGGACCGGGGGGCGTCAGCACGAGGGGCCGGCGGCGGCGCCCTTCGGCGGCGATGTGTCGCCGGGCGGGGGCGCGGTCGTGGGCGGCACCGTCGTTCCCCCGACCGGCTTGGCCACCAGCCCGGTGTAGTCGGAGCCGAGCACCAGCGTCACGTCGACGGTGCGCAGGGACGAGTCCTGCTCGATCACCGCGCCGCCGTCGACGTACTGGTTGAGGAGGTCGGCCTTGGCTTCGGCCCCGGGGGCGTACCGGATCACGGTGGCGGTGTAGTTGTACGAGTCGGCGTCGCCCCGGTCGGCCACGTTGAACCCGGCCCCGGTGAGGCCCACCGCGGCCTCGCTGGCCACGCCGTCCGCCCCGTAGCCGTTGAGCACCCGCACCCGGATGTCGGACGGCTGCACCGACCCGGCGTCGGATTGATCGGGCGGGCCGAGTCCGTTGAGGCGGTCGATGTAGGGCTGGGCCTCCTCCTGCTTGAGGAGCAGCACGGCCGCCCCCCCGATGTCCTCCGGCGTGGTGGGGAACGTCAGCATGTCGACGGTGTCGGCGTCGAGGGATTTGAACCGGCGGGCCAGGCGGACGATGTCGCCGGTGCTCATCTGGTCGTCGAGGGTCACGTCACGCACACCGATGCCGATGAGGCGGTTGAGGGTGAGGGGGTTGGTCAACCCCGACGACACCGCCTTGCGCAGCATGCGGCGGATGAAGTCCTGCTGGCGTTGGATGCGGCCCAGGTCGGCGGTGGGATCGGTCTCCCACTGCCCGCCCTCGTAGGTCTCGTAGTTGCGGCTGCGGACGAAGGCCAGGCCCTGGTCGCCGTCGAGCTTGATGCACCCGGGATCGTCGACGGACAGCCCCGCGACCTCGTCCCGAACGGGGGACGGGAAATAGACCTTGACCCCATCCACCGCGTTGACGATGTCGCGGAAGCCCACGAAGTCGACCTCGACGTAGTGGTTGATCTGGAAGCCGAGGGCTCCCTCGATGGTGGCGATGAGGCCGGCGGCGCCGCCGACGGAGAAGGAGGTGTTGACCCGGTCGGAGTAGTCGGTGCCCGCGATCGGCACGTAGAGGTCGCGGGGGATGGAGAAGATGGCGGCCTTGGAGTTCTTGGGGTCGACGTGCAGCACCATGATCGTGTCGCTGCGCTCGCCGCTGACCTGGCCCGCGCCGGTGGTCTCGGCCAGGTCGCCGGTGACGTTGGCCCGGCTGTCGGATCCGACGAGGAGGACGTTCATGACGTCGCCCGACTCGTCCAGGCCGGGGATGGTGAGGCGGTTGATCTTGCCCAGCTGATGGCGGAGGTAGAGGTAGCCGCCGCTGGCGGCGATCACGCACACGGTCAGGAACGCGATGGAGCCCTTGAGCAGCCGGAGCGGCCACACCTTGGTCCCGTCGGCGTTCATTGCTCGTACCACGTCGGGAGGCTAGCGCCGCTCCCCGCGGGCCCGGCATCAGCGGCGCCCGGCTCCTGCCCCCGGTTTCTCCGGACCGCGACGCCCCGATCGGGCCCTACGCTGGCCGGGTGAGGCCGTCGGGTGTCGCGGGGGAGGCGTCCTCCCGCCCATGACCTACGTGTGGATCGACGGTCACGTGCTCGACGGGGAGCAGGCCCGGGTGTCGCCCTTCGACCAGGGACTGCTCACGGGCGACGGCGTGTTCGAGAGCCTGCGGGTCTACGGAGGCCAGCCCTTCGCCGCCCGCCGCCATCTCCAGCGGCTGGCCCTGTCGGCGGCGGCCATGGGGCTCCCGTGCCCGGACGCGGACGCCCTCCGGACGGCCATGGCGGAAGTCGTCGCCGCCAACCGGTTGGAGTCGGCCCGGCTGCGGATCACCGTCACCGGCGGGCCGGCACCCTTCGGCACCGGACGAGCCGACGTCGTCCCCACCGTGATCGTGGCCGCCGGGCCCCTCACCAGGTGGCCGGCGTCGACCGCGGTGGTCACCGTCCCCTGGCCCCGGAACGAACGGGCGGCGCTGGCCGGGGTGAAGACGATCTCCTACGGCGAGAACGTGGTCGCCCTCGCCTACGCCCGGGAGCGGGGGGCGGGCGAGGCGATCTTCGCCAACCTGGTGGGCAACCTGTGCGAGGGAACCGGCACCAACGTGTTCGTCGCCATCGGGTCCCGGCTGGTCACCCCACCGCTGTCGTCCGGCTGCCTGGCGGGCGTGACGCGGGACCTGTTGCTCGAGATCCTCGACGTGGAGGAGGAGGACCTGCCCCTCTCGGCGCTGGCGTCGGCCCGGGAGGCGTTCCTCAGCTCGAGCACCCGGGAGGTACAGCCCATCTCCGCCGTCGACGGACACGTTCTGCCCCAAAGCTCGCGAGGCGGGTTCACGCCGGTGGCGGCGGCGCGGTTCCGGCAACTCGTCCGCCGGGACATTGATCCGTAGTGGACGTCGAGGAGGTGCGGCGGATGGCGCTGGGGCTGCCGGAGGCTGTCGAGCAGCCCCATTTCGAGTCGGCCTCGTTCCGAATCCGGGGCCGGATCTTCGCCACCCTGCCCGCCGATGGCGAGCACCTCCACGTGATGGTCGACGTCGACGAGGCCCGGGCGGTGGCGGCCCAGAGCGGACCCGCCTTCGAGGAGCTGTCGTGGGGGAAGAAGCTGTGCGGCGTCCGGGTCCACCTCCCGTCCTTGGACGAGCCCGACCTGGTCCGGGAGCTGATCGAGGACGCCTGGCGCTCGCGGGCGCCGAAGCGGGTGGTCGCCGCCTACGACGCCGGGCGCACGTGAACCACGTCGCCCGCCGCCACCGGCCGGCCGTCGACGACCAGGCGGCCGTCGTCGTCGACACCCGTGGCCCGGCCTTCGAACGACTCGCCCCCGGGAAGGTCCACCCGCACCCGGCGGCCGATGGTGGAGCACGCGTCCCGGTAGTCGGCCACCAGATCGACGGCCGATTGGCGGCACCGGGCCTCGAGGGCGACCAGGTAGGCCACCAGGAGGACGACCCGGTCGAGACCGTCACCGCCGCCCGCGGCCTCGGCCAGTGAGGTGGCGCCGGGCGGGAGCGGGGCGTCGCCCCAGTCCACGTTGAGCCCGAGCCCGACCACGACCCCACCATGGTCGCCGGCGGTCTCGGCCAGGATGCCGGCCAGCTTGCCCCGCCCGTCCACCATCAGGTCGTTGGGCCACTTGAGCGACGGGTGGACGCCGGCGGTCGAGCGGCAGGCCTCGACCGCGGCCAACCCCGCCGCCATCACCGCCAGGTAGGGGGCCGGCGGTCGGAGAAGCACCGACACCAGCAGCGACGACGCCGGCGGCGCGTCCCACGTCCGGCCCCGCCGGCCCCGCCCCGCCGCCTGCCGATCGGCCACCACGACCACGCCTTCCGGCGTCCCGGCCCGGGCCCGGGCCGCCACCTCGTCGTTGGTCGAGCCGACCTCCGCCCGCCACGTCACGTCGCCGAAACGGGTGGCGGCGAGCGTCGCAATGGCGCGGGCGTCCAACACGCCTGCACCATAGGGTTCTTCATGTTCCGGAAAGTCCTCATCGCCAACCGGGCCGAGATCGCGGTGCGGGTCATCCGCGCCTGCCAGGAGCTGGGCATCGCCACGGTCGCGGTGTACTCCGACCTCGACCGGCGGGCCCTCCACGTGCGCCTGGCCGACGAGGCTTTCGCCCTGGGCGGGGTGACGGCGGCCGAGAGCTACCTCAACACCGACGCCATCCTCGACGCCATCGACCGCAGCGGCGCCGACGCCGTCCACCCCGGCTACGGGTTCTTCTCCGAGAACGCCGACTTCGCCCGGGCCATCACCGCCCGCGGCGTCACCTTCGTCGGTCCCCCGCCCGAGGCCATCGACCTCATGGGCGACAAGCTCTCGGCCCGCGTCACCGCGGCCGGGGCCGGCGTGCCGGTGGTGCCGGGGAGCGACGGGCCGGTCACCGCCGGCGCCGACGTGGTCGCCTTCGGCGAGGGCCACGGGTGGCCGGTGGCGATCAAGGCGGCCTACGGCGGCGGGGGCCGGGGGATGCGGGTCGTCGAGGGGCCGGAGACGGCCGCCGCCTCCCTGGAGGCCGCCCGCCGGGAGGGCCACGCCTACTTCGGCCGGGACGAGGTCTACCTCGAGCGCTACCTCGACTGGCCCCGCCACATCGAGATGCAGATCTTCGCCGACCGCGAGGGCCACGTGGTGTGGATGGGCGAGCGGGACTGCTCGGCCCAGCGCCGGCACCAGAAGCTGATCGAGGAGACGCCGGCGCCGGGCCTGCCCGACGACATCCGGGAGGCGATGGGCGAGGCTTCCATCCGGGTGGCCCGGGCCTGCGGGTACGTGAACGCCGGCACCGTCGAGTTCCTCTACCAGGACGGGGAGTTCTTCTTCCTGGAGATGAACACCCGCCTCCAGGTGGAGCACACCGTCACCGAGCTGGCCTGCGGCCTCGACATGGTGGCCGAGCAGCTACGGGTGGCGGCGGGCGAGGAGCTGTCGTTCACCCAGGAGTCCCTCGTCCGCCGGGGCCACGCCATCGAGTGCCGCATCAACGCCGAGGATCCCGCCGGCGGGCGCTTCCTCCCGTCGCCCGGCACCCTCACCCGCTTCTCCCGTCCCGGCGGCTTCGGCGTGCGCATCGACGCCGGCTACGGCGAGGGCGACGCCATCAGCCAGCACTACGACAACCTCATCGCCAAGTTCCTCACGTGGGGCCAGGACCGGGAGGAGGCCCGCCGGCGCATGCTGCGGGTGCTGCGGGAGACCACCATCGAGGGCGTCACCACCAACATGGCCGCCCACCTGCGCATCCTCGAGCACCCCGACTTCATCGCCGGCCGCCACTCCACCCGGTGGGTCGAGGACCGCCTCGACTTCTCCGACATCCCCCCCGGTCCGCCCTCGGGGGGCCGTCCGGGGCCGCCGATGCAGGCCCGGCCGGTCGACGTGGAGGTCGACGGCCGCCGCTACGAGGTGAAGGTGTGGCTGCCGGAGTCGTCCGCCTCCGCCTCCGCCCCCGGCTCAGGCTCCGGCTCGGCGCCTCGACCCCGGCGGCCGGGTGGCGCCGGCACCGCTCCCGCGCCCTCCGCCGGCGGGGGCCGGGTGGTCGCCCCGATGCAGGGCACCATCGTCGAGGTGCTGGTGGCGGTGGGGGACACGGTGGTCGCGGGCCAGGGCATCTGCGTCCTGGAGGCCATGAAGATGGAGAACCTGGTCGAGTGCGAGCGGGCGGGACAGGTGGCCGAGGTCCGCGTCGTCCCCGGCGACAACGTCGGCGGCGGCGACGTCCTGGTCGTCATCGACTAACCCCCTCCAACTGGTGACGCCTACAGCCCTGGGAGGGCGCCAACTGTCACCAGTTGGCCAGGGTTATTCGGCGGCGTCGGCCAGGGACTCGGCCAGCGTGGGGTGCACGAGCAGGGACTCGACGACGTCGCTCACCCGCAGGCCGCAGTTGACGGCGAGGGCGATCACCGAGATGAGCTCGGCCGCGTGGCGCCCCACGATCGAGCCACCGAGGACCACGCCGGTGGCGGGGTCGGACACGATCTTCACGAACCCCCGCCAGTCGTCGTTGATGAGGGCCTTGGCGTTGGCCGAGAACGGCACCTTGGTCACCCGGATCTTCCGGCCCGACGCGAACGCCTCCGACTCGGCGATGCCCACCTCGGCGATCTCGGGTTCGGTGAACACGGCCTGGGCCGCCTTGTCGTAGTCGAGGTGGCGGTGGCTGCGGGAGTGGCCGCCCATCACGTGCTCGGCGATCTTGCGCCCCTGCATGGTGGCCACCGAGGAGAGGGGCAGCTTGCCCGACAGGTCGCCGGCGGCGTAGATGTGGGGGACGTTCGTCTGGCAGTGCTGGTTGACCGGCACATAGCCCCGGTCGCTCTCCACGCCGGCCGACTCGAGGTCGAGCCCCTCCGAGTTCGGGATCGACCCCACCGCCAGCAGGGCGTGGGTGCCGCGGGCCACCCGTCCGTCGTCGCACCGAACGGCCACGCCCTCGTCGTCGCGGTCGATGGCCTCGGCCCGGGCCCCCTTGAGCAGGCGGACGCCGCGGCGGAGGAAGTCGTCCTCCAGCGCCTGGGCCACCTCCGGGTCCTTGTTGGGCAGGACGTGCTGGCGGCTCACCACCAGCGTCACCTGCGACCCGAGGGAGGCGAACATGTGCACGAACTCGACCCCGGTGACGCCGGAGCCGATCACCACCAGGTGCCCGGGCAGGGTCGGCGGGGGGTAGGCCTGGCGGGTGATTAGCACCCGCTCGCCGTCGGGACGGGCCCAGTCGGGGATGCGGGGCCGGCTACCGGTGGCGAGGAGCACGGCATCCGCCTCCAGCTCCTCCTGGGTGCCGTCGACCGTCTCCGTCACCACGGTGTGGGGACCCGCCAGCCGCCCCGTCCCATTGATGATGCGCACGCCCTGGTCGACCAGGAGGCTCACCACCGACCGGTGCAGGCGCTCCTCGATGGCGGCGGTACGCCGCTTCATGGCGTCGGGGTCGAGGTCGGCGGTCGAATGGCTCAGCCCCATCCCCACCGAGCGGCGGACGAAGCCCATGGCCGCCCCGGTGGCGATCATGGCCTTCGACGGGATGCAGTCCCACAGGTGGGCGGCACCGCCGACGATGTCGCGCTCGATGAGCGTGACGTCGGCGCCGAGGCGGGCGGCGGCGGTGGCGGCCGAGTTGCCGGCCGGTCCACCCCCGATGATGACGAACCGCACCCCGGGCACGCCCCCACGCTAGGGGACGGGCGTGAACGGGCGGTTACGTGCGATCGGGCCCGGTCAGGGCTGCAGCACGGCCGGGGCCAGGGGCGCCGTCACCAGGTCGAAGGCGACGCCCATGGCCCTCGACGCCCGGCCCATCTCGGGGGCGATGCGCATGCTGAACACGAACAGGCCGGTCGGGGCCAGAGGCAGGGCGGGGCCGGTGGCCACCACCAAGCCGACGGCGCGGCCGTCGAGGTCGACGAGGGGGCTGCCGGAGTCGCCCGCCGACGCCACGCCCAGGCCGGTGACCACCCGGATGTCGTCACCCTCCACCGCCAGTTGGGTCCGGGCCGGGACCAGGCCGCCGGTGAGGGTGCCCCGCCCGACGTGGTGGAGGGGCGTGAGGGAGGCGATGGGCCCGACGTCGATGCCCGTCGGGCCGCCGAAGCGGCAGATCTCGGGGCTGGCGCCGACGTTGGGATCCAGGCGGATCAGGGCGAAGTCGCCGACGTCGTCGAGGACGGCGTAGGCGAACTCGCCGATGCGGTGGCCGGCGGCGTCGCGGGCCGGCGGTCCGTCGCCGGGGCCGAAGACGGCCTGGGTGCGGCTGGTGCCCTCCAGTAGGCAGTGGCCGGCGGTGCCGATGTAGTCGCGGCCGTCGCTCCCCCGCCACAGGAAGTTGAGGGTGCACTGGCCGACGGGGGTGAGGACGGGTGCCCCCGGGCGGACGCCGCCGCACGTGTCACCGCCGACGAGGGCTCGCGGCGACGCGGTCGAGAGGAGGCGGCAGGACTGGCCCTCGAACGCCCACGGGACGCCGGCAGGGCTGGCGCCGCGCCCCTTGGGGACGCCGGCCCCGCTCGCCGCCGAGGCCGGCGCCGCCGACGCCAGGGCGGCGACGGCGATGGCGGCGACGGCGAAGAGGATCGCCGTCCGGTTCGCGCCCGCCCGCCTCGCTCGCATGCCGGTCACCGTACCGCCCGCGCCGGGTTTTCGGGCCCCGGCTGGTTCGGTCAGTGCGCGGCGGCTCCGGCCCGGTGGGGCATGCAGTGCTCGTCGTACTCGGCGATGACGATCTCGGCGTCGGGACCGCACGCCGGGCAGGACGGGTCGCGCCCGACCTTGAACGTGCGGAAGCTCTCCTCCTGGGCGTCGTAGGCCAGGAGCCGGCCGATCAGCGGGTCGCCCAGGCCGAGGATGACCTTGATCGCCTCCATGGCCTGGATGGAGCCGATGATGCCGGGCAACACGCCCAGCACGCCCGCCTCGGCGCACGACGGGGCCAGCTCGGGCGGCGGCGGCTCGGGGATGAGGCAGCGGTAGCAGGGGCCCACGTAGGGGGCGAAGACAGTGGCCTGGCCCTCGAAGCGGAAGATCGAGCCGTGGACCACCGGGATCTTCTTGAGCAGGGAGGCGTCGTTGACCAGGTAGCGGGTGGGGAAGTTGTCGGTGCCGTCGACGATCACGTCGTAGCCGTCGATGACGTCGAGGACGTTGTCGGCGCCCAGGCGGACGTCGTAGGTGACGACGTTGACGTCGGGGTTGAGGGCGACGAGCGTCTTCTTGGCCGAGTCGACCTTGCGCTCGCCGACCCGGTCGATGTTGTGGAGGATCTGGCGCTGAAGGTTGGACTCGTCGACCACGTCCATGTCGACGATGCCGAGGGTGCCCACGCCGGCCGCGGCCAGGTAGAGCGCCGCCGGCGAACCCAGACCTCCCGCCCCCAGGAGCAGGACCTTGGAGTCGAGGAGCTTCATCTGCCCCTCCTCGCCCACCTCGGGCAGGAGCAGGTGACGTTGGTAGCGGTTGCGCTGCTCGGCCGACAGGGTGCGGGGCGTCGACCAGTTGCGACCCTCGTTCTTCCATTTGTTGAACCCGCCCGCCATCGACAGCACGTCGGTGTAGCCCAGCTGGGCGAGGCTCTGGGCGGCGAAGGCGGACCGGGTGCCGCCGGCGCAGTAGACGATCACCGGCGCCGAGTGGTCGGTGACTCGCGACTCGATCTGGCTCTCGAGGAAGCCCCGGGGGATGTGGACCGCCCCCGGGAGGGCGCCCTGCTCGTACTCGTCGGCCTCCCGCACGTCGAGGATGACCGTGTCGGGCGCGGCGGCGAGGGTGGACTGGGCGGTGGCGGTGTCGACCTCGCGGATGGTGGCCTTGGTCTGGGCCAGGAGGTCTCGGAAGCTGGGCATGGGCGATCGTCCTCCGGAGGGTCCCCCCTGAGAGATTTCTTTGAGGGACTACTTGCGCAAACCCTACCGCGAGGGTCGACATTCCTTCCGGCGTTGGGTCTTGACGGACCCTGTCGCGACCCGAAATACTGGAAAGGCACGAAAGGCTACGAGCTTCCCCCTGTCTCGCGCCGCACCCTGGAGGCTCCATGAGCACGATCTCGCTGCTCCCCGTCGACACCAGTCCGCCCCTCACCGTCCTGCCCATCCGCCCCTGGCCCGACCCTGTCATCGACGCCCTGGGCCACGACCCCCGTTCGACCTATGTCGAGATGTTCTGGCTCGGCATTTTGGGCCCTTCGACGACCTGGCTCCTGCGCCGGCTGGCGGCGTCGCTCGACGCGTCGCCCGCCGGCTTCGAGCTCGACCTGGCCGACACCGCCGCCGCCCTCGGCCTTGGCTCCAAGGGCGGCCGGCACTCGCCGTTCATGCGGGCCCTCGGCCGCTGCTGCCAGTTCGACCTGGCCCTGGTCCAGGCCGACGGCACCCTGGCCGTGCGGCGCAAGGTGCCGCCCCTCAACCGCCGCCAGGTGCTGCGCCTGCCGCCGTCGCTCGTCGTCGCCCACCAGGCGTGGCAGGAGGGCGAGCTGCGCACCCCGGCGGCCGAGCAGCAGCGCCGGCGGGCCCGGCGCCTGGCCCTCAGCCTGCTCGAGCTGGGGGAGGACGTCGACGCCACCGAGCGGCAGCTGCTCCGGTGGAAGTTCCACCCCGGTCTGTGCCGGGAATCGGCGGCCTGGGCATGGGACCGCCACCGGCGGGCGACCGCGCCCGAGGAGGAGGGTGCCGGTCTCGATCCGGACGCCGATCCCGACGAGGCCGCCTGAGATCCGCCACCCGCCGGCGGCCCAGGGCCCACGACCCTGGCCGCCGGCCCCCCTTTCGGGGGTGGTGGCACCCCCTCCCAACAAACTGGCCTGCACCCGTTACAGGTCGGGCCTCCGCGTGTCGAAATAGGTACCAACAGAACCGGGGGAAGAGAGAATCCCATGGCGAGCCAATCGTTCGACAGATCGCACCGTTCGACCACCACATTGGCCGAGCGCCGGATGCGCCACGGGGCGGGTAGCCGCCTCGACCTGTCCGGTCACGTCAACCGCTACGGACCGCCCGAGGCCGTCCTCCGGTCCCTTCGCACCCTCTCGCCCCGCGACCTCCAGGCCCAGCCGGCCGACGCCGCCTCCCGGCTGGCCGAGCGCTACGCCGAGGTGCTGCGGGTCGACCCCAACGAGCTGGTCGCCGGTCGGGGCCCGTCCGAGGCCCTGCGCGCCATCGCCGCCCGCGCCCCCCATGGCTCGGTGGCGGTCCTGCTGCCGGCGCCGGCCGAGCTGCTGGCGATCTTCCCCGGCCGCGGTGTCAGCCCCACCCCGGGCGAGGGCATCCCCGCCTACGCCCAGCTCGACGAGGCCATGGACAACGCCGACCTGGTCGTCATGTCCAACCCCAACGCCCTCACCGGCGTCATCCTCGACCCGCTGGTGCTGGCCCAGATCGCCAGCCGCCACCCGATGTCCACCCTCGTCGTCGACGAGACCGACATCGACTTCCTCTCCGATCCGGCTCCCTCGTCGCTCGTCGGCACCGACGCCGACAACGTGGTCGTGCTCCGTTCCATCGCCGAGTTCTCGGGCATGGGCTCCACCCGGGCCGGCGTGGCCTGGAGCCGTGACCGCTACATGCTCAAGGTCCTCTTCGACCCCCGTTTCATGTCGCCCATCTCCGGCCTCGACGTCGTCGCCACCGAAGCCGCCCTGGCCAGCCGGGTATGGGCCGAGGCCGTCCGCCGGCAGCTGGCCGAGGACGGCGGCTGGCTGGCCCATGCCCTCGCCCCTCTGGGCGCGGTGATCGACGGCCACGTCGGCCCGCCCTTCCGCTTCCTGGTCACCGACCGGGCCGAGGAGCTGGCCGCCGGGTTCGCCCGTCACGGCGTCGACGTGCTCGTCGTGGGGTCCGAAGGGCTCCGCATCGCCGCCCCCCGCGTGGCCGAGCGCACCGCCTTCTCGGCCGCGGTCCACGGCCTCACCACCGGCGCCCAGGTTTTCGAGCTCGGCGTCGCCGGCTAGCAGATCTCAAGGCGGCAAGATCTTCGAGGCGGCTCGGTCATCCCCCCGTGGCCGAGCCGCCTTGGAAGAACTACGGCGCCCGGAAGGCGGCCACCGCTTCGAGGATCGTCCGCACGCCGAAGCCGGTGCCGCCTTTCGAGAGGTAACCCTCGTCGTCGTCGCTCCGGGCGGGGCCGGCGATGTCGAGATGGGCCCAGGGCACGTCGCCCACGAACTCCTTCAGGAACAGCCCGGCGGTGAGGGCCCCCGCGTAGCGCCCGCCGATGTTCTTGACGTCGGCCACGTCGGAGTCGATCAGCTTGCGGTACTCCTCGGGTAGGGGCAGCGGCCACACCGACTCGCCCGCCCGCTCCGACGCTTCCCGCACCTGCGCCATCCACCCCTCGTCGTTGCCCATGAGGCCGGCGATGCGCCGGCCGAGGGCGACCACGCAGGCGCCGGTGAGGGTGGCCAGGTCGAGGATGGCGTCGACGCCCGCCTCCACCGCCAGCGACAGGCCGTCGGCCAGCACCAGCCGGCCCTCGGCGTCGGTGTTGAGCACCTCCACCGTCTTGCCGTTGCGGATCTTGAGGACGTCGCCCGGCTTGATGGCGGCACCGCCGGGCATGTTCTCGGTGGTGGGGATGATGGCGATGACCTTCACCGCCAGGTCGTCGAGGAGGGCCAGGGCGGGGATGGCCGACATGGCCCCCAGCACCGCCGCCGCGCCCGACTTGTCGGTCTTCATCGTCTCCATGCCCTCGGCCGTCTTGATCGACAGGCCGCCGGAATCGAACGTGATCCCCTTGCCCACCAGGGCGAGGGTGGCGGTGGCGCCGGGAGGGTCGTAGGTGAGGCGGATGAGGCGGGCGGGCTCGTCCGATCCCTGGGCCACGCCGGCCAGCCCGCCCAGGCCCTCGTTGACGATGGCGATCTCGTCCAGGACCTCGATCTGCAGGCCCTCGTCCTCCGCCACCTGGGTCGCGATCTCGGCCAGTCGCCGGGGGGTCATGGCCCCCGCCGGCTCGTTGACGACGTCGCGGGCGAGGGCGACCGCCCGCGCCACCCGGACGCCCCGCTGGATGCCCTGGTCGGCCTCCGTGCCCTCGCCGACGACGGCCAGGGTCTCGATGCGGCAGCCCTTGGGGTCGGACTGGTAGGTGGTGAACCGGTACGACGCCAGCAGCGCCCCTTCCGCCACCGCCTGGGCGGCCAGGGCGGGCGGCATGGTCGCCGGGGCCGCGGCCAGCAGGGTCGTGGCCACCCGGGCGTCACGCCAGACGGCCTTCACCAATGACGCGGCCGACCGGCGGAGCGTCTCGGCCGTGATCTTGGCCGGGTCGCCCACGCCCACGGCCACGACGGTGGCGCCGCCGGCGGTGCCCGGCAGTGTCATGGTCTCGCCCACCTTGCCCTCGAAGCCCCTCTCGGCCAGGTAGGCCACGTCGAGGGACGGACCGGCGCCGTCGGGGGACGTGCGGCCGGCGTACACGGGGATTCCGATCACCTGGACGTCGTCGGGGATGGCGTCGGCCAGGGCGAGGGCGATGGGCATGGTGGGTGTCAGTCCTTGGGAATCGGGTCGGGGGTGGGGCGGGCGGGCAGGGGCTGGCCCTCCTGCTCGCGGGCCAGGGCCCACAGCAGGTCGGACAGCCGGTTGAGGTAGGGGACGACGAGGGACCCGTCGGCGGCCGCGGCCAGGGCGGTGCGCTCGGCCCGGCGGACGACGGCCCGGGCCAGGTCGAGCGCGGCCGCGAGCGGGGTCTGACCCGGGAGCACGAACTCCCGGGGCGGCGGCACGCGGCTGGTGACGTCGTCGATGATCGGTTCGAGGGCGGAGACCATGGCGGCCGTCACCCGGGTGCGCCCCTCCACCAGCTTGGGCCGGTTCTCGGGGGCGGTGGCCAGCTCGGCCATGAGCACCCACAAGTCCCGTTGGACGGCGACGAGGATGGCAGCCAGCTTGGGTCGGGCCACAGCCCGGGCCATGCCGATGGCGGCCTGGGCCGCGTCGACGTCGCCGCAGGCGGCGGGGGCGGGATGGTCCTTGGCCACCCGTCCGCCGTAGAGCAGGCCGGTGGTTCCGTCGTCGCCGGTCCGCGTGTAGATCCTGCTCACGTGCTGGCCAGCCTACCGGCGAGGCGTTCGAGGCCCGCGGCCCGGCTGCCCTTCACCAGCACCCCGTCGCCGGGACCGACCGGGCCCAGCAGGCGGAGGGCGTCGTCCGGGTCGGCCGCCTGCTCGCCGCCGTAGTCGGGGGCGGCGACCGCGATCACCCGCAGACCCAATTCCACGGCCAGCCCGCCCAGGCGGCGGTGCTCGGCCGGCCCGCCCTCGCCCAGCTCGGCCATGATCCCGAGGATGGCGGTCCGCCGCTCCACCGGCAGCTGGGCCAGCGACCGCAGGGCGGCCTCGGTCGACACCGGGTTGGCGTTGTAGGCGTCGTTCAGCACCAACGCCCCCGAGGGGGCCAGGTCGAGCTGCATCCGCCAGGCGGAGAGAGTGGCGTGGCGAAGACCCTGCACCACCTGGGTGAGGGTGACGCCGCAGGCGAGGGCGGCGGCCGCCGCCGCCACCGCGTTGGCCGCCTGGTGCTCGCCCCGCACCGGCAGCCAGAAGGCGGTCGACCCCCACGGCGTCTGCAGGTCGAGGCAGGGCCGGAGGGCGCCGTCGACGCCCAGCACGTCGCCCCGCACCTCGCCGCAACCCATCCCGAAGGTGAGGACGGTGGCCGCCGTCCGCTCGGCCATGGCCGCCACCAGGGGGACACCGGCGTTGAGGACGGCGGTGCCGTCGGCGGGCAGGCTCTCGACCAGCTCGCCCTTGGCCGCCGCCACCTCCTCGACCGTGCCGAACAGCTCGGTGTGGGCCATGCCGACGGTGGTCACGACGCCGACCGTGGGTCGGGCGACGGCGCAGAGCGACGCGATGTGCCCCCGGCCCCGCGCCCCCATCTCCACCACCACCACCTCGGTGCCGGCGGGCGCGTTCACGAGCGTCATGGGCACGCCCAGCTCGTTGTTGAACGACCTCAGGCTGGCGGCGGTGACCAGGCGGCGGGAGAACACCGACGCCAGCAGGTCCTTGGTCGAGGTCTTGCCGACCGAGCCGGTGATGCCGACGACGCGGTCGGGGAGGTAGTCGCGGGCGGCCCGTCCGAGGGCGGTGAGGGCGGCGCCGGTATCGCCGACGACGATGGCCGTGGTGCCCTCGGCCGGCGTGCGGGACGTGAGGTAGGCGGCCGCCCCCGCGGCCAGGGCCCGGTCGACGAAGTCGTGCCCGTCACGGTCACCGACGATGGGGACGAACAGCTCGCCGCCCTCGATCAGCCGGGAGTCGATGGCCACGCCCCGCACCACCACGTCGGGTCCGACCAGGGTCCCACCCGTGGCGCGGGCCACCTCCGACGCCTGCAGCTCCATCCCTTCCTACACTCGCAGCTTTGTGGGCCCCACTCGACTCGTGCTCCTCTTCGGCGGACGCTCGGCCGAGCACGACGTCTCCTGCGTGACCGCGGCCCACGTGCTGGCCGCGGCCGACCCCGACCGCTACGACGTCGTCCCCGTCGGCATCACCCAAGACGGCCGCTGGGTGCGGGCCGAACCCGCCGCCGGCCGTCTCGTCGCCGAAGGCCCCGAGGTGCAGCCGGGTGACGTCCTCGGCGGCGGCGCCGGCCCCACCGTGGCCTTCCCTCTCCTCCACGGGCCCTTCGGCGAGGACGGCACCGCCCAGGGGCTGCTGGAGATGGCGGGCGTCCCCTACGTCGGCACGGGCGTGCTCGGCTCGGCCCTGTGCATGGACAAGGCCATGGCCAAGGACGTGGCCGCCGCCCACGGACTGTCCCAACCCCGCCACCTGGCCTTTCGCGATGTCGACCTCGATGACGACTTCGACGGGGCGATGGCCCGGACCGCCGCCGACCTGGGCCTGCCGGTGTTCGTGAAGCCGGCCAACCTCGGTTCGTCGGTGGGCGTGACCCGGGCCTCCGACCCCGGCGAGCTGGCGGCGGCGGTGAAGCTGGCCCTCGGCTTCGACGAGTGGGTGGTGGTGGAGGAGGCGGTTGTCGGCCGGGAGATCGAGTGCGGGGTGCTCGGCTACGGGCGGCTGCGGGCGTCGGTCCCGGGGGAGATCCGCCCCAGCCACCAGTTCTACGACTACGACGACAAATACGCCGGCATGGCCGCCGAGCTGCTGGTGCCGGCGCCGCTGCCGCCCGACGTGGCCGACGAGGTCCGCCGCCTGGCCGTCGCCGCCGCCACCGCCCTCCGGGTCGACGGTATGGCCCGGGTCGACTTCTTCTACGAGGAGAACGGCCGGGGACTGCTGCTCAACGAGGTGAACACCATCCCCGGCTTCACGCCGATCTCCATGTACCCCAAGCTGTGGGCGGCCACGGGCGTCCCCTACCGCCGGCTGATCGACGAGCTGGTTGACGCCGGCCGGGCCCGCCACCGCAACCGGGCCGAGCGCTACGGCCGCAGCCGTTAGGCCAGGGCGGGCTCCCGCAGCTCGTTCTTGAGCACCTTCCCGGTGGGGCCCAGAGGCAGCGAGTCCCTCACCTCGACCACCCGGGGGTACTTGTACGACGCCAGGTGGCGGCGGCAGAAGGCCACGATCTCGGTGGGGGTGGCCGTCGTTCCCGGCTTGAGGGTGACGACCGCCTTGACCTCCTCGCCCCGCCGGCGGTCGGGCACGCCCACCACCGCCGCCTGCGCTACCGCCGGGTGGAGGTGGAGCACGCCCTCGACCTCCCGGGGGTAGACGTTGTAGCCGGCCCGGATGATGAGGTCCTTCTTGCGGTCCACGATGCGGAGGGCGCCGTCGGCGTCGGTCATGCCGATGTCGCCGGTGCGGAACCAGCCGGCGACGATGGCCTCCGCCGTTGCCTCCGGGTTGCGCCAGTAGCCCTTCATCACGTTGGGTCCCCGGACCTCGATCTCGCCTGCACTGTCCGCCGCGGTCACCACCGCGCCGTTGTCGTCGACCAGGCGGACCTCGACACCGGGCAGCGGGTAACCGATCGATCCCGGCGTGCGGGGCCGGTCGGGGACGGTGAAGCTCACCGCGGGCGAGGTCTCCGATAGGCCGTAGCCCTCGAGCAGGGTCACGCCGAAGCGGGCCTCGAACCCGGCCATCACCGGCGCCGGCATCGGTGCCCCGCCCGACACGCACCAGCGCAGGGCGGGAAGGTCGGTGTCGCCGCCGGCCCCCGCCGCGTCCGCCTCCAGGAGGGCCATGAACATGGTCGGCACCCCGCCCAGGAACGTCACCCGGCGGTCGTGCAGGAGCTGGAGAACCGTCGGCGCCTGGAAGCGGGGGACGAGCACCAGCGACCCTCCGACCGACAGCACCGCGTTGTGCATGACGGTCATCCCGAAGGCGTGGAAGAGCGGGAGGGCGACGAGAGCGACGGTGGTCTCGTCGAGGTCGACCAGTCCCGCGGCCGCGTTGGCGTTGGACAGGAGGTTGGCGTGGGTCAGCTCGGCGCCCTTGGGCCGGCCGGTGGTGCCCGACGTGTAGAGGATGACAGCGGTGTCGTCGGCCGCGGTCGGGTGGGGGGCGGCGACCGGCGTGGCCCCGGCCAGGACCGCGCCCAGGCTGTGGCAGCCGTCGGGGGCCGAGAGGTCGGACGGGTCGGCCCGGGCCACGAGCACGTGGCGGACGCCGCCCACCCGGGCCACCGCCTC
The DNA here is from genome assembly GCA_034666105.1 of Actinomycetota bacterium. GTDB lineage: Bacteria > Actinomycetota > Acidimicrobiia > Acidimicrobiales > AC-14 > JAXDMK01. Next base: position 4,154 of record JAXDMK010000156.1, on the reverse strand, counting down.
CTGGAGGGGCCCGAGGAACGACTCCCAGGCCACGACGACGACGGCCTGCGAGTCCTCCAGGTGGTAGGCGAGCTCGTCGGTGGTGAGGAGGACGTTGAGGGGGACGACCGGCGTGCCCGCGTAGTGGGCGCCGAAGTAGGCGACGGTGAACTGGGGCACGTTGGGCAGGAGGAGGGCGACGTGCTCCCCGGGGCGGACGCCCAGGTCGGCGAGGGCGCCGGCGAACCGACGGGCGTAGGCGTCGAGGGTGGCGAAATCGATGGTGGTCTCGCCGGCGACAAGGGCGGGACGCTCGGGGTGGCGGGCAGTCGAGTCCGCCAGCAGGGTGGCCAGGTTCAGGTGGTAGGTCATGGCTCGACTGTCGACCCCGGCCGCCCTCTCGCCCAGCCGTCGCCACCCTCAAACCCTGGGCCTCGACCCCAGGAACCCTGGGGGCCAACCCGGCTGGGGCCGGTCCGGTGAGGGGCCGACCATGAGGTCATGACCACGACACCCACCCGTACCGCCGGCAACCTGGCGCTGGCGCCGTCCGCCGCCGCCGACCTGGCCGCCGCCACCCCCAAGACCCGTGACCGCTACGTCGACTTCCTCCGGGTGGCCTCGCTGCTGGTGGTCATGCTCGGCCACTGGCTGATGGCGGTGGTGGTGTGGACCGACGGCCGCCTCCACACCTCCAACGTCCTCGAGGTGACGCCCGCCGCCCGCCGGCTGATCTGGATCTTCCAGGTCATGCCCGTCTTCTTCATCGTGGGCGGCTTCTCCAACTCGGCCTCGCTGGCGGCCGCCCGCCGCCGGGGCGTCACCTACGGGACCTGGCTGGGCAGTCGCATCCGGCGCCTGGTGCGGCCGGTGCTGGCCTTCGCCGCCGTCTGGACGGCGGTCGCGGCGGTGATGGTGGTGGCCGGCGTCGACCCCGGCGGCCTGCGGGCGGGATCGATCGCCCAGCCCCTGTGGTTCCTCGCCGTCTACGTGGTGGTCGTGGCCGTCGCCCCGGCGATGGTTGCCGCCCAGGAGCGGTGGGGCGCGGCGGTCACGCTCGCCTTGGGCGGGGCGGTCCTGGCCATCGACATCGCCCGCTGGGGCTTCGGCGTGCCGACGGTGGGGTGGCTGAACCTGGGTCTGGTGTGGCTGTTCGCCCACCAGCTCGGCGTCGCCTGGTGGATGGGGTCGGTCGGATCGTGGTCCCGGGGCCGGCTGCTGGCCATGGCCGTCGCCGGGATGGGCATCCTGGTGGTGCTGACCTCGACGTTCGGGTACCCGGGGTCGATGGTCGGCGGCGTGGAGGGCGGGCGGACGAACACCTTCCCGCCGTCGTTCGCCATCGTCGCCCTCGCCGTGTGGCAGTTCGGCGCCGTCCTCGCCCTGCGCCCGGCCGTCGACCGGTGGTTGGCTCGGCCCCGGGTGTGGACGGCGGTCGTGGCCGCCAACGGGATGGCGATGACCCTCTACCTCTGGCACCTCACGGCGCTGGTCATCGTCACCGCGGCCGTCCTCCCCGCGGGCCTCCTGCCCTCGCCCGCGGCCGGGACCGCGGCCTGGTGGGCGTGGCGGCCGGTGTGGTTGACCCTGCTGGCGGTGGCCCTGATCCCGCTGGTCGCCGTCTTCGCCCGGGTGGAGGCGGCCCGGCTCCGCACCTCCGCCGTCTCCCGCGTGCGGGCGATTGCCGCGGCGGCGGCCATCACCGTGGCCATGGGCCTCCTCGCCCGCCACGGCTTCGCCGCCCCGGGGATGCCGGCCGGCCTGCCCGTCGTCGCCCTGGGTCTCCTGGGCACCGGGTGGTGGCTGGTGGGTGCCCGCGCCGCCCGCGGGTGACAGTCGCCGCCCTCGTCCTCGCCGTCTTCTTCCTGACGGTCCACAACCTCGGTGTCGAGCGGCTGCGACCGGCTCTCTACGTTCCCGCCTGCCTCACGACGACGGCGGTCGTGGTCGGACTGGCTCGGTTGGGCGGGATCGATCCCGGCGACCTGGGAGTGTCGGTGGCGGGGATCGGGGTTGGACTGGCCGTCGCCGGCGGCACCCTCCTGGCGGTGGTGGCCGCCGGTCTGGCCCGTCCGACCCGCCGCCTCTTCGCCGACCGCCGGATGGCCGGCGTCGCGCCCCGACGGACCGCCTACCAGGCGCTCGTCCGCATCCCGCTCGGGACGGTGCTGGTCGAGGAGGTCGCCTTCCGGGGGGTGCTGCTCGCCCTGGGCGACCGGCTCCTGCCCCTGGGCTGGGCGGTGGCGGGGTCGTCGGCGCTCTTCGGGCTGTGGCACGTGGTCCCGGTACGATCGACGCTGGCCACCAACCACGTCAGGGCCACTCCGGCTCTCCTCGGCGCCACGATCGTCGGTTTGGGGATGGTGGGCGGGGCGTTGTGCTGGCTGCGGTTGTTCACCGGCGGGCTCCTGGCGCCGGCCATGGTGCACGCCTCGGCGTCGGCATCGGCGACGGTCGTCGGCTCGGTCGTCCAGCGGCGGTCGCCACCCCTGGTCAACGGAGGACGGGTGGCCCGCTGGTTCCGGAGCGGGTCCTCGTGATCCACGACCCCTGGTGTCGCCGTGGCTGGCCGACGTGACCTTGGTTCTCGGTCATCGGGGGGCTTCTCGACGCCCGGTTGCTGTCCCAGGCGTTCTCCGAGGCCGACACCGTGGTCGTGGTGATGCAGGAGCGGAACCTGCGGCTGCGGGCCGAGGTGCTGGCGGGCGCGGCCCGGGACGCCTTCGCCGCCTGAGGCGGCCGGCACCGGGATTCCCGACCGGAGGCCGCGGCGGCCCCATTAGCCTGGATGACCACATGAGCAGCTACCTCGACGCCGTCCGGCAGCGGGTCGTGATCTACGACGGCGCGACCGGCACCAACCTCCAGCTGCGGAACCTCACCGCCGACGACTTCGGGGGGCCCGCGTTCGAGGGCTGCAACGAGATCCTCGTCGACACCCGCCCCGACGTGATCGCCGACCTCCACCGGTCCTTCTTCGAGGTGGGCAGCGAGGTGGTGGAGACCAACTCGTTCGGGTCGTTGTCGATCACCCTCAACGAGTACGGGATCGCCGACCGGGCCTACGAGCTCAACCGCAAGGCGGCCGAGATCGCCAAGGAGGTCGCCCACGGCTTCACCAGCCCCGATTCGCCCCGATGGGTCGCCGGCTCCATCGGGCCCGGCACCAAGTTCCCGTCCCTCGGCCAGATCCGCTTCCCGGAGATGCGCGACGCCTACGAGGTCCAGGCCCGGGGCCTCCTCGACGGCGGCGTCGACCTGTTCATCATCGAGACCGTCTTCGACCTTCTTCAGGCCAAGACGGCCATCGTCGGCTGCCGGCGGGCCATGGCCGCGGTCGGCCGCCAGGTGCCGATACAGGTCCAGGTCACCGTCGAGCTCACCGGGCGCATGCTCCCCGGCACCGAGATCGGGGCCGCCCTCACCGCCCTCGAGGCCATGCGGCCCGACGTCATCGGGCTCAACTGCGCCACCGGGCCGGCCGAGATGCACGAGCACCTCCGCCACCTGTCCCAGCACTGCCGGGTGCCGATCTCGTGCCTGCCCAACGCCGGCCTGCCCTCCGTCGTCGAGGGCAAGATGCACTACGACCTCACGCCGGCCCAGCTGGCCGACTACCACCACGGGTTCGTCACCGATCTGGGGGTGAGCGTCATCGGCGGGTGCTGCGGCACCACGCCCGAGCACCTCAAGGCCGTCGTCGACCGGTGCAAGGATCTCACCCCCGCCGTCCGCAATCCGGTGCACGAGCCGGGTGCGGCCTCGATCTACACCCACGTCCCGTTCAAACAGGACACGTCCTTCCTCGTGGTGGGCGAGCGCACCAACGCCAACGGGTCGAAGAAGTTCCGCGACGCCATGCTCGCCTCCGACTGGGACACGTGCGTGGCCATGGCCCGTGACCAGATCAAGGAGGGCGCCCACCTCCTCGACGTGTGCGTCGACTACACCGGCGAGAACGGCGTCGAGGACATGGACGAGATCGCCGTCCGCTTCGCCACCCAGGCCAGCCTGCCCCTCGTCATCGACTCCACCGAGCCGCCCGTCATCGAGGCCGCCCTGATGTGGATCGGGGGCAAGGCCGTCCTCAACTCGGTCAACCTGGAGGACGGCGACGCCCCCGGCACCCGCCTCGACCGCTTCTTCAGCCTGGCCCGCGAGTACGGGGCGGCCGT
>JAXDMK010000155.1:0-6601 GCA_034666105.1 Actinomycetota bacterium | reverse complement strand
GCCTCCTCCCCGAACCCCTCCTCGACTTCGCCCGCCACGCCACCCTGCTGATGCCCTAACCCGGCCTTTAGCGGCGCCGCAGGCCCGTACCCCGAGCCCCGAGCCCCGGAGAGCCCAAAACCCGGAGCCCCGAGCCCCGGAGAGCCCGAAGCCCGGAGCCCGAAGCCCCCGCAGTCCCGCAGGCCCGGAGCCAGAAGCCCGGAGACCCTGAAGACCCGTCCCGGGCGCGTCCCCCGGCCGGTCCGCCTGGTAGTAGCGACGCCGACGTCGGCCGAACCTGGGTGCTCTTCGCGCTCCATCCGGCGCGCCGGACGATCGTGGTCGGGCATCCGCCGTACTCCGGCAGCGGTCGGGGCGATAGTGCGCGCCGCGTTCCCGGGTGACGCCGCCGCCGCGTGGTGGCGGCCATTTGCGCAGTGGAGCCAAAGAGCGGCCGGGCGGGCTCAGGGCGGCCCGTTCACGCGCTCATCGCCCGCATTCGGTGCCGCGTTCCGGGGATGGCGGCGATCTTCGGGTGGGACGAGCGCCCGTTGGCCCCGGCCCTCGACCAGGGACCAGTTCTCCCTCGTCTTGAGGGCGTGGCAGTGGGGACAGAGCCGGTCGAGCAGGTCGAGGACGGTGAAGTGGGTGCGGGACCAGTCGAGGCGGTGGTCGTAGTCGAGACGGGCCCGGGCGCTGCAGGCCTGGTTGGCACAGCTCGGGTAGAGCCACTGCAGCGCCGTCTGCTGCACCGCGTTGGGCCGTCGGCCCAGATGGGCCACCCCCAAGAGCTTCTGGCCCTTGGTGACCACCGCGGTCAGGAAGGGGTCGTCGCTGTCGATCATGTCCCGCACCGCGGAGACCGCCACCGGCCCGAACCCGGCGATCTCGCACACCTCGCCCTCCGTCGCATAGCCCCGCAGCAGCGTCTCGAAGTCGACCCGCACGATGATCTTGGGCCCCCGTCCGGGCTGGCGCCGGCGGACGAGGAGGAGGTTTGATTCCGCTGGCGGGCACGGCGGTTGCGGACCGGGCTCCGGCGGCGGCGGCGCTCTGGTTGGCGACACCGGTCACGCCGGCGCCTGTGGTGCTTGCGCCGCCCCTGGCCTCGGCGATTCCCGATTCCGGCGTGGCTCCGTCGGTTCCGGCCGACCTCGGCTCGCCGGATGCGGCTGCGTCCTGGGACTCGCGGCTGGCTGCACCGGCGCAAGACTGGCGGGCCATTTCGGTGAGGGCGTCGGCGGCGTAGGCCTCGGGGGGTTCGTGGCGCCCTTCGCCCCGGGCCTGGCGGAACACGACCTCCCGGAACGAATCGAGGGCGGCCATGATGCGGGCCCCGACCTCGGGGTTGTTGCGGCAGTGGAGGTGCCAGACACCCTCGGCGTCGGTGAAGGACCGCAGCGAGCGGCGTTGGTGGATGCGACGGCGCCGAGCTTCGGCGTCGACACCACCCGCGGCCTTCGTCCGGGCGCATTGTTGGCGTAGTTCAGCCAGGGGCGAACGACGGGCCGTCTCCAGCAGCGCGTGCTCGGCGGCGGCGTCGGCGCCTGCGGCGTCGACGATCGCCGACGCCTGCTCGGCCGAAAGCTCGCCCCGTCGGGCGGCGGCCGACGTCTCCGGCAGCGACTCCAACCGGCGGGCGATGTCGATGGCGGCCGCGGCCTGCACAACCCCCGTCCGTCGGGCCAGCTGGTGTGCTGCTGAACGCTCGCCCTCGGCTCGCCACGAGCCGGTCTCGGCCAAGCGGGCCGCGGCCAGGGCCTTGAGGGTGGCGGCGATCTTCTCGATCCGCGAGGCATCGTCGACGACCTGCTCGGCCTGGACCGCCGACAGCAGGTCCGCGTCGAACCCGGCGGCGTACCCGCTCAGCGACTCCCGCAGCTCCGCGATGCCCACACCCATGGCCGTGCCTACCGTCCGAAAACGAGCGACCTACAGAGGGAGTGGAGACAGCCACTACCGAACTGGTGTTCGTATACTACCACGTACCGCGAGGAATGCAAGCACCGGCGTACTGAAGTGGGGTGGCACATACGATCGCCCGACGAAGGCCAGCACCGGCGATGCAGTCCGCGGTCGTCGAAGCTGTCGCATTGCGCGTGCGCCGCCCGCGACCACCAGTAGAGCTCCCGCCCTCGCTACTCGCCGTCTTGGCAGTACGTGACGGGCTTCACTAGCCTCCGCTTGCGATGAGCGAGTTCCTGCAGCAGTACCTCACGGTGGCCGTCTTCAGCGTCGCGGCCATCGCCATGGTCGGCGGCATGCTCGGACTCGGCAGCCTGGTGCGACCCACCCGTCCCCAGTCGCAGAAGTACATCAACTACGAGTGCGGCGTCGACCCGGTGGGCACCGGTTGGTCGCAGAGCCAGATCCGGTACTACGTCTTCGCCCTCCTCTTCGTGATGTTCGACGTGGAGGCGGTGTTCATCTTCCCGTGGGCCGTCCGGTTGGAGGCCTACGGCATGTTCGGGCTGGTCGAGATGACGGTCTTCATCCTCATCCTCGCCCTCGGACTCCTCTACGCCTGGCGAAAGAAGGTTCTCCGTTGGGTCTAGTGGAGCGGGGCACGTTCGCCAAGAAGCAGCTCAAGCCCCTCACCTGGCTCCTCAACTACAGCCGGAAATACTCCCTGTGGGTGTACCAGTGGGGCCTGGCCTGTTGCGCCATCGAGATGGGGGCCGCCTTCGGGTCGCCCCGCTACGACTTCATGCGCCTGGGCGTCATCCCCTTCCCCGCCGGTCCCCGCCAGGCCGACCTGGTCGTGGTGTCGGGAACGGTCACCGACAAGATGGCTCCCGCCATCCGCCGGCTGTGGGAGCAGATGCCCGACCCCAAGTACGTGATCTCCATGGGCTCGTGCGCCAACTGCGGCGGCCCCTACTGGGACTCCTACTCCGTCACCAAGGGTGTCGACCAGATCATCCCGGTCGACGTCTACGTGCCCGGTTGCCCGCCCCGGCCGGAGGCCCTGCTGGAGGGCATCGTCCTGCTCCAGCAGCGCATCCAGAACGAAGACATGGGCGAGCGCTGGCGGGGTGAGCCGATTGTCGTCGGCTGACGCACCCGCCGCCGGCGCAACCTCGCCGTCCATCACCGGGGAGGACCAGGCCCGGGCCCGGCTCGACTCTCTCGTCACCGAGCTGGGCGACGATGTCGTCACGTCCGAGGTCGTCCGCAACGGCGACCTCCTCATCCGGGTGACCGCCGCCGCCTGGAAACGGGCGGCCGAGGTGGCCAAGGGCCAGGGCTACGACTACTTCTGCTTCCTGTCCGGCCTCGACTGGATGCCGTCGACGTCGCCCAACCCCCGGGCCTCGGTGTCCGACGAGCTCGACACGGGCGACGACGAGGCTCCGGTCGAGCGGGGCGAGGAGGAGGCGGAGGCGGTGGCCGACAACGACGCGGCCGTGGCCGAGGCCGATGCGGACACCGACGACGCGGGCGGGCTCGGCTACCCCACGGGCGTGGGCGGCGGCGACACCCGCTTCCAGGTCTTCGCCCGGCTCTACTCCACCACCCGCCACGAGGGCGTCACCTTCAAGGCCGACCTCGACCCCGACGAGCCGCACGTGGAGACGTGGTCGGAGATCTATCCCGGCGCCGACTGGAACGAGCGGGAGACCTGGGAGATGTACGGCTTCGTCTTCGACGGCCACCCCAACCTCATCAAGCTCTACCTGCCGGGCGAGTTCGAGGGCTTTCCCTTGCGCAAGGACTTCCCGCTCCTGTCGCGCGAGGTGAAGCCGTGGCCGGGCCTGGTCGACGTCGAGCTCATGCCCGAGGTGCCGGAGTCCGAGACCGAGGCCACGCCCACCGACGAGGCTCCCGCTCCCGAGGCTCCCGCCGAGCCCGCGCCCGCCGAGCCCGCGCCCGCCGCGCCCACGCCCGCGCCCGCCGCCGCGGTCCCCGACCCGGAGGTAGCGCCCCCTGCCGACACCACCGCGCCGGAGCCCACCCCCGAGGCCGCCGAGCCCGAGCTTTCGGCCGAGCTGGAGCACGCCACAGGGACGGAGGCCGCCGTCCCCGAGCCAGCCGTCCCCGAGGCGCCCGTCACGACCGAGGAGGACGCCGGCTGATGGCCGTCACCGACCAGCAGCAGTTGGCCTACATCGCGTCCCAGGCGGCCGACGCCCGAGTCAACATCGAGCTGCAGACCGAGGACATGGTCCTCAACATCGGCCCCCAGCACCCGGCCACCCACGGCACCCTGCGCATCGTGGCCCGCCTCGACGGCGAGCAGGTCATCACCGCCGACGTCATCTGCGGCTACATGCACCGGGGCTACGAGAAGCTCACCGAGGTCCGCACGTACCCGCAGGTCACCACCCTCATCAACCGCATCGACTGGCTGTCGTCGTTCGCCAACGAGGTGCCGTTCATCCTCGCCGCCGAGCAGCTCATGGAGATCGAGGCCCCGCCCCGGGCCCAGTGGATCCGCACGATCATGTTCGAGCTGAGCCGCATCGCCAACGTCACCCTGTTTATCGGGGAGATGGGCGTGCAGCTGGGTGCTCTCACACCCGTCTTCTTCGCCTTCCGCGACCGCGAGTACGTCCTCAACCTCATCGAGGCGGCCACCGGCGGGCGCTTCCACCCCAACTACGACCGCATCGGCGGCCTCAAGGAGGACCTCCCTCGAGGATGGGTCTCCGAGACCCACGGCGCGATGAAGCGCATCCGGGGGTACTGCGACCAGCTCGAGGACCTCCTGATGGGCAACGAGATCTTCGATCGCCGCACCCGGGGCGTCGGCGTGATCCCGGCCGAAATGGGCCTGGCCTACGGGCTGTCGGGCGCCAACATCCGGGCCAGCGGGGTCGACTGGGACCTCCGCCGCGACGAGCCCTCACCCCTGGTGTGGAGCGAGCTCGACTGGAAGGTCTGGACCCACCCCGACGGCGACTCTTTCGCCCGCTACTGGGTGCGGCTGCAGGAGGTGCGGGAGGCCACCAAGATGGTCGACCAGCTCCTCGACGGGCTGCCCGCCGGCCCCATCCAGGCCAAGGTGCCCCGGATCATCAAGGTGCCGGCGGGCGAGGCGTGGGCCCACACCGAGAACCCCCTGGGCGAGATGGGCTACTACCTCGTCAGCCAGGGCGGGCTCGGACCCTTCCGCTGCAAGATCCGCTCGGCCTCGTTCAACAACGTGTCGATCGTCCCCTGGCTGCTGAAGGGCGTCTACGTGCCCGACATCATCACCATTCTGGCCAGCCTCTACTTCATCCTGGGCGACATCGACCGGTAGTGATCGGGGCGGGCGCCCAGCCCCTCCCGCGGCCCATTCCGGCAGGAACGCTGCTAGGGGCGGATATCCGGCGTGTTGTCCTTGTGTGAAGGCCTTCACTAGTGTCCGAGCGAATCATGCTGCTCGCCCTCGAACTCTCCTTCTGGCCGGCCACGATCCTGAAGACGCTGGTCGTGCTCATGGTGATCCCGGCCGCCGCCATCATCCTGGGCTACGTCTTCCTCCTCAAGATGATGGCCCACATGCAGAGCCGGCTGGGCCCCATGGAGCCGGGCGGCTTCCACGGCTGGTTCCAGCTCATCGGCGACGGGATCAAGTTCATCCAGAAGGAGGACATCATCCCGTCGGAGGCCGACCGGCGGGTGTTCGCAATCGCCCCGGTGGTCGTCCTCGTCTCCACCTTCCTCCTCTACGTGGTGCTCCCCGCCGGCCCCGACCTGGTGGTACAGGACCTCGACGTCGGCATCTTCTACGCCTTGGCCGTCTCGTCGCTGTCGGTGATCGGCGTGCTCATGGCCGGGTGGGCGTCGGCCAACAAGTACTCCCTCCTCGGCTCGCTGCGGGCCGCAGGCCAGCTCATCGCCTACGAGCTGCCCCTCGTGCTCGCCGTCGTCGGCGTGGTCATCTCGGCCGGCACCATGAGCCTGCAGGGCATCGTCCACGCCCAGGCCGACGGGTCGATCTTCGGGGTCGGCCTCATCGGCAACCCCTACATCCTCACCCAGGCCCTCGGCTTTGTGATCTTCGTGGCCGCGTCCCAGGCCGAGCTCACCCAGACGCCCTTCGACATGCCGGTCGCCGAATCGGAGCTGGTGGCGGGCTACATGACCGAATACTCCGGGTTCCGCTTCCTGTTCTTCTTCATGGCCGAGTTCGGCACCGCCTTCGCCCTCTCCGCCATCGCCGCCACCCTCTACCTCGGGGGCTGGTCGGTGCCCTTCGTCGACGGCAACCTGGCCAACGTCCTCGGCCCGGTCGTCCTCGGCGCCAAGATCATGTTCGTCGCCTTCCTCATCTTCTGGATGCGGTTCACGTTTCCCCGCTTCCGGGAGGACCAGCTCCAGGCCTTCGCCTGGAAGATCCTCATCCCGCTCTCCCTCGTCAACATCGTTGCGACCGGCGTCTTCAAGGTGGCGTTCTAAATGCCCAAGATCCCCGGCCAGGGCCTCGTCAAGGGCCTCGGCGTCACGTTCAAGACCATGCTCCAGCCCGCGGTCACGGTGCAGTACCCGCACGAGCGGGAGGAGCCCGTCGCCCGGGCCCGGGGCGTCATCGCCCTCAAGGAGGAGAACTGCACCGCGTGCATGCTCTGCGCCCGTGAGTGCCCCGACTGGTGCATCTACATCGAGGGCCACAAGGAGAAGCGGCCGCCCCGCC
>JAXDMK010000154.1:0-5992 GCA_034666105.1 Actinomycetota bacterium | reverse complement strand
CGGGCAAGGACATCGAGTGGCAGGGCATCATCCGCTACGGGGCCCAGCTGGTGGCGGCCTACTCGGCGGCCACCGTCCCCCGGATCTGCGTCGTCCTGCGCAAGGCCTACGGCGGGGCGTACATCGTCATGGACTCCCGGGGCCTGGGTAGCGACCTCGTCCTGGCCTGGCCGACAGCCGAGATCGCGGTCATGGGCGCGCCGGGCGCGGTGCAGATCCTCCACCGCCGGCGCCTCGACGCCTTCGACGACCCGGCCGATCGGGCCCGATCGGCGGGCCAGTTGGAGGCGGACTACGCCTCCCGCTACTGCACGCCCCAGGTGGCGGCGGAGCGGGGCTTCGTCGACGACGTCATCGACCCCACCGACACCCGCCGGCTGCTGGTGGCGGGGCTGTCGGCCCTCCGTTCCAAGCGGGTGCCGCCGCGGGACGGTCTGAAGCACACCAATCCGCCCCTCTAGACCACGCGATGAGGCCCTCAAGTGCTGCTCGACGGTAAGAAAGTGCTGGTCACAGGGGTTCTCCACGAGTCGTCGATCGCCTACTCGGTGGCGGCCCTGGCCCAGGAGCAGGGCGCCGAGATCGTGCTCACCGGCTTCGGGCGGGGGATGAGCCTCACCAAGCGCACCGCCCGCCGGCTGCCGACCGAACCCGACGTGCTCGAGGTCGACGTCACCGATCCCGCCCACCTGCTCTTCCTCACCGAGGAGCTCACCAACCGGTGGGGACGGATCGACGGCGTCCTGCACGCCGTCGCCTTCGCCCCCGCCAACTGCCTGGGCGGCGACTTCATGCAGCCGGAATGGGCCGACGTGAGCACCGCCCTCCATGTGTCGGCCTACTCCCTCAAGGCCCTGGCCGGCGCCTGCCTGCCCCTGCTGCGGTCGGCCGGCGGGGGGTCGATCGTCGGCCTCACCTTCGACGCCCGCTACGCCTGGCCGGCCTACGACTGGATGGGCGTGGCCAAGGCCGCCCTGGAGGCGACGTCCCGCTATCTCGCCCGCGACCTGGGCCGGGACAAGGTGCGGGTGAACCTGGTGTCGGCCGGGCCCCTCCGGACGATCGCGGCCAAGGGCATCACCGGGTTCGGGCAGATCGAGGAGACGTGGGGCGGGCGGGCCCCCCTGGGGTGGGACACCCGCGACGCCATCCCCGTCGCCAAGGCGTGCGTCGCCCTCCTGTCCGACTGGTTCCCGGCCACAACGGGCGAGATGCTCCACGTCGACGGCGGCTTCCACGCCTTGGCCGCGGCCGTGGCCCCGCTCCCACCGCCGGACGAGCCCCCGGCCTGACGTCGCCGTAGGGGCCGGTAGGGTCGGCCCATGGCCCTCGCTCCCGGTGACCCCGCCCCCGACATCTCCCTGCTCGACCAGTCCGAGACCCGGGTGAACCTGGCCGACTTCAAGGGCCGCAAGGTCCTCGTGTACTTCTATCCGCGCGCCGACACGCCCGGCTGCACCGCCCAGTCGTGCGGCCTGCGGGACGTGGCCGGCGACGTGGGCGACACCGTCATCCTCGGGATCAGCCCCGACAAGCCGGCCAAGCAGGCCAAGTTCGACACCAAGTACGGCCTCGGCTTCCCCCTCCTGGCCGACGAGGACCACGCCGTGGCCGACGGCTACGGCGCCTGGGGCGAGAAGAGCATGTACGGCAAGAAGTACATGGGGATCATCCGGTCGGCGTTCCTGGTCGACGAGAACGGCACCATCGCCCAGGCCTGGTACAAGGTCTCGCCCAAGGACACCGCCACCAACCTGCTGTCGGCAATCGGCGTCGGCTGACGCCTCGGGACATCGGTCGCCGTTTCAATCGCCGGAATGGTCGTGGACCGGCCTTCGGACGGCCGGATCACGACGATTCCAGTGCGTGAATCGTTTCGTACATCCAAATCGTCGTGGCGGGAAGCGTGCCCGGAGCGGGACTCGAACCCGCACGCCCTTTCGGACAAAGGTGTTTGAGACCTTCGCGTCTACCGTTCCGCCATCCGGGCCTTACCCACGGACAGTAGGGCAAAAAGAGAGGAGCCCCAAGGAAGTTTCCTCCGCTTCCGGACCCGAGGGTCCTTCCGCTTCGGGTGCCCCCTTGGGACTCCGGAAGGCAAATGTAAGCCTGCTTCCCGAATCTGTCAACCCCCTCTTTTGGCCCCTTCTTGTGGGCCCCTTCTCAGACCCCCCACGCCGGCGCCTGGTCGAGGAGGAAGCGGCTCACGGCCAGGCAGCGGTCGAGCATGTCGCACAGCAGCTCCTCGCCGGCCAGCACCTTGGCCAGCGACACCTGCTGGCGGGCGACGATGGTGAGGCTGCGCTCGGGGGCGTCGGTGACGGACGCGAAGGAGTCGATGGCCGAGACCTCGAGGGGCAGGTCGGGGCCGCCCACGCCGGCCAGCTCGGTGGCCAGCAGGAGCAGGTCGGGACCCTTGGGCAGCGGCGGCAGGGCCCACGTGAAGATGAGGGGGAACTGGAAGTCGTCGGCCGGATCTTCGTCGTCGGGAAGGTTGGACACCACGTCCTCGAAGGCGAGGAGCACGCGCGGTTCGACCTCGAGGGCGAGGTGCAGGTCGAGCGGACCGCCGCAGCCCTCCTCCGGATGGAGGTCGACCTCCCACACCTGGCGGAGGGAGTAGGTCTCCACGAAATGGCGCTCGTCGTGGACGTGGAAGCCGTGGTCGACGGCGTGGTCCTTGAGCTCCGCTACATATCCGGCAACGTCGATGGCAGCCACCAGGATGAGCGTAGGCGGTGGGGCGGGCTACGGCGGGTAGCGTCGAACAGTGACCGACGACCGCCTCATGGCCCTCCTCAACGAGGTGACCGCGGCCGTTCACGACGCCCTCGCCGCCCTCGACGACTGGGGGCCGGCGGGTACCCGTCCGGGCCAGTACTTCAGTGACCTGGCCGCCGACGAGGTGGCGGTGGCGATGCTGGTGGAGGCGGGATTGGGCGTGCTCAGCGAGGAGACGGGCCTCCACCACCCCGATCGCGGCGTGGTGGTGGCTCTCGATCCGGTCGACGGTTCCACCAACGCGTCCCGCAAGCTGCCCTGGTACGCCACCAGTCTGGCCGCGGTCGACGGCGCCGGCGTCCGGGCCGCGGTGGTGGTCAACCAGGCCACCGGCGACCGGTTCGAGGCGGTCCGGGGCGCGGGGGCGACGTGCAACGGCCGCCCCCTGGCCACCTCCGGCTGCGCCACCATGGCCGACGCCATCGTCGGGCTCAACGGGTGGCCGTCGGCTCACCTGGGGTGGCGGCAGTTCCGCGCCCTCGGGTCGGCGGCCCTCGACATCTGCGCGGTGGGCAGTGGCCAGCTCGACGCCTACATCGACTGCAGCACCCACGCCCAGGCCCCCTGGGACTACCTGGGCGGCGTCCTGGTGTGCCGGGAGGCGGGCGGGCTCGTCGTCGACGCCGGTGGCGGCGATCTGGTCTCCCTCGGGTTCCTCGACCGGCGGGCGCCGGTGGCGGCTGCCTCCGAGAAGCTGCTGGCGGAGGCGCTCGAGGCCCGCGCCGGTCTCCGCTGACGGCGATGGCCGGCGCCATCCGCCAGCGGGTGCAGACCGTGCTCCTCGGGCTCTTCCGCCGGCTGCCGATGGCGGGCCGGCTGCTGGTCGTCCGCACCCTGACGCCGTCGTTCCACGTGGGCGCCCTGTGCGTGATCGACCGGCCCGACGGCGCCCTCCTCCTGCTGCGCCAGTCCTACCGGCGCAAGGAGGCGTGGGGCTTCCCCGGCGGGCTGTTGAAGCGGGGGGAGGAGCCGGCCGACGCCGTCCGGCGCGAGATCCGGGAGGAGCTGGGGGTGCAGATCGAGGTCGATGACGCGCCCATGGTGGTGGTCGACGCCGGCCACCGCCGGGTCGACGTCATCTTCCGGGGCCGGCTGGCCGGTGACGATCCCGACCCGCCCCCGCCGGAACCGGCGTCGCCCGAGATCGTGGAGGTGCGGTGGTTCCCCCGCAACGAGCTGCCGATCCTGCTCCCCGAGGCGACCACCGCCCTCATCGAGCTGGCCCGGGCCACCCGCCCCGCAACCGAGAGCGGGTAGGTCGGCCCGCCCGTAGGCTGGCGAGTCGCACCGGGCGCTTAGCTCAGTTGGTTAGAGCACCGGCCTTACAAGCCGGGGGTCGGGGGTTCGAGTCCCTCAGCGCCCACGCAGAGGGCCCAACCCGTCAGGCCCACTCACCAGGGCCCACGGCGGGCAGCTCCGACGGTCGGTCGTCGGTGGCGCCGGCGATCTGTGGACAAGGCTCCGCGATCCGCCGTTTCCTAATCCCGTTCACACAACGGGCCGGTGTTTCGTAGCATGGCGCCGACGCCCCATTCGAGGAGGAACCACGTGTTCGGACGCCTTGGTGGCTGGTGCCACGATCACCGTCGCATCGTGCTGGTCGGATGGGTTCTCGCCCTGTTCGTGGCGGGCGGCATTCTCGGCTCCGTCGGCAGCGCCTACCGGGCCGACTTCAACCTGCCCAACGTGGAGAGCCGCCAGGGCCTCGACGTCCTGAAGAAGGACTTCGGCGGTCAGGGGACAGGGGAGAGCGGCACCGTCGTCTTCCGGGCCGACGCGGGGGTGAACGATCCCTCGGTGCGGGGGGTCATGGAGCCGTTCCTCGGCCAGGTGGCCGGGGTCACGGGTGTGTCCCGGGTGGTCAGTCCCTACTCCGAGGACGGGTCCAACCAGATCTCCGACAGCCCCGACCACCAGAGCGACATCGGTTACGCCACCGTCGAGCTCGACCCCGACGTCACCTTCGAGAACGCCCAGGCCATCACCAAGGACATCAAGGCGGTCATGCCGCACCAGGCGGGCCTCCAGATCGAGCTGGGCGGGGCCATCTTCGGCGAGTTCGAGGCGCCATCCTCGGAGCTGCTGGGTGTGGCCTTCGCCATGGTGATCCTGGTGCTCGCCTTCGGCTCGGTGCTGGCCATGGGCCTGCCCATCAGCGTCGCCCTGGCCGGCATCAGCATCGGCACCATCACCGTGGGCCTGCTCTCCAACCTCATCACCATCCCCGACTTCGCCACCCAGCTCGGGCTCATGATCGGCCTCGGGGTCGGAATCGACTACGCCCTGTTCATCGTCACCCGCTTCCGGGAGCAGCTCCACGCGGGCGACGACATCGGGCCCGCGGTCCGGAAGTCGATCGACACCGCCGGCCGGGCCGTCGCCTTCGCCGGCACCACAGTGGTGATCTCCCTCCTGGGCATGCTCGTGATGCAGATCAGCTTCGTGTCGGGCCTCGCCATCGGTGCCGCGGTCGTGGTCCTCATGACGATGATCGCCGCCCTCACGCTCCTCCCCGCCCTGCTCGGCTTCGCCGGCGGCCGGGTCGAGCTCACCCGCTGGCGGGGCCTGATCGGCGCCGCCTTCCTGGCCGTGGGGCTGCTGGGCGTGGGGCTCAAGGTCCCCGTGCTGTTCGCGGTGTGCCTGCCGTTGGCTGTCATCGTGGTGCTGGCCAGCCTGGCTGTCCGGCCCCTCCGCCAGCCGGTGCCCCGGCCCGCGCCGCGGCCCCGTAACCAGACCCTCGCCTACCGCTGGAGCCGTCTCATCCAGCACCACCCGTGGCCGTCGGCCATCGGCGCCGTCCTCCTGCTGATCGTGCTCGCCCTGCCCGTGTTCGGCCTGCGCCTGGGCTTCTCCGACGAGGGCAACTACGCCAAGGACACCACCACCCGCAAGGCCTACGACCTGCTGGCCACCGGGTTCGGCCCCGGCTTCAACGGCTCCATGATGGTGGTGTCGGAGGTGCCGGCGGGCACGCCCGATGCCGCCCTGCAGAAGGTCACCGACGCCCTGGCGGCCACGCCCGGGGTCGCCTTCGCCAGCGAACCGGTCCTGAACGACCCCGACAACGCCAAGGCGGCCCTGTGGCGGGTGATCCCGTCGACCTCCCCCCAGGACGAGGCCACGACCAAGCTGGTGCAGACCCTGCGCCACGACGTCCTGCCCCAGGCCACCGCCGGCACCGCCCTCGACGTCTCCGTCACCGGCACCGTCG
>JAXDMK010000153.1:0-12045 GCA_034666105.1 Actinomycetota bacterium | reverse complement strand
ACCGCTCGGCCTCCTCGTCCGACAGCCCTTCCAGCTCTTCCAGCAGCCGGGCCAGGTCGGCGTCGTCGGCCTCGCCGGCGGACCGTCGGGCGTCGGCCACCACCTCGGCCAGCCCGGCGACGGTCGGGCTGGTGAACAGGGTGTGCACCGCCAGCTGCACGTCGAACGCCTTGCGCATGCGGGCGATCACCTGGGTGGCGAGCAGGGAGTGGCCGCCGAGCTCGAAGAAGTCGTCGTCGGCGCCGACCTGCTCGAGGCCGAGGAGCTCGCCCCAGATCTCGGCGATGGCGGCCTCGGTCTCGTTCCGGGGGGCGGTGTACTGCCGGCGGGCGGAAGCGGCGTCCTCGGGGGCGGGCAGGGCGGCGCGGTCGAGCTTGCCGTTGGCGGTCAGCGGCAACCCGTCGAGGGCCACCAGCGCCATCGGGATCATGTGCGACGGCAGGTACTCGGCCAGGAACCCCCGCAGCTCCTCGTCGGACGGACCCGGCATGAACTGTGACACCACGTAGGCGACCAGGCGGTGGTCGCCCGGCGTGTCCTCCCGCACCACGACCGCGGCCTGCTGCACGTTGCGGTGCTTGCGCAGGACGGCCTCGACCTCGCCCGTCTCGACGCGGTACCCGCGGATCTTCACCTGGCCGTCGTCCCGACCCAGGAACTCGATGGAACCGTCGCCCAGGATCCGCGCCCGGTCCCCGGTGCGGTAGACGGTGGCCTCGCCCGGCGCCAGGAAGGGGTCGGGCAGGAACGACGCCGCCGTCGCCTCGGCCCGGTTGCAGTACCCCCGGCTGACGCCGGCCCCGCCCAGGAAGAGCTCGCCGGCGACGCCTTCCGGGGCCGGCTCGAGGTGGCGGTCGAGAACGTAGGCCCGGCTGTTGGCGATCGGCCGTCCGATGGGGACGGACGCCGGCATCCACGCCCCGACGTCGGTGGCGGTGTCGAACGTGCACGAGCCGACGCACGTCTCGGTGGGGCCGTAGTGGTTGACGACGCGGCAGGAGCCGGCGGCCCGGACCTGTTCCACCAGGTCCCACGGCAGCCGTTCCCCACCGACGAACAGGGTGTGCCGGGGCAGCACGGAGACGCCGGCCTCGCCGGCCATGAGGGCGGCCAGGTGCGAGGGTGTGATCTTGAGGACGTCGACGTGGGCGGCCTGGGAGAACTCGGCGTAGCGGGTGCCGTCGAGCGCCACCTGGGGGTCGACCAGGTGGAGCTGCCCCCCTGACACCAGCGACGCGAACAGGGTGGTGTTGCCCAGGTCGGTGCTGATCTCCGACACCGACGCGAAGGTCAACCCCTCGCCGTCGGCGCCGCCCAGCTCCCGGCAGATGAACGAGGTGTAGTTGACCAGGTTGCGATGGCTCACCATCACGCCCTTGGGCAGTCCGGTGGACCCCGACGTGTACATCACGTAGGCGAGGGACTCGGGGCCGGCACCGCCGGCGGGGTCGGAGCCGGGCTGGGCCTCCAGCCGGGCCGCGTCGCGGTCGAGGCACACCGTGGGGCCGTCGAACTGCGGGAACCGGTCGAGCAGCCCCTCCTCCGTGACCAGCACCTGGGCCCGGGCCTCGCCGATCTGGTGCGCCAGCCGCTGGGGTGGGTGGTCGAGGTTGAGGGGCAGGTAGGCGCCGCCCGCCTTCAGCACGCCGAGGAGGGCGACGATCGAGGCCGCCGACCGGTGCAGGCAGATGGCGACGGGGATGTCGGGCCCGACCGAGTGCTGGCGCAACGTGTGGGCCAGCCGGTTGGCCCGCCGGTTCAACTCGGCGTAGGAGTAGCCGGCGCCGGGGGTGTCGGCCGCCATGACCGCCACCCGGTCGGGCGACTTGGCGGCCTGGGCCTCGAACAGCTCATGGATGCACCGGTCGGCGGGGAAGTCCTCGGCGGTGGCGTTGAGGTCGACGACCAGGCGCCGGCGCTCGGCCGCGTCGAGCAGCGGCAGCCGGCTCACGGGGGTTGTCGGGTCGTCGACCGCGCCCGCGAGGAGAGTCGCCAGCTGGGAGGCCATGCGCTCGACGACGTCGCCGGCCAGGGCGAGCGGCGCGTAATGGAGATGCAGCGAGGGCCGGGATCCCTGGCGCCAGGCCAGGGCGCAGGTGGCGCCGCCGACGGGCGGCGAGAGCTCGCGGACCTCGAACGTCGTGCCGTCGACGGTGACCGCGGGGTCGGCTCGCCACGTCCAGAAGGCGTGGGCCGGTTCCACCCCCGCCCGGGGGAGCCAGTCCTGGAGCAGCATCGCCTCGGTCCGCCCCCGCCGCAGGCGGTCGAGGACCTCGGCGAAGGACGGGTCGTCGGCCAGGCTCGAGCGCAGGGGAACCGACCGGGTGTAGGCGCCCACCGCCCCGGCCTGCTCCTCGTGGTGGCGACCGTCGACGATGCTTCCCATCGCCAGCTCCTCGGCACCGGTGAGGCGGCCGACGAGGCAGTGCCATCCCGCCTCCAGGACGCTCGCCCCGTCGGTGCCGTACCGCCGGCTCACCGTCTCGATCGTCGTCCACGTCTCCGGGGGGACGGGGACGGCGACCCGGTCGTTCGACGCCCGCTCGCCGGCGCCGGCACCGGCGCCGGTCGTGCGCTCGAACGGCAGGAGGACCGGCGCCGGTCCGCTGTCCGCCCCGGCCGCCCAATACTCGGCCGCCCGGCGGGCGTCGGCGTCGTCGGCGGAGAGCGTCTCGTGCTGCCACTCGGCGAAGTCGGCGTACTGCAGGGGCTCGTCGGCGGCGGCTTCGCCCCCGTAGGCCTGAGCCAGATCGGTGGCCACGATCGCCAGCGAGGCCGGGTCGGCGGTGACGGGCAGGGCGGTGAGCACCAGGAGGTGGCGCTCGGGGCCCTGCTCGATCAGCGACGCCCCCAGCACGGGGCCGTTCTCGGGGTCGAGCGCAACCGTCCCCGCGTCGTCGACCAGGCGGACGACGTCGACGTCGCCTGACAGGGTGGTCTCCGTCGTCGCCGGCGCCAGTCGCCCGTGGACCCGTTGGAAGGGGAGGCGCATGCCGGCCACCCGCGGGTACGTCGTGCGGAGGGCTTCGTGACGGTCCGCCGTCGCCTCCAGAGCCCGCCACAGGCGGGTTCGGTCGAGCGGGCCCTCGATGGCGATGACACAGCCGACCCGGCGCCCGGGTGCCTCCTGCTCACGGAGCCACGCCTGCTCCTGCTGGAGCGAGAGTCGGTAGCTGTCGCCCTGGTCGTCCGGCATCGTCTTCTCCTCGTCGTCGCGACCGCTCACGGCGCCGTCGCCGGCCATCGATCGCGAAAGCTCTTGATCCGGGGCCGTCGGTCCCGGCTGTCGTGTCCCGGAGCGGGTGCCGCCGCCGAAATCAGGTCGTAGGCCAGCACCGGCGTGTCGGGCTGCGCCACCAACTGGCCCAGCAGGTTGGCGAACTCGTCGGTGAGGCGCTGGATGGGCTCCAGGTCGAAGATGGCGACGTTGTACTCGAAGTACCCGCGCAGGGCGTCTGGCTGCACCTGAAGCTCGAGGGCCAGGTCGAAGCGGGAAAACCCGAGGTCGATGTCGACCGGCGTGATCGACGTACCCCCCAGCCGCAGCGCCGGTGCCGGGTCCGACTGTACCCGGAAGTTCACCTGAAAGAGGGGGTTGACGCTCGGGTCACGCGCCGGGCGCACCGCCTCCACCACCTTTTCGAAGGGCAGGTCCTGGTGGGCGTAGGCGCCGAGAGCCGTCTCCCGGGCCCCGGCGATCACCTGGCGGAAGGTCGGGTTGCCGCCCAGGCGGGTGCGTAGCACCAACGTGTTGGAGAAGAACCCGATGAGGCCCTCCAGCTCGACCCGGTTCCGGTTGGCGATCGGCGTCCCGATCAGGATGTCGTCCTCCCCGGTGACCCGGTAGAGCAGGGTGCAGAAGGCGGCCAGGAGGGTCATGAAGACGGTGGCCCCTTCCGCCTGGCTCAGCTCCCGGACCGCGTCGGCGACGGCCCGGGGAAGGGTGAAGAAGTGATGGGCGCCCTCGTACGACTGGCGGACAGGACGGGGACGGTCGAGGGGCAGGTCGAGGGTGCTGGGCGCCCCCCGGAGCTGCCGCCGCCAGTAGGCGACGTGGTCCTCGAGCACCGCGCCCGTGAGATGGCGGCGCTGCCAGAGGGCGAAGTCGGGGTACTGGATGGGGAGCTCGGCGAGGACCGGAGGGCGCTGCTCGAGCTCGGCGTCGTACACCTCGGCCAGTTCCTGGAACAGGATGCCGTCGGACCACCCGTCGAAGGCGATGTGGTGCTCCTCGATCAGGAGCAGCCACTCCTCGTCGTTGGTGCGGACGACGGTGGCCCGCAGCAGGAGGTCGGACGCCAGGTCGTAGGGCCGGCGGGCCCGCTCGCGCATGATGGCGGCCGCCTCCGCCGTCCGGCGGGCGGCGTCGACCCCCCGGAGGTCGACGACCGGCAAATCGGTGGACCACTCGTCGAGCACCCGCTGCTCGGGGCTGCCGTCGACGACGACGAACGTGGTGCGCAGCGACTCGTGCCGGGCGATGACCGTCCGCAGGGCCCGGTGGAGGGCGGCGACGTCGAGGCGGCCGGTTATCCGCATCGCCAGCGCCGCGTTGTAGGTGGGGCTGCCCGGGTTGAGCTGCTCCAGGAACCAGAGCCGTTGCTGGGAGAACGACAGCGGCGCCGGGTCGCCCGGCTGGCGCCGGGGAATCGAGTCGTCGACCGCCCGCCGCCGAAGCTCCAGCAACTTCTTCTCCAGCAGCGCCCGCTTCTGGGGGGTGAGGCCCGAGATGCGGTCGCCGACCTGGGCCGCCGACATGGCGTCGGGGTCGGCGCCGGCCGGGCCGCCGCCGGTGACGGGGGTCATGAGTCGAGGTCGGCCAGCACGCCGGCCAGCTCGCCGTTTTCGAACGCCTGCTCGGCGAGGATCCGTACGACGGCCTCGGCCAGCTCCCCGACCGTGGGTGACTCGAAGATCAGGCGCAGCGGGATGGCCACGTCGAAGAGCCGGGACAGCCGGAGCACGGCCTGGGTGGCCTGCAGCGAGTTGCCGCCCAGTTCGAAGAAGTTGTCGTCGATCCCGACCCGCTCCGATCCGAGCACCTCGGCCCAGGTCTCGGCGGTCATCTCCTCCACTGGTGTCCGGGGGGCGACATAGGCCACCTCGAGCTCGGGCCGGGCGCCGTCGGGGGCGGGGAGGCGTTTCCGGTCGACCTTGCCGTTGGGGCTGATCGGCAGCGACGCCAGGAAGACGAAGGTCGCCGGCACCATGTGGGAGGGAAGCTGGCGCAGGAGCCAGCGCCGCAGCTCGCTGGCGGTGGCTGTCGCGGAACCGTCGGTGACCAGGTAGGCGACCAGCCGGGTGCTCTCCTGGGTGGCGCCGGACGTCACGACCACCGCCGCCTGGACCGCGGGGTGCTCCGCCAGGGCGGCCTCGATCTCACCCAGCTCGATCCGGAAGCCACGCAGTTTCACCTGGTGGTCGATCCGGCCTCGGAACTCCAGGCGCCCGTCGGCCCGTCGCGTCACCAGGTCGCCGGTGCGGTAGAGGCGCGCACCGGGCTGGAACGGGTCGGCGACGAAACGCGCCGCGGTGAGCGCCGGCCGTTGGTGGTAGCCCCGGGCCAGCCCGGCGCCGCCCACATAGAGCTCCCCCTCCACCCCGACGGGCACCGGCTGGCGGTTGGCGTCGAGCACGCGGAAACGGGTGTTGGCGGCCGGGCCGCCGAGGGGGAGAGGACCGGTGCCGGGGCCGACCGGGTCGGTCGAGCACCACACCGTCGCCTCGGTGGGCCCGTACATGTTCCACACCGCCCGACCCCGGGTCAGCAGCAGGTCGGCGAGGCCGCGGGGGGTGGTCTCGCCTCCGGTCACGATCGTCAGCGCCGGGTCGCCGGCCCACCCGGCGTCGATCAGCAGGCGCCAGGTCGACGGCGTGGCCTGCATGAACGTCGCCCCGCAGCCCTTCAGGAGTGCGGACAGGGCGGCGCCGTCGAGGGCGGCACCCGGCGGGGCGACGACGAGGCGGGCGCCGACGACGAGGGGAAGATAGAGATCGGGGACGGAAAGGTCGAAGGCCGGCGTGGTCACCCCGACGGCTACGTCTCCCACGGTGAGGCCGGGCTTGTCGGTCATGAACGAGAGAAGGTTCACGAGTGCCCGGTGCTCGATCTCCACGCCCTTCGGACGGCCGGTCGAACCGGAGGTGTAGATGACGTAGGCGAGGTTTGCGGGCCCGACGGCGGCCGCCGGCTTGGCGGTGGCCTCGGCCGCGATCCGATCGGAATCGCGGTCGAGGCGGACGATCGGCGCCCCGACCTCGGGGACGAGAGCATCGAGCCCGTCCTCGGTGAGCAGCAGCGCCACACCGGCGTCGTCGAGCATGAACTGCAGGCGCTCCGACGGGTAGGTCGGCTCCAGGGGCACGTAGGCCGCGCCCGCCTTCAGCACGCCGAGGATCGCCACCAGCAGGAGGTGGGTACGGGAGACGAGCAGGCCCACCAGGCTGTCGGCACCGACGCCGAAGCGTTGCAGGTACCGCGCCAGCTGGTTCGCCCGGGCGTCGAGCTCGGCGTAGGAGAGCATCCGGCCGTCGTGTTCCACCGCGATCGCGCCCGGCGTGCGGGCCGCCTGCTCCTCGAAGAGCTCGTGGGCGCAGCGATCCTCGGGGAAGGGCACCTCGGTGGCGTTCCACTCGTCCTGCTCGCGGATCTCATCCGGGGTGAGCAGGGGAAGGCGGGAGATCGGGCACCGATCGTCGGCCAGGCCCGCGGTCAGGAGCGTGTCGAGGTGTCCGGCCATGCGGGCGACGGTGGCGGCGTCGAAGAGGTCGACGGCGTAGTCGAGGGACGCGGCCAGGCCCGCCGGCGCCGGCCGCACGGTCAGGACGAGGTCGAGGTCGGCGCCGCCGGCGAGGATCTCGTCGGGGAGGAAGACGACGGCGCCCGCCTCCAGTCCCGTCGGGAGGGTGACGCCCATCCGGAAGGCGACCTGACAGAGCGGGGCGCGGCTGAGATCGCGTTCCGGGTTCAGGCACCTCACCAACTGCTCGAACGGGAGGTCGCCGTGGTCCTCCGCCCGCCGCTCCTCCTCCGCCACCCGGTCGACGAGCGTCGAGAAGGAGGGGTCGTCGGCCGCCCCGACCCGCAGGACCAGGCTGTTGGCCAGGGGCCCGACGACCGCCTCTGTCGCCGGTGGACGACGGGACGTGGTGGTGCCGACGAGCAGGTCGTCGCTCCCGGTCAGCCGGTGGAGCAAGGCCGCGAACGCGGCCAGGAGGATCGAGGGCCGTCGGCGGTCTGCTCCGAGCCGCTCGGCCACGGCGGCAGGCAGGAACCACTGGTGGCGGGCCCCCCGCTGGCTCTGCACCGCCGGGCGCGGCCGGTCGGTGGGCAGGTCGAGCTGCAGGCTGGCTCCGGTCAGGTGCTCCTGCCAGTGGTCGAGGGCCGGCTTCATGTCCCCGGACTGCCAGGCCAGGAGCTGGGCGACGGCGATCTCCCGGTAGGAGACGGCGTCGGCCGGTGCCGGCGGGCGGGCGCCGGCCAGTCCCCCGTAAAGCTCGGCCAGGTCCGCCACCAGGACCGACAGCGACACCTCGTCGGCGGCGATGCGGTGGGTGGCGAGGAGCAGCAGGTGCTCGTCGGGTGCGACCTCGGCCAGCGCCGCCCGCACCAGCAACCCGGCACCGAGGTCGAACCGGTCGCGGGCGAGGGCGTCGAACACCCGGTGGGCCTCGACCGCCCGCTCGGCCGGGGGCCGGTGGCCCAGGTGTGCTCGCTGGAGTTCCACGGCCACATCGGTGGCCACCGTCGCCGCCGGCCCGTCAGGACCCGGCTGGAACCGGCTGCGCAGGCTCTCGTGTCGGGAGACAAGGGCGTCGAGCGCCCGTTCCAGCAGTTCGGGAACCAGCGGTCCGAGAACGCGGAGCACCACCGCCAGGTGACACGCCCCTCCCTCCGGTTGCAGCTGGTCGAGCAGCCAGAGTCGCTCCTGGGCGGGGGAAACAGGCGGCGACACGTCGTGTTCGCCCGAGACCGTCACGCCCCGACCCTGAGGGTCGCATGCCGGCGGTGGGCCCGTTCCAGGCACTCGGCGAGATGCTCGCCGACGAAGCCGACGAGGGGCTCACGCATGGCCTCCCGCTGGTCGAGGTGCTCGCCGGGGACCTCGAAATCCTCGATGCCGGCGGCCGGGAGCCCACCCCATCCCAGCTGGGGATCGTCGAACAGGCCGGCCGAGCGGAACTGGACGATGGTACCGGGGTAGGGCTGGGGGTCGTAGGCCCGCTCGGCGCGATAGCAGATCCGAAAGAACGCCTGGTCCCGGAGCGATTCCGGCACCGGACGGCGAAGGGCGACCAGGGCCCTGATCTGGGCCTTTCGCACCTCGACCTTCAGGGTTGTCACGTGCCGGTCCCAGGCCGAGGGTGCCGGACCGGTGGGCAAGGGGTGGCGGCTGATAGGGCCCGGGTGGGCGCGCAGGTAGGCGGGGGCGGCCCCGTTGAACATGGCCACCAGGGCCACCTGTTCTCCGTCCCGGACCAGCTGCTGGGCCATCTCGTAGGCCACGATGCCCCCGAAGCAGTAGCCGGCCAGGTGGTAGGGCCCCGTGGGCTGGACCTCACGGAGCTCCCGGAGATAGTGGGTGGCCATGTCCTCGATGCGGCCGTGGGGTGCCTGCTTGCCGTACAGGCCACGCATCTGAAGTCCGTAGAAGGGTTGGTCGCCGCCGAGCCGGCGGGAGAGGGCGTGCAGGTGCAGGATCGTGCCGGCCCCGCCGTGGACGCAGAACAGCGGCGGCTTCGAGCCGTCCGGTTGGATGCGCACCAGCGACGACCACCGCTCGCCGGCCGCGCCCCCCTGCAGCACCGCCGCCAGACGTTCGATGGTGGGCGCCTCGAACACCGACCCGAGCGGCAGGTCGGCGCCCAGCTCGGCCTCGATGCGGGCGAACAGGCGGGCGGCGGTGATCGAGGTGACGCCCAACTCGAAGAAGTCCTCGGTGATCCCGATGGGCGCTACACCCAGAACGTCCTCCCAGAGGGCCTTGAGCCGGACCTCGAGCGCCGTCCGCGGGGCCAGCCGCTCGTCGTCGGCCCGGGCCACCGATTCGGGGGCAGGCAGGGCCTTGCGGTCGATCTTGCCGTTGGGCGTGAGGGGGAAGGTGTCGAGCACGACCACCGCGGTCGGCACCATGTAGGAGGGCAGCTTGGCCGCGATGAGCTTGCGCAGCTCCGGGCCGGACGGCGTCGCGCCCGGTGCGGCGGTGGCGTAGGCCACCAGGCGCTTCTCGCCGGGGACGTCCTCCCGGGCGACCACGACCGTGGTGGCCACCGAAGGGTCGCGCCCCAGCACCGTCTCGATCTCGCCCAACTCGATGCGGAAGCCCCTGATCTTCACCTGATGGTCGAGCCGCCCGAGGTGCTCCACCCGGCCGTCGGGCCGCCACCGGGCGAGGTCGCCGGTCTTGTAGATGCGGGCGCCGGGGGTGGGGTCGAAGGGGTGGGGGATGAAGCGCTCGGCGGTCAGGTCGTCGGCGTGGAGGTAACCGAGCGCCAACCCGTCGCCGCCGATGTGGAGCTCGCCGGGGGTGCCGACGGGTACCTGCTGCAGCTCCGGGTCGAGCACATAGAGGGTGGTGTTGCCGATCGGGCGACCGATGGTGACGGCTTCACCGGCTCGAACCTGATCCACCGTCGACCAGATGGTGGTCTCCGTCGGGCCGTAGAGGTTCCACAGCTCCACGCCCCGGGCCAGTAGCGCCTCGGCCAGGGCCACGGGCAGCGGCTCGCCGCCGCAGAGGGCGCGGAAGCCGGCCCGTCCCCGCCAGCCGTCGTTCACCAGCAGCTGCCACGTGGTCGGGGTGGCCTGCATGGTGGAGGCTCCGCTGGCCTCGACCAGGGCCGCCAGCTGACGGGCGTCGGCCGCCACCTGCCGCGACGCCACCACCAGCCGGGCGCCGGTGATGAGGGGGAGCCACAGCTCGAGGCCGGCGATGTCGAACGACAGGGTCGTCACCGCCACCAGCACGTCGTCCGGCTCGAGGCCGGGGCGCCGGCCCATGGTGGTCAGGAAGTTGACCAGCGCCCGGTGCGGGATCTGCACGCCCTTGGGCAGGCCGGTCGAACCCGAGGTGTAGATGACGTAGGCCGGGCCCTCGGGGTCGAAGCCGACCTGGGGGGGAGTCGCCGGGGCCAGGGCGATGTCGGGCCAGTCGCGGTCGATGCAGAGCGTCGTGGCCGTCGTGTCGGGGAGCTGGCTCACCAGCCGCTCCTGGGTGAGTAGCACCGGCGCGTTCGAGTGGGACAGCATGTAGGCCACCCGATCGGGCGGGTAGGTGGGGTCGAGCGGTACGTAGGCACCGCCGGCGCGCAGGACGGCCAGGAGGCCCACCACCATCTCCAGCGATCGCTCGACGCAGACCCCCACCAGCACGCCGGGCCCCACCCCGAGGCCGATCAGATGATGGGCCAGGCGGTTGGCCCGTTCGTCGAGGTCGTGGAAGGACAGATGGTCGGCCTCGAACTCGACCGCCGTTCGCAGCGGTGTGCGAGCCGCCTGCCGGGCCACCAGATGGTGCACGCCCTCGTCCCTGGGATAGGGCGCGGCGGTGTCGTTCCAGGCGTCCATCGGATCCGGTTGGGCGTGAATCTCGTCGACCACGGCCGACGTCAGACTTCCGGAAGGGCCGGATGCCGTTCGAAGCTGCGACGCATATCGTTCCCCCCCAGCCATGCTGCCCAGGCCCCCGCCATCGCCGATTCCATGCACAAACAAGTCTAGAGGGTCATCCCGCCGACAAACAGGGGTGCCGGACAAGTGTCAGCCGGTGCCTCGACCTGCCATCCGTCGAGGTCAGGGGGCGGCGACGAGGTCGTGGGCCACCCCCGCGGAGGTCGAAATGGCGCTGGTGAACCCGGTGGCGGCCACGGGCGCCGTCCGGTCCACGGTGGTGCCGTCGCCCACTTGACCGAAGATGTTCCATCCCCATGCGCTCACCGTGCCGCCCGACTTCACCGCCAGGCTGTGGTAACCGCCGGCGACCACCCTGGTCACTCCGGTGAGTCCGGGAACGGTGGCCGGGACGAGCGACTGGGTTCCTCCGGCCCGGCCGAGCTGGCCGGTGGCGCCGAGGCCCCAGGACCGCACCAGGCCGTCGGAGCCGAGGGCCAGGCTGTGCCCGGTGCCGCCGGCCACGGCGACGATGCCCGTCAGCCCCGCGATCGTCACCGGCGCCGACCGGTTGACGGTGGTTCCGTCTCCGAGCTGGCCCCACGGGTTCCATCCCCAGGCGACGACGGTGCCGGCCTTCACCGCCAGGCTGTGGTTGGCGCCGGCACCGATGGCGGTGACCCCGGTGAGACCGGGGACCTGGGCCGGTGTCGCCGACTGCGCCGGGCCGGCCGTCCCCAGCTGGCCGACGCCGTTGAAGCCCCAGGCCCAGACCGTGCCGTCACTCTTGAGGGCGAGGTTGTGGAGGCCGCCGGCGGCGATGGCCACCACGCCGGTCAGCCCGGTCACCTTCACCGGCAGGCTGCGGTCGGTGGTGGTGCCGTCGCCGAGCTGGCCGTAGGCGTTCCAACCCCAGGCCCACACCGTCCCGTCGCTCTTCAGGGCGAGGGAATGGAACACGCCGGCCGACACCGCGGTGACCCCGGACAGGCCGCCTGCGACCAGGGCCGGGGCCGGTGACCCCGACGTCGAGCCTCGACCGAGCTGTCCGAGATGGCCGAGACCCCAGGAGTACACCGATCCGCCGACCAGGGCCAGGGAGTGGAAGCCGCCGGCGGCCACCGCGTCGACGTTGGTCAGGCCGAAGGCCGTCGGGGTGGCCCTGCTGGTCGCCGATCCGTCACCCAGCTGGCCGTAGCCGTTGAACCCCCACGACCGGGCCATGGCCGCCGGCGGGACCAATGTCGTGGTCGTGGTGGTCGGCAGGGTCGTGGTGGTGGTGGGCAGGGTGGTGGTGGTGGTGGTGGGACCGCCGGTGGGGCTGAAGGTGCTGCCCGCGTCCTGGGCGTAGGGAGCGGCCTGCCAGGCGGCGAAGGCGACGAAGTTGGCGTTGTGGTGGGGGGTGAACTGCCAGTCCCCGACGTAGGTGTTGTTGG
>JAXDMK010000152.1:0-2518 GCA_034666105.1 Actinomycetota bacterium | reverse complement strand
GGGTGCTCGACCAGCACCGCCTCCACCTCGGTGGGGGAGACGCTCACGCCGCCCGTCTTGACCAGGTCGCGCAGCCGGTCGACCACCCGCAGCCGGCCCTGGCCGTCGAAGGCGCCGGCGTCGCCGGTGCGCAGCCACCCCCCGCCGGGCGTGTTGGGGTCGGTGAAGGCGGCGGCGGTGTCGGCGTCGGCCGTCGGCGACCGGTAGCCCCGCATCACCACCAGCCCCCGCACCAGGATCTCGTCCTCGTGGCCGAGGGCCACCTCCACCCCGTCCAGCGGATGGCCGGCGTGGACGACCCCGCCCCACGTCTCGGTCAGCCCGTAGGTGGCCGTGCCCGGGAGGTCGGCGGGCACCGGTCCGCCACCGATGAGCACCTTCCGGAACCGGCCCAGGTCGACGCCGGCGGCCAGGAGGCGGCGGGCCATGATCGGGACCAGCGACACGAGGGTCGCCCGGCTGGACGCCACCGCCTCGACGTCGAAGCGGGGGATCACGTCGACCGGTGTGCCCACCGTCCACGAGCGGGCCAGGACGGCCAGGCCGCCCACGTGGTGCAGGGGCAGGCAGCACAGCCACCGGTCGCCGCCGCCGGACCCAGGACGCACCCCGATGGCGTCCGACACCGCCCGCGACGACGCCTGCAGCCCCCCGAAGGTGAGCTCGACGCCTTTGGGCTCGCCCGTCGTCCCCGACGTGACGATCACCGCGGCCACGTCGGGCGCGACCTCCCCCTCGGGATCGAGCCGGGCGACGATCCGGTCGACCTCGGCGTCGGGGGCCCTGGGGTCGAGGACCAGCACACCCCGTCCCATGTCCCACGCCCGGCGGATGGCGTCGGCCGCATCGGGCGGCGGCAGGCGGACCACGACGAGGGGCATCCCGGGCGACGATAGGCGCCCCGGTCAGTTGGCCGGTTTGCCGCCCTTGTAGAACTTGCGCAGGGCCTTCTGCCCCACCTTGCCCTTCTTGGCCGCCTCCGCCCGCTCGAGCACCGACGGGGCCTGGCGCTCGAGGTCGCGCTCGATCTTGCGGAAGTTGGCCACCCGGTCGGCGTCGAGGAGGCCGGCCCTGACCGCGGCCGTGACCGCGCAGCCGGGCTCTCCGTCGTGGCGGCAGTCCCGGAACTTGCAGTCCTCGGCCAGGTCGCCGACGTCGGAGAACGCGGCCGCCAGCCCGTCCTCGGCCCCGGCCAGGGTGAGAGACCGCACGCCGGGCGTGTCGATGAGCACCCCGCCGGCGGGGACGACGACCAGGTCGCGGGACGTGGTGGTGTGGCGGCCCTTGTGGTCGCCGGTGCGGACCCGCCCGGTGGCCAGGATGTCGGCCTCCAGGAGGCGGTTGGCGAGGGTGGACTTGCCCGCTCCCGACGGCCCCAGGAGGACGGCCGTGCGGTTGGGCCGCAGGTGGGCGGCCACCTCGTCGACGCCGGAGTCGAGGGTGCTGCTGGTGAGGACGACGTCGACCCGGCCGGCCCGGGCCTCGACCGCCACCACCACCTCCTTGGGGTCGGCGTGGCAGTCGGCCTTGGTCAGGATCACCACCGGCTTGGCCCCGCTGTCCCACGCCAACACCAACTGGCGCTCGATGCGGTTCAGGTTGATCGGCGTGTCGAGGGAGGCCACCACGAGGACCACGTCGACGTTGGCCGCCAGCACCTGGTCCTCCCGGGCCAGCGCCGACCACCGGGGCAGGACGGCGTCGACCGCGGGCGGGGTGCCGTTGCCGACTCCCTCCGGGCCGTCGTCGGTGAGGCGCAGGCGGACCCAGTCGCCGGTGGCGGGCAGGGGCCAGGCGGTGGCCTGGACGGGGCCGTCGTCGGCGCCGGTGGCGACCAGGCAGCGGTCGTAGTCGATGCGTACGACCCGGCCGGGGACATGGATGGCGGGATCGGGGTCGGTGGACGCGTAGAGGGCGGCGACGCGGTCGTCCCACCCGAAGGGCACGAGCGCGTCGAAGGGAGGATCAGGCAACACCGGGGGAGCTCCTTGTCACGAAGGATGTGGCGAACGCGAGGGACGAGGCGGCCACGCCGCTCTCAGGCGAGGTAGTCCTCCATGGCGTGCCTCTCCTTCCCACTCCTGACGAAGGTGCTCGCTCCCAGGGTATCGTCTTCATTCGTAGGAGTGATCGCTCTAGGAGTGACAACACCCGTGGACGAAACCCCTGTGTCGTGGCAGTCCGAAGGCGAGTGGCACGACATCCGCTACCAGGTGGCGGAGGTCGGCCCCGGCGGCGGGCGGGTCGCCAAGATCACGATCAACCGGCCCGAGGTGCGCAACGCCTTCCGGCCCCTGACCGTCGTGGAGATGATCAAGGCCTTCGACCTGGCCCGCGACGATCCCACCGTCGGCGTCATCATCCTCACCGGTGAGGGCCCGCTGGCGTTCTGTTCCGGGGGCGACCAGAAGGTGCGGGGCGACGACGGCTACATCGACGCCCACGGCATCGGCCGGCTCAACGTCCTCGACCTCCAGGTCCAGATCCGGCGCCTGCCCAAGCCGGTGATCGCCATGGT
>JAXDMK010000151.1:0-4685 GCA_034666105.1 Actinomycetota bacterium | reverse complement strand
GAGAAGTCCATCGACCGGAGGTGGTCGAGGACCCGCTTGAGCAGGTAGATCGAGCGCAGAACAGTGCCCAGACGGGGATAGAACTTCTGCTCCTCGGAGCTCGGCTTCACCCGCTTGAGCATGCGGTCGAACAGCCAGCGGGGCGGCTTCCAGACGGCCAGCACGTAGAGCATGAGGTTGGCCCACCGGGGCGGCACCACCATGAAGCTCGACGAGATGTGCTCCACGTCGATGCCCCGCTCGATCATCTCCTTCTCCAACTGGGTGTTGGGGATGACCTTCAGCGAGTAGATGTACAGCGTGTACGGCCGGGCCATCGTGTAGAGCAGCTCGAGGGTGTCGATGACGTCCTGGCGGGTCTCGATGGGGTTGTCGACGATGATGTCGTAGGCCGGCGGGATGTGGTATTTGGGCGAAAACGAGGAGATGACCTCGCCCGCTTCCAGGATGCGCGCCGGCGGGGTGGGCCGCTTGTAGAAGTCGAGAATGTTCTGGCTTCCGCTCTGAATCCCCATGCGGACGCGGTTCATGCCCGCCCAGCTCAGGAGGTCGAACTTCTCCTGCTTCACGTAGTTGGGGATGACCCCGAACACGGTGAATGGGATGCCCAGTTCCTCCCGCCACAGCTCGGCGAACTCCTCCAGCTCCCGGTAAGGGATGGCCATGAAGCTGTCGTCGTGGAAGTTGACGTGGCTCACGAACGGGAACCGGGCCCGCACGCTCTTGACCTCGTCGACCACGTAACGGGGGCTCGGGTGGCGCACCTTCTTGTAGCTGGGGTCGTTGGCGATGAACTTGGTGTTGCCGCAGAACGAGCAGTGGAAGGGGCAGCCGATCGACCACACCGTCTGGTAGCCGAGGCTGAAGTTGAGCAGGTAGTCGTTCTTGTCGAGGGGGACGAACCCCTGGTGGGGGGCGTAGATCATCTCGCTCTTGGCCCCGTACTGGGGGAAGGGCAGGGTGTCCATGTCGGCCGGGGTCATAAGGGGCAGGAAGTCGTTGCGGGTGATCTGGTTTCCCCGCTTGAACCAGAAGTTCTTGACGTCGGTGAAGTCCCGGCCGGCGTCGAACTTGTCGTAGAACTCGTGGAAGGCGAACTCACCCTCGCCGGTGCAGATGGCGTCGACCTCGGCCTGGATGGCGTCCTCGGGGTGGATGATGGGATGGATGCCGCCCCAGATGATGAACGTCGACGGGTCGATGGTGCGCAGGCGGCTGATCACCTGGCGGGTGAGGTCGGCGTAGCCCGTCATCGACGAGAAGCCGACGAGGTCGTTGCCGGCGAGGGACTTGGCGATCTGGTCGACGTCGTCGTCGTCGAAGTCGCCCTTGGTGCCCATCTTCCCGGTGATGTTGTTCATCACGCCGCGGAAGCGCTTGGTCGACACATACCACGATTCGGTGTCGGGATTGAGACGGGCGGCGTAGCCCGCCATCTTGCGGAAACCACATGACGTGATTCCGTCCTCAAGACATACCATCTTGACGCGCAATATGAGAATCCCCGGGTACGCGGTGGTCCGAAGGAACGAGACTACCATCGGAGGGCGTGACGAACGCCCATCGCGAGTACCAGCAGAACTACTACGACCGCACCTACCCCCGGCGGGCGGCGGTGGTGGGCGAGCAGCTGAAGCACCCCCTGTTCCGGGCCTTCAACGACCGGCTGGCGGGCCGGGTGCTCGACGGGGTCAAGCCCCTGCCGGGGCCACCCGACGCGTCCACCAACGGCCACGGCTCGCAGCCCCTGCGCGTCTTCGAGCCCGCGTGCGGCGAGGGCTTCCTGGCCGCGGCCCTGCTGCGGGTGGCCAAGGAGCGGGGCATCGACCTGCGCTACGCGGGGGCCGACCTGAGCCAGGCCGCGGTCGACCTGGCCCGGCCCATCCTGGGCGACGACCTGGTGGTGGGCGACGCCACCGAGGTCCTGAGCGGGATGCCCGCCGGCGCGGCCGACGTGGTCATCGTCAAGAACCTCCTCCACCACCTGGTGGCGCCGGCCGACGTGCTCCGGGAGGCGGCCCGGGTGGTGGGCCCCAACGGGCGGGTGGTCGTGCTCGAGGGCCGTCTGGGCTGCCCCCATTTCATGCTGCTGGCCACCCTCGCCCCCAAGCGGGAGAAGTTCTACTTCTACGGCACCCGCCGCAACCGGGCGGCGGTGGCCAAGGCGGGGCTGGAACTGGTGCACCAGGAGAAGTTCAGCTTCCTGCCCTACGAGCTGTTCCTCCAGCCCCGGCCCGACATCATGCGGCGGATCTTCTCCACGTCCGACCCCGCCGCCCTCGACCGCTACCGCAAGATCGACGACGGGCTGGCCAGGGCCCTGCCCTTCTGGGCCAGCTACTGGGTGTGGGTGGCGGCGCCCACCGCGGCATCCTCGGGAGTGAAGAGCACGTAGCGGTGGTGGGCCAGGGCCGGCTGGATCGGCCCCGGCAGAAACCGCTCCCAGCGGGAGAGGCGGGCCACCCGATCCTCCATCCCCGGGTCGTCGCCGGTGAGGAAGGGCAGGATCGACCACGCCCACGCCTGCTCGCCCTCGGCATCGCCGGCGGCGGCCGCCGGCTTGCCCTTGCGGGCCCGGAGGAGCTTGGCCAGGGGGACGGACGTGTCGGGGAACGGCGGGATGTCGAACAGGCCGGTGTCGACCGCCTTCAGCCCGGACGCGGCCGCGGCCCGGGTGGCGGCCTTGGCGTCGAGGGCGTCCTCGTTCAACCGCTCGAACAGGTCCTTGTGCCACAGACGGGCCCGCATGCGCATGAACACGTTGCGGTTGGGGACGCACGTGAGCACGCCCTTGTCGGCCCACCGGGCGAGGGCGGCCTGCACCGCCCACGGGTCCTCGAACCACCACAGGGCGGCGAAGGAAAAGGCCAGGTCGTAGCGCACGGGCAGCGTGTCGGGCCACCCATGCGGGTCGAGCCCGTCGACCAGGTGGACCTCGGGGTCGAGGCCGAGCCCCAGCCACTGGTTGTGGACCGCC
The DNA here is from genome assembly GCA_034666105.1 of Actinomycetota bacterium. GTDB lineage: Bacteria > Actinomycetota > Acidimicrobiia > Acidimicrobiales > AC-14 > JAXDMK01. The sequence goes on along the minus strand of JAXDMK010000151.1, from coordinate 1,708 downwards.
TCCAGCCGCTCCCCGTCGACGTCGAGCAGGCCCACCCGCAGGCCCCGCCGGGCGAGGAACACGGCGTCGAGGCCGGGGATGCCCATCATGCCGAACAAGGGGGCGTGGAGGACGCTGGTGGCGCCGGTGGCGGCGATGGCCGACTCCAGCACCTTGTCGAGGGCGAAGCGCTCGTAGACGGTGCCCAGGCCCTCGTCGGGGTCGACGAAGTAGCCCCGCCAGTCGAACCCGCCCGCGGCCGGTGCGTCCGGGTCGTGGCCGGCCTCGAAGCCGGGCACGGTGCGCTCCGGCTTGGCCGCCTTGCCCAGCACGTTCGCGGCCAGCCAGGCGCCAACCGCGGGCACGCCGTCGTCCAGCGCCACCAGGGGCGTCCACCCGAGCTCGGTCGTGGCCCGGGCCGAGGAGTAGGCCCGGTCGCGGGTGGCCACGTCGAGACTGTGGTGGTTGAGGGGCGGCTCGCCCGGCCGCCCGGTCTGGGTCCAGAGGCCCTCCACCGCCCACGCCGCGGCCCGCACCGCCGAGGGGGGGACGCCGAACTTGGGGTGGGGCAGGCCGGCGCCGTCGGCGAGGAGGCCGAGGATGCGGCGGATGGGCGACGCCGTCGGGCCGCCGAGGACGAACACCCCGTCGCCCCGCTCACCAAGGAGGAGGAGGGCCGCCACCAGGTCGTCGACGTGGATCAGGTGGACCCGGTTCAGACCGTCCCCCGGGAACCAGCGCACGTGGCGGGCCAGCAGGCGGGCCACCCGGGCCAGCATCCCGTCGGTGTCGCCCGGCCCGTAGACGATGGTTGACCGGGCGATGACCGAGCCGCCGGGCCCGCCCCGGGCCGCCACCAGCTCCTCCGCGGCCAGCTTGGCCCGGCCGTAGGCCGACGACGGCGCCGGCGGGGTGGCGTGGTCGGCCGGCCAGGTCTGGTTCCAGCCGTAGACCGACGTGGAGCTCAGGAACACCAGCCGGGCGTCGGGCTCGATCGCCGCCAGCAACGCCGCCGTGCCGTCGACATGCATGGCCCGCAGCTCGTCGGGCGATCCCCGGTAGGTGCCGGCCAGGTGGTAGACGAGCCCGCAGCCCCGGGCCGCCCCGGCCACGTCGCCCGAGACCACCTCGACGCCGGGCGCCACTGCCCGCACCTTGGCCGCGGCCGCCTCCGAGCGCACCAGCACCCGCACCGGCCGGTCCCCCGACGACAGGGCCGGGACCAGGTGCAACCCGATGAAACCCGACCCGCCGGTGACGAGGATCGGCCCAGAATCGCTCAGGAGGACACCGGCACCTTGGTCGGCTTCTTCACCATGCTCACCGCCATGCGGGACGCCGCCCCCGGCTCCACCAGCATGTTGGTGTAGGCGGCGTTGGCCAGGGGGCAGGCGCAGCGGCGCTCCCGCATCCATGTCCGGAACTCCTCGGCCGCGGGCGAGAACCACACCTTCTTGAAGTCGAAGTCGTGGTCGCGCAGGTTGCCGAAGGACCGGGCCAGCACGCAGCACGACCACACCTCGCCGTCGGCCACGATGTGGACCGAGATGAACCCGGCGTGGCACACCGGCATGGCGGTGACGTCGCCGTCGAGGAAGCGCACCACCCGCCCGTAGTACTCACCCCGCAGGGCCCGGGCCATCTTGGCCACCGTCCCCCGGGCGTCCTTCTCGTTGATGAGCACGGCGTCGGCCGCCCGCCGAAACCCGGCCCCGCCGGGCGTGATCCC